>NZ_JBWKIR010000010.1:277156-301201 GCF_056432605.1 Streptomyces sp. NPDC045022
CGCTACGCGGAAACAACCTCCACCGCGGCCAGGTTCTTCTTCCCCCGCCGCAGCACCAGCCACCGCCCGTGAATCAGGTCCTCCTTCGCCACGACGGCGTCCTCGGAGGCGACCTTCACGTTGTTCACGTAGGCACCGCCCTCCTTGACCGTCCGCCGCGCGGCGGACTTGCTGGCCACGAGGCCGACCTCGGCGAACAGATCGGTGACCGGGCCCAGCTCCGTGACCCGGATGTGCGGCACCTCGGACAGCGCCGCCGCCAGCGTCCCACCGTCCAGCTCCGCCAGCTCGCCCTGACCGAACAGCGCCCTGGACGCAGCGATCACCGCGGCCGTCTGGTCGGCCCCGTGCACGAGCGTCGTCAGCTCCTCGGCGAGCGCGCGCTGCGCGGCCCGGGCCTGCGGACGCTCCTCGGTCTGCCGCTCCAGCTCCTCGATCTCCTCACGGGACCGGAAACTGAAGATGCGCAGGAACTTCGAGACGTCCCGGTCGTCCGCGTTGACCCAGAACTGGTAGAACGCGTACGGCGTGGTCATCTCGGGGTCGAGCCAGACCGTGCCGGACTCGGTCTTGCCGAACTTGGTCCCGTCCGCCTTGGTGATCAGCGGCGTGCCCAGCGCGTGCACCACGGCGTCCGGCTCGGTCCGGTGGATCAGGTCCGTGCCCGACGTGAGGTTGCCCCACTGGTCGCTGCCACCGGTCTGCAACGTGCAGCCGTAGCGCCGGTACAGCTCCAGGAAGTCCATGCCCTGCAGGATCTGGTAGCTGAACTCGGTGTAGCTGATGCCCGCGTCGGAGTTGAGGCGCCGGGCGACGGCCTCCTTGGCGATCATCTTGTTGACCCGGAAGTGCTTGCCGATGTCCCGGAGGAACTCGATGGCCGACAGGCCCTGGGTCCAGTCCAGGTTGTTGACCATGACCGCCGCGTTCGGGCCCTCGAAGTCGAGCAGCGGCTCGATCTGTCCGCGCAGCCGCTCGACCCAGCCGGCGACGACCTCGGGGGAGTTCAGCGTGCGCTCCGCGGTCGGCTTCGGGTCACCGATCAGCCCCGTGGCGCCACCGACCAGGCCCAGCGGGCGGTTGCCCGCCCGCTGGATCCGGCGCATGGTCAGGATCTGCACGAGGTTGCCGAGGTGCAGACTGGGCGCGGTCGGGTCGAAACCGCAATAGAACGTGACAGGACCGTCCGCGAACGCCTTGCGCAGTGCGTCCTCGTCCGTGGAGAGGGCGATGAGCCCACGCCACTTCAGCTCGTCGACGATGTCCGTCACGGTTCTCGTGTCTCCTTGGTGATCCTCGGGCAGTCGGGTGACAGCCGACTACGAGGTTATACGCCCTGACTGACAGAACTCATGTTGAAATCGGGGATCCGCAGGGCGGGCATCGCGGCCCGGGTGAACCAGTCGCTCCACTCCCGCGGCAGCGTCTTCTCGGTGCGCCCGGCCTCCGCGGCCCGGCCCAGCAGGCCCACCGGCGACTCGTTGAACCGGAAGTTGTTCACCTGCCCGGTCACCTCACCGTTCTCCACGAGGTAGACACCGTCCCGGGTCAGGCCGGTGAGCAGCAGCGTCGCCGGATCGACCTCGCGGATGTACCACAGGCAGGTCAGCAGCAACCCGCGCCCGGTGTTCGCGACCATCTCCTCCAGGGAGCGGTCGTCACCGCCGTCCAGGATCAGGTTCCCGAGCACCGGGGCGACCGGCAGCCCGGTCAGACCCGCGCTGTGCCGGGTGGTGGTCAGATGCTTGAGCACTCCCTTGTCGATCCACTCGGTGGCGTGCGTCGGCAGTCCGTTGTCGAACACCGACTGATCGCCGCCGGAGGAGTGGGCGACCACGAAGGGCGGGCACTCCAGGCCCGGCTCGTTCGGGTCGCTGCGCAGGGTGAGCGGCAGCTCGGAGAGCTTCTCGCCGACCCGGGTGCCGCCGCCGGGCTTCGAGAACACCGTCCGCCCCTCGGCCGCGTCCCGGCCCGAGGCCGACCACAGCTGGTAGATCAGCAGGTCCGCGACCGCGGTGGGCGGCAGCAGCGTCTCGTACCGGCCGGCGGGCAGCTCCACGCGCCGCTCGGCCCAGCCGAGCCGTACGGCCAGCTCGGCGTCCAGCGCGCCCGGGTCGACGTCCTTGAAGTCCCGCGTGGACCGGCCGGCCCACGCCGAGCGCGCACGGTCCGGGGACTTCGCGTTCAGCTCCAGCGTGCCGGTGGGCTGGTCGTGGCGCAGGCGCAGCCCGGTGGACGAACCCACATACGTCGACACCAGCTCATGGTTGGCGAAGCCGTACAGCTCCCGGCCGCCCGCACGCGCGCGTGCGAACGCCTCGCCGAGCGCCGGGGCGAAGTCGGCGAACACGGCCGAGGACGTCTCGGCCGGCGCGTCCGTGAAGTCCGGGGCCGCCGGCACACCGCTGATCAGGGGCTGCGCGTCCTCGGCGGGACCGGCTCCGCGCGCGGCGGCCTCCGCGGCCCGCACCAGCGGCTCCAGTTCCTCCGAGGTGACCGCCGACCGGGAGACCACGCCGGCGGCGGTGCCCTCCTTGCCGTCCACGGTCGCGATCACCGTGAGCGTACGGCCGCGCGTGACGCCGTTCGTGGTCAGCGCGTTGCCCGCCCAGCGCAGGTTGGCGGTCGAGTGCTCGTCGGCGATGACGACACAGCCGTCGGCCCGGGAGAGGGCGAGCGCCTGCTCGACGATCTCGTGCGGCTTGCGGGTACGGGCGCTCATCGACCGGCCTCCTGCGTGGTGTTGAGGATGTTGACGCCCCTGAAAAGGGCGGAGGGGCATCCGTGGGACACGGCGGCCACCTGCCCCGGCTGGGCCTTGCCGCAGTTGAAGGCACCCCCGAGGACGTACGTCTGCGGGCCCCCGACGGCCGCCATGGACCCCCAGAAGTCGGTGGTCGTGGCCTGGTAGGCGACGTCCTTCAGCTGCCCCGTGATCCGCCCGTTCTCGATCCTGAAGAAGCGCTGCCCGGTGAACTGGAAGTTGTACCGCTGCATGTCGATCGACCATGACCGGTCGCCGACCACGTAGATGCCCCGGTCGACCCCGCCGATCAGGTCCTCGGTGGACAACCCGGCCGGGTCCGGCCGCAGCGACACATTGGCCATGCGCTGCACCGGAACATGCGCCGGCGAGTCGGCGTACGCACACCCGTTGGACCGGTCGAACCCGGTCAGCCGGGCGATCCGCCGGTCCAGCTGGTAGCCCACCAGCGTGCCGTCCTTCACCAGGTCCCAGGACTGCGCCGCCACGCCCTCGTCGTCGTAGCCGATGGTCGCCAGGCCGTGCTCGGCGGTGCGGTCACCGGTGACGTTCATCAGCTCGGAGCCGTACCTCAGCTTGCCCAGCTGGTCGAAGGTGGCGAACGAGGTGCCGGCGTAGGCGGCCTCGTAGCCGAGGGCGCGGTCCAGCTCGGTGGCGTGCCCGATGGACTCGTGGATGGTCAGCCACAGGTTGGACGGGTCGACGACCAGGTCGTACAGGCCCGGCTCCACGGTCGGCGCCCGCATCTTCTCGGCGAGCAGCTCCGGGATCCGCTCCAGCTCGGCGTCCCAGTCCCAGCCGGTCCCGGTCAGGTACTCCCAGCCGCGCCCGGCCGGCGGCGCGATGGTACGCATCGAGTCGAACTCACCGCTGGACTCGTCCACCGACACGGCCGTCAGCTGCGGATGCAGCCGCACCCGCTGCTGGGTCGTCACGGTCCCGGCCGTGTCGGCGTAGAACTTGTTCTCGTGCACGGTGAGCAGCGAGGCGTCGACATGGTTGACGCCGTTCGCGGCCAGCAGCCGCGCGCTCCACTCCGCCAGCAGCGCGGCCTTCTCCTCGTCCGGCACCGAGAACGGGTCGATCTCGTACGACGAGATCCACGTCCGGTCCGCGTGCACCGGCTCGTCGGCCAGCTCCACCCGTTCGTCCGACCCCGCCGCCGTGATCACCTGGGCCGAGAGCTTCGCCATCGCCACCGCCTGTGAGGCGACCCTCGCGGCGGCGTCCATGGTCAGGTCGACCCCGGACGCGAAGCCCCACGTACCGCCGTGCACGACCCGGACCGCGTACCCGAGGTCGGTGGTGTCCGACGACCCGGCGGGCTTGGCGTCCCGCAGCCGCCAGGAGGCGCTGCGGACCCGCTCGAACCGGAAGTCCGCGTGCGCGGCCCCCAGCGCACGCGCGCGTGCGAGCGCGGCGTCGGCGAGGGCCCGTAGGGGAAGCGCCGTGAAGGCTTCGTCGATGGAATGAGGCACGGAGGTCTCCCTGCTGTCGTGGCCTGTCGGCTCCGATCATGTCGCGGGACCGGCCCGGCGGACCACATCTTTCGGTCCCCGGACCGGGCCGTTCTGTAGGGATCCGACAGCGACACCCCCGAGCCACTGTTGGTGCCCGATTGCCCGCGGCAGGGGCGCTACCGATAGGTTTTCGATGAAGCCGCCTGTCATCCAGGTGTTCGGGCGGGTTGTCCGAGGCATCAGACCGCTATCGAAAGGGTGATCCGTTGAGCCGCTCGGTTCTCGTCACCGGAGGCAACCGGGGCATCGGCCTCGCCATCGCCCGCGCGTTCGCCGACGCCGGCGACAAGGTCGCGATCACGTACCGCTCGGGTGAGCCGCCGGCCGGCTTCCTCGCCGTCAGGTGCGACATCACCGACCCGGAGCAGGTGGAGCAGGCCTACAAGGAGATCGAGGACCAGCACGGTCCGGTCGAGGTCCTGATCGCCAACGCCGGCGTCACCAAGGACCAGCTCCTGATGCGCATGTCCGAGGAGGACTTCACCTCGGTCATCGACACCAACCTCACCGGCACCTTCCGCGTCGTCAAGCGCGCCAACCGCGGCATGCTGCGCGCCAAGAAGGGCCGCGTCGTCCTGATCTCCTCCGTGGTCGGCCTGCTCGGCTCGGCGGGGCAGGCGAACTACGCCGCCTCCAAGGCCGCCCTGGTCGGCTTCGCGCGCTCCCTCGCCCGTGAGCTGGGCTCGCGCAACCTCACCTTCAACGTCGTCGCGCCCGGCTTCGTGGACACCGACATGACCAAGGCGCTCACCGACGAGCAGCGCGAGAACATCGTGTCCCAGGTGCCGCTCGGTCGTTATGCGCAACCGGAGGAGATCGCCGCGACGGTGCGGTTCCTCGCCTCGGACGACGCCTCGTACATCACTGGAGCCGTCATCCCCGTTGACGGCGGACTGGGAATGGGTCACTGATCACCATGAGCGGAATCCTCGAGGGCAAGCGCATCCTGATCACGGGTGTGCTGATGGAGTCCTCCATCGCCTTCCACGTCGCCAAGCTCGCCCAGGAGCAGGGCGCCGAGATCATCCTGACCGCCTTCCCGCGGCCCACGCTGACCGAGCGCATCGCCAAGAAGCTGCCGAAGCCGGCCAAGGTCATCGAGCTGGACGTGACGAACGAGGAGCACCTCGCGCGTCTGGCCGACGTGGTCGGCGAGGAGCTGGGCGGCCTGGACGGCATCGTCCACTCCATCGGCTTCGCCCCGCAGGACGCGCTCGGCGGCAACTTCCTCAACACGCCGTTCGAGTCGGTCGCCACCGCCATGCACGTCTCGGCGTTCTCCCTGAAGTCGTTGACCATGGCCTGCCTGCCGCTGATGCAGAACGGCGGCTCGGTCGTCGGCCTCACCTTCGACGCGCAGTACGCCTGGCCGCAGTACGACTGGATGGGCCCGGCCAAGGCCGCCCTGGAGGCCACCAGCCGCTACATGGCGCGTGACCTGGGCAAGCAGAACATCCGCTGCAACCTCATCTCGGCGGGCCCCATCGGCTCCATGGCCGCGAAGTCCATCCCGGGCTTCAGTGATCTGGCCTCCGTGTGGGACACCCGTTCCCCGCTGGAGTGGGACCTGAAGGACCCGGAGCCGGCCGGCAAGGGTGTCGTCGCCCTGCTGAGCGACTGGTTCCCGAAGACCACGGGAGAGATCATCCACGTCGACGGTGGTCTGCACGCCATCGGCGCGTGACCCTCGCCTGACGTCGGCGCCCCGTCCCCGCAGTGCGCGGGGAGCGGGGCGTCACTCGTTCGGCGTACCCGATCGGGCGGGGCGCGGAGCCGACCGCGCACCCTGGATGAGCGTCCACCCCGCGATTCCCTCCGCAGCCCGGCCGAGGAGGTCCCCTTGTGCGCCTGTCCCGCAGCCTGGCCCCGGTGACCCTGGCCGTGACCCTCGTGCTCTCACTGCCGTACGACGCGATGTCGCACGCGCGCGCCAGTGACGGGAAGCCGCCCGCGCCGAGCCTGTTCGGCGCCGCCTGCCGTACGAGCGTCCGCGGCTCTCATGTGGTGGCCTACTGCCACAATCCCTATGTCGACATCGACCGGGTCCGGCTGCACATCGAGTGCGCCCGCTGGTGGGACATCGACACCGACAGCTCTCCGGTGGACGCCGAACCCGCCATGACCGTACGGCTCACCGGTCGGTGCTGGAAGGACGTCGAATCGGTCTGGGTCAGCCACCAGAAGGCGCGCTGAACCTGTCCGGCCGGCACAGGAACGGATAACTCGCGGCCTCCGCCGCTGCCGCCTCCGCGTCCCCGTCGCGGATCGCGTCCACCAGCCGCGTGTGGTCCATGTGCGTCTCCGGCGTCAGCTCCGCGCCCACGTCCGCGCGCAGCCAGTCGCGCAGCACCTCTCCGAGGTCGGCGTACATCGCCGTCATGACGTCGTTGTGGGAGGCGGCCACGACGGCCAGGTGGAAGGTCGCGTCGACGGTCACGAAGGCCTCCGCCTCGCCCGTCTCCCAGGCCTCCTCGCGACGTGCCAGCAGTGTGTCCAGCTGCTTGAGGTCCTTCTCGGTACGCCGCTCGGCGGCGAGCTTCGCCGCCGCCGACTCCAGGGTGGAGCGCAGTTCGGCGATGTGCCGCGGGTCGGCGCCGGCGAAGCGGCGGTGCATCACGCCGGCCAGTTCGCTCGTCGCGACGACGTAGGTGCCGGAGCCCTGGCGGATGTCCAGCAGACCGTTGTGCGCGAGCGCGCGGACCGCCTCGCGGACGGTGTTGCGGGCGACGCCGAGCTGCTCGACCAGCTCCGGCTCGGTGGGGATGCGCGAGCCGACCGGCCACTCCCCGGAGGCGATCTGGTTCCGCAGTTCGGCGATGACCTGCTCGGACAGCGCCGAACGGCGCGGGTGGCTCAGCGGCATGGCACACCTTCGCACGAGGGGCCCGGGCGCGGACACCCCGGGAATGGACAACCAATCATCCCATGATTCTATGATGGCGGTATGGCGAGTGAGGAAATCCGGACAGTGGAGACCCGTACGGCGATGTCCCCGACCGAACGCGGCACGGTAGCCGCGGCGAGTACACACCAGACGCCCTCCGGCGCGGGCCGCACGCGCGCGTGGGCGACCCGGCTGGTCGTGGTCGGTATCGTGCTGTCCGCGCTGAACCTCCGCCCGGCCATCACGAGCCTCGGCGCGCTCCTGGAGGAGGTCCGCGACGGGCTCGGCATGAGCGGCGGCGTGGCCGGCCTGCTCACCTCCGTGCCCCCGCTGTGCTTCGCGGTCTTCGGCGTCACCGCGCCCCGCCTGGCCCGCCGGTTCGGACCGCCGGCCGTGGTGTGCGCCGGCATGGCCGCCATCACCGCGGGCCTGCTGATACGCCCGTACGTCGGCGGCACGGCCGGATTCCTGGCCGCCAGCGCGCTCGCCCTGATGGGCATCGCCGTCAGCAACGTCCTGATGCCGGTCATCGTCAAGCGCTGGTTCCCCGACCGGGTCGGCTCCATGACCGGCCTGTACTCGATGGCACTCGCCCTCGGCACCTCCCTCGCCGCCGCGGTGACCGTCCCCCTGACCGACGCGCTGGGCAGCTGGCAGTCCGGCCTCGCCGTCTGGGCGACCATCGCCGCGGCCGCCGTCCTGCCGTGGCTGCCGCTCGTACGCGGCCACGGCGCCGCCCCCGGGCAGCAGCGGGAGCAGGTGCCCGGCACGGCGGAACAACAGGCTCCCCTGCGCATCACCCGGAGCCGCACCGCCTGGGCGCTCGCCGCCTTCTTCGGCCTCCAGGCCACCGCCGCCTACGTCACCATGGGCTGGATGCCGCAGATCTTCCGGGACGCCGGAGTCCCGGCGGGCACCGCGGGCGTCCTGCTCGCCGTCACCATGGTGATGGGCGTGCCGCTGGCCTTCGTCATCCCGCGGGTCGCCACCCGGCTGCCCCACCAGGGGCCGATCGTGCTGGTGCTGGGCGTCTGCGGCCTCGCCGGATACGCCGGCCTGTACCTCGCGCCGGCCGGCGGCGCCTGGGCCTGGGCCCTGCTGCTGGGCGTCTCCAACTGCGCCTTCCCGCTCGCGCTGACGATGGTCGGCATGCGGGCCCGCAGCGGCCCGGGCGTGGCCCAGCTGTCCGCGTTCGCGCAGAGCACCGGCTACCTGATCTCCGTTCCCGGCCCGCTGCTGGTCGGCGTGCTCTACCAGCAGAGCGGCGGCTGGGGGCTGCCGATCGCCCTCATGGCGGGCCTGATGCTGCCGCAGATCGTGGTGGGCTTCCTGGCGGGCCGCGACCGCACGGTGGAGGACGAGGCGGCGGCGCGCTGACCCGCGACCCCGTCGCGGCCCTCCGGGCGAAGGATGCGAAACTGGGCGCATGCAGCCTGTGCTCGACCCGAACCCGCAGAACGGCCAGAAGAAGATGCTGTTGGTCTTCGGCTCGTTCTTCGCCATCTTCGTGATCATCGCCCTCATCGCGACCATCGCGTCCCCGTGACGCCCGCCCCCGCCGGCGGATGGTGGGGTTGGCTCCACCATCCCCTAGGGGGCCAGGGTCAGGGTCGAGTGGGTGGACTTCCGGATGGGGTGGCGGCCCCCGAGTCCGTAGCTTCGAGATGTGACCGCACGAGGCGGCCACGGACCCGCTCGAAGACCCACGGAGGCGATCATGCCGGCCCGCACCCACTCGCGGCCCCACCCGGCGACCACGGGCGGCATCGACATCAGGCTGCCCTGGTGGGCCCTCGCCCTGCCCGCGCTCGCGTTCGTCGCGCTGCTCGCGCTGATACTGAACCCGTCGGACGCCCACGCGGCGAGCGGCGACCCGGCGATCAGCCACCTTCTCGAGCGCGCCCAGCATCTCCTCGCGCGCTGACGCCGAGCCCCCTCGCCCGGTGAACCCGCATGTCAACTCCCTGCGCCGCGTGGCGTGTTTCATGCGAAGCTGGGTCCCATGAGCGCCGCAGAACCTCGCATGATCGCCCTCTTCCGGCACGCGAAAGCCGACTGGCCCCAGGTGTCCGACCATGAGCGCCCGCTCGCCGAGCGGGGCCGCAAGGACGCCGCGGTCGCCGGACGCAAGCTGGCCGACACCGGCATCACCTTCGACCAGGCCCTGTGCTCCACCGCGACCCGGACCCGCGAGACCTGGAAGCTCGCCGTCCACGAACTGGCTCACCGGCCGAAAACCGTCTACGAGGAGCGGGTCTACGAGGCCTCGCCCGGCGAGCTGATCGCCGTGCTCAACGAGGTCCCGGACGACGTGCGGAACGTGATCCTGATCGGCCACAACCCGGGCGTGCACGCCTTGGCCGACATCCTGGCCGGCCAGGCCGAGGCAGACGCCCGCGAGCGGATGAACAGCCGCGGCTTCCCCGCCGCCGGCTTCGCCCTGCTCTCCTTCGAAGGACCCTGGAAGGGCCTGGAGCCGGGCGTGGCCACGCTCACGGACTACTGGGCACCCTCCGAGTGACCCGCACGTGACGCGGTAGCCGCTCACGACCCGGCGACCGCGGTACGCCGAAGGGCCCCGCACCGCACGGGGTGCCGGGCCCTCCCGCAACCCGGACCCGGCCGGCCCGGGCCCTGACGCACCCGCGTCCCGCTCAGCCCTCGTCGTGGGTGTCGGCCGCCTCCACCTCTTCACGGGTGACACCGAGGAGATACAGGACCGTGTCGAGGAAGGGGAAGTTCACCGCCGTGTGCGCGGCCTCGCGAACCACCGGCTTGGCATTGAAGGCGACGCCCAGACCGGCCGCGTTCAGCATGTCCAGGTCGTTGGCACCGTCACCGATCGCCACCGTCTGCGACAGCGGCACCCCGGCCTCCGCGGCGAACCGGCGCAGCAGCCGCGCCTTGCCCGCCCGGTCCACGATCTCACCGGTGACCCGGCCGGTCAGTTTGCCGTCGACGATCTCCAGCGTGTTCGCCTGGGCGAAGTCGAGCCCCAGCCGCTCCTTGAGATCGTCCGTGACCTGCGTGAAGCCACCGGAGACGACCCCCACTTGGTAGCCGAGCCGCTTCAGGGTGCGGATCAGGGTGCGGGCGCCCGGGGTCAGCCGGACCTCGTTGCGCACCTTCTCCACCACCGAGGCGTCCAGCCCCTTCAGCAGGGCCACGCGCGCGTGCAGCGACTGCTCGAAGTCCAGCTCTCCGCGCATCGCCGTCGCCGTCACCTCGGCGACCTTGTCCTCGCAGCCGGCGTGCGCGGCGAACAGTTCGATGACCTCGTCCTGGATGAGCGTGGAGTCCACGTCCATGACCACCAGCCGCTGGGCGCGCCGGTGCAGGCCCGCCGAGACGACCGCGACGTCGACACCCAGTGCCGCCGCGTCCGAGGCCAGGGCCGTGCGCAGCGGCTCGGTCTCCACGCCGGAGACGGCGAACTCCACCGCGGTGACGGGGTACTTGGCGAGCCGGAAGATACGGTCGATGTTGCCGCCGGCCTTCGCGATGCGGGCGGCGATGGCGGCCGTCGACTCGGCGGTGAGCGGATGCCCGAGAACGGTCACCAGGGACCGCCCGAGGCCACGCGGACGGTTGTCACCGTGCCCCGAGATGATCTCCGCCTGCATCTTCATCGACTCGGCCCAGCTGTGCACGGTGGCCCTCAGGTCGCCCTCGAGGCCGGCCGGCGGCGGGGTGACCAGCGCGCACAGCACCAGGCGGCCCCGGGTGACGACCTGCTCGATGTCGACCACGTCGACGTAGTAAGCGGCGAGAGTGTCGAAGAGGCCGGCGGTGATGCCCGGCCTGTCCTTGCCGAAGATCTTGACGAGGAGTGTGGGGACCTCGGAGGTCTGCGAGGCGGAGGTCTGCGAAGCGCTCATGGTGTCACCACCGTATCCGGCACCCAGTGCCTCCCGTCGCCGAGGTCCGCCTGACGGACACGGAACAATAGGTGTCGGGCCGGAGTCGGAGTCGGGGATCTTGCCGCCGGGAGACGGCACGTCCACCCACTCGCGCTGCCCGGCTTCACCACGACTGTCCCACGAGACGGCCCGCAGGGCAGGTCCAGGGAGCCGACGGCCGAACCCGACGCCGGGCCTTGCCGGGCGGCTTCACCCGCCGCGCTTCAGCTGTCCCGCCGGGTGCCTCCGCTTTCCGCCGCGCGCCGGCTCCGCCCCCGGTGCCTCGGCCAGGTCCACCGCGCGTTCGGCTCGGCCCCCGGTGCCTCGGCCAGGTCCACCGCGCGTTCGGCTCCGCCCGCCGTGTTTCCACCTCACGCCGCGCGTCCGGCTCAGCCCGCCGTGCTTCCGCTTCCCTCGCCGTGTCGCGGCTCCGCTTACCGTGCTGCCGCTTCACCCGCCGTTCTTCGGCTTCCCCGGAGGAGGAGGGGCCGGAGGAGGAGGCGGCCACTCGAAGCCGTCCGTGCCCGGCGCGTGATCGCCCGGGCGCGGGGTGGGACGGTCGCGCGGTGGCGGGGGAGGGGGGCCGAGCGGCCGGGCCACGGTCGGGGCACCGTACACGTCGCCCCCGGCAGCGGGCGGCGGCGCATCCTCCGGCTCCCGCGGTACCTGGAGGTAGGGATTGGTGTCGGGATTCGGCGGCCGATAGGACCGACCCGGCGCGTACGGCCCGGCTCCGCCGACCCGGCCGTGTCCTCCGTGGCCGTACCCCTGTCCCGGGTCCCCGGCGCCCATCCCGTCGCCGTACCCGGCGTTCCCGTACGCCGCGTCTCCGGTGTCCATCCCGTTGCCGTACCCGTAACTCCCACCACCGGCTCCGGACGCCACGCCGCCTGCGCCGCGGCTGCCGCCCTGTACGCCGCCTGCGTCCCAGGCGCTGCGTTCCACGCCGCTTCCACCCAGGCCGCCGGCCCCGGACGCCACGCCGCCTGCGCCCCAGTCGCCGCCCTGCGCGCCGCCACCGTCCCAGTCGCCGCCCTGCACGCCGTGTGTGCCCCGGACGCCGTCCTCCCCGCCGTGCCCGGAGTTCTCTGCCCAGACCGGTCGCCGTTCAGGTTCGTGCCGCGGCGCGCTCCGGGCCGGCCACGCCGCCCGTGCTCCCGCCGCCCCGGTGACCCAGGCCGTCACTGCTCCCACTGCTCCCGCTCCCGCACCCCACACGGCGCCCAGGAGCAGCGCCATGCCGAGGTGGCCGTGCAGGTCGACACCCGCGCCGAAGGCGTCGAAGCCGAGGACGGACAGGGAGGCGTTCACGGACACGTCCGTCAGCCAGGCGAGCAGGGGCAGGGCGAGCGCGGTCGCGAGCCCCAGCCGCAGCGCGCACCGGCCGGCCAGGCCCAGGGCGCTGTCGGCAGGCCGGTCCACCGGCGTCCGTACCGCCGTCAGCACCCCGGCCAGCAGCATCGTCAGCGTGGCCGCCACCGCCAGCAGCCACACCCGCCCGTCCAGCTCGGCCAGTCGGCCCAGCGTCACGGGCTGGTCGGACCGCGCGCTGAGGAGCTGGTCCAACGGGTGGGGGAGCAGCCTGCCGAGGACACCGGTGGCCCGGCCGTCCCAGGGCACGAACAGACCGAGCGGGAGACCGAGCCAGACCCCGTTCGGTGCGCCGAGCAGGGCCGCGCCGGCGATCCGCTCCGGGTGGTCGTCGCCGATCGCCGCGTACGCCGCCGCCGCGAGGCCGGCCGGCACGGCCAGCAGCAGTACGTGGACGAGTGCGGACGCGGCCGGCCGGACCACCCGGTGGACGACGGCCCAGCCGGGCGGCAGGGGAGCGCGGCGGGCGGCGAGCAGCGCGATCACCAGGACTCCGGCGCACCAGCCAAGTCCGCCCAGGAGCGTGGCCGAGGTGTCCACGGTGAAACCGACCGCCGCCCTGGCGTCGATCAGATCCCCGAGCCGGTCCGGCAGCAGTCCGCCCACGTCGCCGAGGCCGGGGATGCTCAGCCCACCGTCCCCCTGGCCGCCCCCGCCCGGCAACTGGTCCAGACCGAGCGAGCCGCCGTCGATGGTGATGACGTCGTGACCCGCCCACGCCAGACCACCCAGCATGGCCATGAAGACCACGACCACCGTGCCCGCGCGCGCGAGGAGTTCGGCGCGCGCGATCGCAACTCCGGCCGTGCGCAGGGACCGTAGGAAGAACCACGACAGCAGCAGCGCGCCGACCAGGCTGACCCCGAGTGGCGTGATCTCGATGGTGGTGTGTGCCTCGGCGCCTTTCAGCCCGAAGGCGGACACATCGCCCGACGGGGCGACGGAACCACCGGCCCCGAGCGCCACAACGGCCGCTGTCATGGGGCCCAGTGAGCCCGATGCGTCGGCCCGCAACAGGTGCAGACCGAGCGCGGCGGTGCCCGCCATCCCGATCAACGCCCAGCTCACAGCGGCGATCGCGGACACCCCAATGTCCGTCCAGGGCAGCCTCGTACCGCGCCGCGCGGTCCCGGCATCCGTGGCAGCGCTCATGGCAGACCCCCCGATCCGCGGTGCGGCACCGCAGCCGCGCTTGTCCCCCCTCGCGAGGGATTACCACTCTCCGGCCCGGTTTCAACCCCGTCAACGGGGCGAGTCGAAGCGCGTACCGGCGCCCTTGGCAAGGCCCGGGTTTCGGTCAGAGGGCTGAGCCTGGAATAGTTCCCCACGATGTTCGACATCCCTAGACTCCCTGTGTCGGGGGTAAATCGGGGGACAACTCAGTGGGGCATGGAGTGCCGGAACTCGTACTGGAATCAAACGGACAGACCTGGACGCTCGATGCGTCCAGGCCCTACACCCTCGGACGCGATCCGCAGGGTGACATCGTCTTCGACGACGCCAGGGTCTCCTGGCGGCATGCCACGGTCAGCTTCAACGGCAGCAGTTGGGTCATCGAGGACCACGGCAGCACCAACGGCACCTTCGTGCACGGGCAGCGGATCCAGCACATGGAGATCGGCCCCGGTTCGTCGCTGCACCTGGGCAACGCGACGGACGGACCGCGGCTGAACCTGTCGGCGACCGCGGCCCCGGTCGGTGGCCCGGGCCAGCAGCAGGCGGCGGCGCCGTACGCGGCCCAGGGCGCCGGCGCACCCGGCTGGGCCCAGCAGCAGGCCGCTCCGCAGCAGGCCGTGCCGCACCAGGCGCCCGCCCACCAGCAGGCGCCGCAGCCCGGCTGGCAGCAGCCGCAGCAGGCACCCGCGTTCCCGCAGCAGGCCGGTCCCGCCGATCAGTACGTGCAGAAGACGCCCGGCGGTGGCGCGGGGGCGCCGCCGGTCTACGGCGACCGCAGCCCGACCACGTTCCACCAGTTCTCGCTCGGCCGCGTGATGCGTATCGGCCGCGCCCTGGAGAACGAGCTGGTCGTCTCCGACCTGCAGGTCTCCCGGAACCACGCCGAGTTCCACTCGACGCCCGACGGCCGGTTCGAGATCCGCGACCTCGGCTCGCACAACGGCACCTACGTCAACGGCCAGCCGATCGCCAAGGGCGGTTCGGCGCTGCTCGGTCCGAGCGACATCGTCGGCGTCGGCCACTCCACGTTCCGGATCGTCGGCGACCGCCTCGAGGAGTTCGTCGACACCGGTGAGGTCTCCTTCTCCGCGCGCCATCTGACCGTGACGGTCGACGGCGGCAAGCAGATCCTGAAGGACGTCTCCTTCGGTGTCCCGGAGAAGTCGCTGGTCGCGGTGATCGGCCCGTCCGGCTCCGGCAAGTCGACCCTGCTCAAGGCGCTCACCGGCTACCGGCCCGCCAACCAGGGCGAGGTGCTCTACGACAACCGGAACCTGTACAAGCAGTTCGCCGAGCTGCGCCAGCGCATCGGTCTGGTGCCGCAGGACGACATCCTGCACAAGGAGCTGACCGTCAAGAAGGCCCTGAAGTACGCGGCCAAGCTGCGCTTCCCGGCCGACACCACCGCGCAGGAGCGAAACGCCCGCATCGAGGAGGTGCTGCGCGAGCTGAAGCTGGACATCCACAAGGACAAGAAGGTCACGTCCCTGTCCGGCGGCCAGCGCAAGCGTGTCTCGGTGGCCCTGGAGCTGCTCACCAAGCCGTCGCTGATCTTCCTGGACGAGCCGACGTCCGGCCTCGACCCGGGCATGGACCGCGATGTCATGCAGCTGCTGCGCGGCCTCGCCGACGACGGCCGTACGGTCCTGGTCGTCACCCACTCGGTGGCCGAGCTGGCGCTGTGCGACAAGCTGCTGGTGATGGCGCCGGGCGGTGCGGTCGCCTACTTCGGCCCGCCGGAGGAGGCGCTGAACTTCTTCGGCTACGACAGCTGGGCCGACGTCTTCTCCGCCTTCGAGAACTACCGCGACTACGACTGGGCGGGCCGCTGGAAGGGCTCGCAGCACTACCAGATGTACGCCGCGGACATCGACGCGGTCGCCCCGCAGTCCGTACACATGCCTCCGCCGCAGGCCATCAAGCCGCCCAAGCCGCAGGCCTGGGGCTCGCAGCTGATGACCCTCATCCGGCGTTATGTGTCGGTCATCGCCTCGGACAAGGGCTTCCTGGCGCTGACGGTGATCCTGCCCGCGGTGCTCGGCGCGGTCAGCCTGCTGATCGACCACGACCGCGGCCTGCTGGTGAACCCGGTCAACGCCAAGACCCACCTGCCCGTCCCGAACGGCACCGCCACCACCGTGTTGCTGATCCTCGCCGTCGGCGCGTGTTTCGCGGGGGCCGCGAACTCCGTACGTGAGCTGATCAAGGAACGGGTCATCTACGAGCGTGAGCGCGCGACCGGCCTGTCCCGCTCGGCGTACCTGATGTCCAAGGTGGTCGTGCTCGGCGCCGTCACGGTGCTGCAGGGCCTGATGGTCGGCCTGATCGGCTTCTCCAGCCGCGAGATCCCCGACCAGGGGCTCGTGCTTGGGGGTTCGACGCTGTTCGAGCTGTGCCTGCCGATCATGGCGCTGGGCTTCACCTCGATGATGTTCGGCCTGGTGATCTCCTCGCTGGTGAAGACCGCCGAGAAGACCATGCCGCTGCTGGTGATGTTCGCGATCATCCAGGTCGTCTTCACCGGCTGCCTCTTCACCCTGCACGGCACGCTCGGTGTGAACGAGTTCTCGTACCTGATGCCGTCCCGCTGGGCGGTGGCCGCGGCCGGTACCACGCTGGACTTCAACAACATCGCCCCGAACACCGACGACCCGACCAGCACCGATCCGCTGTGGGACCACGCGGCCTCCGCCTGGGGTCTGGACATGTTCGCGCTGATCGCGCTCGGTGTGGTCTGCGGCTTCTTCGTGGCCCGCTTCCTGCGCCGCCACGAGCCGGAGGTCATGCGGAAGTAGACCGCGTACGACGCGAAGGGCGGCACCCCCCGAGGGGTGCCGCCCTTCCGCGTTACGTCAGAGGTCCGCGCTGACCTCAGTACGCGCTGTTCACGTTGTCGATCGAGCCGTACCGGTCGGCCGCGTAGTTGGCGGCGGCGGTGATGTTGGCGACCGGGTCGTAGATGTTCCACGAGGTGCCGGCGACGTGGTAAGCGTTGAAGGTCGGCGGGATGACCTGCAGCAGGCCCTTGGACGGGATGCCGTTGACCGCGTTGATGTCCCAGTCGTTGATGGCCTGGGGGTTGCCGGAGGACTCGCGCATGATGTTCTTGTGCAGGCCGTTGTAGCTGCCCGGGATGCCCTTGGACTTCATGATGTCCAGGGCCTGGCGGATCCAGCCGTCCAGGTTGTTCGCGTACGTCTTCGCGGCGACCGGCTGCATCTGGACGCGCTGCGCGGAACGGCTCGCGGCCTGCTTGGCGGTGCGCTCCTGCGCTGCCTTCTTGGCGGCGGCGGCCTCGGCGGCCTTCTTCTTCGCGGCGGCCTCTGCGGCCTGCTTGGTGGCGGCCTGCTTGGCGGCGGCCGCGTCCACGGCCTTCTTCTGCGCCGCGAAGGTGTCGAGCTTGACGGTTTCGGTGGCGAGCTGGTCGGTGACCGTGCCCTTGACGTTCTGCAGGGCGGTGCCGGTGGCGACCTGGGCGGTCACGGCCGGGGCGCCGGTGGTGACGGTCTCGGCGTTGCTGGGGGCGGCCGAGAGGGCGAGGGCGGCGGTGCCGAGAGCAGCGACACCGGCGACGGCGATCTTGTGCTGCTTGGTCAGGGCACGACTATGAGCTCGCTTGAGGATGTTCTTGGGCATAGCTGATGGACCTCTTCGTGTAGCGCGGAGGTCGCTCCTGCGTCCGCCGGGGGAATCGGTTCCTCCCGCACGAACGCCGCGGGCCGGAACCCACGGCGCTGAGCGACGAGGCAATTCTTAGCTGGCGCAAAATGCACTGGCAAAGGTGTGACGTACGATGCCCGATAGTGGATCAGGGAAGGGCAAAACGGGACAGACAGGGCCGTCTGCCCCGTTCATGCGGTCGCTTTATCTCCTATGCCCTTTCGTACGTGATGTGCGCCCTATGTGCGGGCTCACATCCCACCCGAGCCGGTCTCACGCCGAGTTGCCGTCGCAATGCTCTCCGTGAGGCTCTTCCGGGAGGGAACTCGTGCCACGGACAGATCCCGGGCAGCACCTCAGCCAGGCACGCTCTGCCGCCGACCGCTCGGTCCACCAGCCGCCGTCACACCCCTGGCACCGGCACCGGCACCAGTACCGGCCGCGCCGTATAGGGGGCCGCACCGCACCCGGCATCTCCGCACTCCCGGCCCCGTCCTCGGAAGTGAGCGCGAACACCTTCCGGTGCACCGACGTCCGCCCCGGCGGCCGGCGCCCACCGCAGCCGCTCCCCACGCCCACCACAGCCGCTCCCCGCGCGCGCTCAGCGGCTCCTCCGGCACCAGCCAGCCTCCGCCCGGCATCCCCACCTCTGTGCGCGCGTGCCGCCCGCACGCGCGCGTGTAGTACCCCGCCCGTCCGGCTGCCGCAGCTCGACCGCCCACCGCCCGTCGTCCCCGCGCATGGAGAAGTGCACCGCAGGAACGGCACCGCGCGGGTCGCCTCGGACGCGGGTCGCACCGCGCGAGGGCCCTTCGGCGTACGCCACTCGCCCGGGGCCGCGGCCGGGGACCTACCCCACCGGGCCTAGGCCCAGCGGCCCAGTGACCGCCGTCACCGGCCCGATCCGGGGTGTCACACCCCGCCGGTACCGTGAGGACATGAGTCAAGGCCCCCGGTCCGGCCTCGCGGCGGTCAGTTCCGCGCTGCTGGCCATGAGCAGGCACCTGGAGGTGCGCGACGTCCTCAAGACGATCGTCGCCTCCGCCCGCGAGCTGCTCGACGCGCAGTACGCCGCCCTCGGCGTCCCCGACGACCACGGCGGCTTCGCCCAGTTCGTCGTGGACGGCGTCAGCGACGCCCAGTGGAAGGCGATCGGCCCGCTGCCCCGCCAGCACGGCATCCTCGCCGCGATGCTGCACGAGGCCCGGCCCGAGCGCCTCGCCGACGTGCGCAAGGACCCCCGCTTCGAGGGCTGGCCGTCCGCCCACCCCGACCTGGCCGACTTCCTGGGCCTGCCCATCCGCGACGGCGACGAGGTCATCGGCGCCCTGTTCCTCGCGAACAAGCAGCGGTCCGCGGGGGAACACCCCTCGTGCCCCGAGCCGGATGGCGGTTGCGGCTTCACGGAGGAGGACGAGGAACTGCTCGCCATCCTCGCCCAGCACGCCGCCATCGCCCTCACCAACGCCCGCCTCTACGAACGCAGCCGCGAGCTGACCATCGCCGAGGAACGCTCCCGCCTCGCCCACGAACTGCACGACGCGGTCAGCCAGAAGCTGTTCTCCCTGCGCCTGACCGCCCAGGCGGCGGCCGCCCTCGTCGACCGCGACCCCGCCCGCGCCAAGGACGAACTCCACCAGGTGGCTGCGCTCGCCGCCGAGGCCACCGACGAACTGCGCGCGGCCGTGGTGGAATTGCGGCCCGCAGCCCTCGACGAGGACGGCCTGATCGCCACCCTGCGCACCCAGACACAGGTCCTCGACCGCGCCCACAGCGCGCGCGTGACCTTCACCGGCAGCGGCTTCCGCGCCCTGCCCGCCGCCCAGGAGGAGGCCGTGCTGCGGGTCGCCCAGGAGGCACTGCACAACGCCCTGCGCCACTCCGGCGCGGAGCACGTCGACGTGAGCGTGGAGCGGCGCGGTTGCGGGGCCGTCCTGCGTGTCACCGACGACGGCAGCGGCTTCGACCCGAAGACGGTCCGCCGCGCCGGACGCCACCTGGGCCTGGTCTCCATGCGTGACCGGGCGAGCGGGGTCGGCGGCACGCTGACCGTGGAATCGGCGCCCGGCAAGGGCACCACGATCGAGCTGGAGGTCCCCGGTGGGTGAAGCGATCAAGGTGCTGCTGGTCGACGATCACCAGGTCGTCCGCCGGGGTCTGCGCACCTTCCTGGAGGTACAGGACGACATCGAGGTCGTCGGCGAGGCCGCCGACGGCGCCGAGGGAGTCGCCCGGGCCGAGGAACTGCGGCCGGACGTCGTCCTCATGGACATCAAGATGCCGGGCATGGACGGCATCGACGCCCTGCGCAAGCTCCGCGAACTCGGCAACCCCGCACGCGTGCTGATCGTCACCAGCTTCACCGAGCAGCGCACGGTCGTCCCCGCGCTGCGCGCGGGCGCCGCCGGGTACGTCTACAAGGACGTGGACCCCGACGCCCTCGCCGGCGCCATCCGCTCCGTGCACGCGGGGCACGTCCTGCTCCAGTCCGAGGTCGCCGGTGCGCTGCTCTCCCAGGAGGAGGCCGGCACCGGCCAGGGCAGAGGAGGTTCGCTCACCGAGCGGGAGCGCGAGGTGCTCGGCCTGATCGCGGACGGCCGCTCCAACCGGGAGATAGCCCGTGCCCTCGTCCTGTCCGAGAAGACCGTCAAGACGCACGTCTCCAACATCCTGATGAAACTCGACCTCGCCGACCGCACCCAGGCCGCGCTGTGGGCGGTACGCCACGGTGTGACCAGCTGAAACGCCCTGCGCAGGGATCACTCACGGCAACGCGGAGGGTTCCGTTCCGGGCTGAGATTCATACCGTCGTGGGAATGTCACCCGGATGGCGCATCCTCCGGCGATCTCCGCCGTTCTCCAGTGCGTGCCGCGGCGGACCGCCGTGGTGATCGCCTAGAAGGGGTTGAACGTGAAGAACCTGAAGAAGGCAGCGGCCGTGACGATGGTGGCCGGTGGCCTGATGGCCGCCGGTGCGGGGATGGCCTCCGCCACGGACGGTGCCTGGGCCGGCGGTGAGGCCCACGGCTCCCCGGG
Source organism: Streptomyces sp. NPDC045022 (assembly GCF_056432605.1). NCBI lineage: Bacteria > Bacillati > Actinomycetota > Actinomycetes > Kitasatosporales > Streptomycetaceae > Streptomyces > Streptomyces sp. NPDC045022. The sequence continues at coordinate 297,467 of NZ_JBWKIR010000010.1, forward strand.
CGTCATCTCCGGCAACGTCGTCCAGGCCCCGGTGCACGTCCCGGTCAACGCGGTCGGCAACAGCGTGAACGTCATCGGCGTGCTGAACCCTGCCTTCGGCAACGTCGGCCTCAACCACTGAGGTTCACATCTCGGCGCCGGTCGGGCGGAGAACGGCCCGGCCGGCGTTCGAGGACGGGGCCCGTCTACGGCGAGGCCCGCTCAGGGCCGATGCCGAGGCTTGGGGGCGGTCGCACCCCGGTACGCCCACGGCGGCACCGGGACCGGACGGCCGACGCTCACCGAACTCCCCGCTCCCGCTCCTCCACGACGGCGTTGTACGCCGCCACCTGCGCCCGCCGAGCCGTCCGCTCGACAGGCCGCAACGCCTCGGAGCGCGCGGCCATCTCGGCGGAACTGACCGCGCCCCCGTGCCCCCGGTCGTACGCCAGCGACACCAGCAGCCCCACCCGCTGCGCCAGCTCCAGCACCCGCACCGCACGCGGCGGATACCCCGGCGCCAGCACCTCCCGCCCCGGCTCGGCCCGCGCCCGGTACGCGTCGATCGCCGCCTCCGCCACCGGACCCGAGGCGGCGACATCCAGCTTCGACAGCACCTCGGTCGCCTCCCGCAGCCCCTCCGCCAGTTCCCGCTCCGCCTCGCCCAGCGAGGGAACATCGGCCGGCGGCGCCTCCCGCACCGGCAGCACACGCCAGACCACCTCGACATGCACATCACCCGCGGGCCCGGCCTCGTACACCTCCGGCACCAACCCGAACGCGGCGCCGTGGCAGACCACCGCCTCCTCGGCCTCCAGCGCCCGCGCATTGAACTCGGGCGGCCCGCTCAGCCCCAGCGGATGACCGGGCGCCGGCAGCGCGACCCGCAGACCGGTCACCCCCAGCGTCCGCAGCCGCCCCAGCGCGAGCGTGAGCCCGACCGGCGCCGACTCACCCGGCAGCCCCGCCACCCGGTGCACCGCGTCCTCGCCCACGATGGCGAGCGCGGCGTCATCCGGAGAGACAAGTCCGGCCCAAAGGGCATTTCCCCAAGCGGCAAGGCGTCCTGAACGCGGTTCCGAGAGCATGCCCCCACCCTAAGGACCGGACCGATGGAATGGAGCGGGGCACTCGTGGCGTAGATTTCATAAGGCTGCGCCCACAGGCGCGGCGGACCGAGCCACAGGCGTACGCGACAGCCGAGACCGGCCACACTGCAAGGGGAGACAACGCGCTCATGAGCGATGTTCTGGAGCTTCAGGACGTATCCGTGGTCCGCGAGGGCCGGGCTCTGGTGGACCAGGTCTCCTGGTCGGTGAAGGAGGGCGAGCGCTGGGTCATCCTCGGCCCCAACGGCGCCGGCAAGACCACCCTCCTGAACGTCGCCTCCAGCTACCTCTACCCCAGCAAGGGCACCGCCACCATCCTCGGCGAGACCCTCGGCAAGCCCGGCACCGACGTCTTCGAGCTGCGCCCCCGCATCGGCATGGCCGGCATCGCCCTGGCCGACAAGCTCCCCAAGCGCCAGACGGTCCTGCAGACGGTCCTCACCGCCGCCTACGGCATGACCGCCGGCTGGCAGGAGGAGTACGAGGACATCGACGAGCAGCGCGCCCGCGCCTTCCTCGACCGCCTCGGCATGAGCGAGTACCTCGACCGGAAGTTCGGCACCCTCTCCGAGGGCGAGCGCAAGCGCACCCTGATCGCCCGCGCCCTGATGACCGACCCCGAGCTGCTCCTCCTCGACGAGCCCGCCGCCGGCCTCGACCTCGGTGGCCGCGAGGACCTCGTCCGCCGCCTCGGCCGGCTCGCCCGCGACCCCATCGCCCCCTCGATGATCATGGTCACGCACCATGTCGAGGAGATCGCCCCGGGTTTCACCCACGTCCTCATGATCCGCCAGGGCAAGGTCCTCGCGGCGGGCCCGATCGAACTCGAACTGAGCTCCCGCAACCTCTCCCTCTGCTTCGGCCTCCCGCTCGTCGTCGAGCAGGTCGGTGACCGCTGGACCGCCCAGGGCCTGCCCCTGTCCTGACCCCGGCGCGAGCCTGCCCCGCTCCCTTTCGCGCCCTGTCCGCCGCCCGACCGCGGTCCTACCATGACCATGTGAACGACATCGACGCATGGGTGTGGTGGCTCGTCGGCGCGGCGGCGCTCGGAATCCCGCTCGTGGTCACCGCGATGCCGGAGTTCGGCATGCTCGCGGTGGGAGCCGTAGCCGCCGCGGTCGCCGCCGGCCTCGGCTTCGACGCCGTGATCCAGGTCCTCGTGTTCGTCGTCGTCTCCGTCGCCCTCATCGCCGTAGTCCGCCCCATCGCGGCCCGCCACGGCAACCAACGCCCCCGACTCGCCACCGGCATCGAGGCGTTGAAGGGCAGGCAGGCCGTCGTACTGGAGCGGGTCGACGGCTCCGGCGGCCGTATCAAACTCGCCGGAGAAGTCTGGTCCGCCCGGGCTCTCGACACCGGCCGTGCCTACGAAGTGGGCCAGGAGGTGGACGTCGTGGAGATCGAAGGGGCCACCGCGATCGTCATCTGAGGGATCCGGCCCACGAGTTGGGCGACGGTCTGTCAGACTCGACCAGCAAGATCTTCAACATCCGCGAGATCTGCCGAGGGTGCCGAGGCGGAGAGGGGTACGGGGACCACGATGGAACCGGTCATCATCGTCCTGATCATTCTGGTGGTGTTGGTCTTCATCGCCCTGATCAAGACCATCCAGGTCATTCCACAGGCCAGCGCCGCCATCGTCGAGCGCTTCGGCCGCTACACGCGGACGCTGAACGCGGGCCTGAACATCGTCGTCCCGTTCATAGACACCATCCGCAACCGCATCGACCTGCGCGAACAGGTCGTACCGTTCCCACCCCAGCCGGTGATCACCCAGGACAACCTGGTCGTGAACATCGACACCGTCATCTACTACCAGGTCACCGACGCCCGGGCCGCCACCTACGAGGTCGCCAGCTACATCCAGGCGATCGAGCAGCTCACCGTCACCACCCTGCGCAACATCATCGGCGGCATGGACCTCGAGCGCACCCTGACCTCCCGCGAGGAGATCAACGCGGCCCTGCGCGGCGTCCTCGACGAGGCCACCGGCAAGTGGGGCATCCGCGTCAACCGCGTCGAACTCAAGGCCATCGAACCGCCCACCTCCATCCAGGACTCGATGGAGAAGCAGATGCGCGCCGACCGCGACAAGCGCGCCGCGATCCTCACCGCGGAAGGTACGCGCCAGGCCGCCATCCTCACCGCGGAGGGCGAGAAGCAGTCCCAGATCCTGCGCGCCGAGGGTGAGGCCAAGGCGGCCGCCCTGCGCGCCGAGGGCGAGGCGCAGGCGGTCCGCACGGTCTTCGAGGCCATCCACGCCGGCGACGCGGACCAGAAACTCCTGTCCTACCAGTACCTCCAGATGCTCCCGAAGATCGCCGAGGGCGACGCCAACAAGCTCTGGATCGTCCCCAGCGAAATCGGCGACGCCCTCAAGGGCCTCTCCGGAGCGATGGGCAACTTCGGCCCCATGGGCGGCGGTTCAGGTAACAACGGCTCCTCCGACAGCGGAGGTTCCGGGTCGGAACGCCGCGAGAAGCCGCCGATCGACTGAGAGTTGAGATCGTACGCCCGGGTTCCCGCCGCGCCCCGAAAGGGGCGCGGGGGCGACTAGTGCCGCGGCAGGCAACGTTCGCCCCGTCGCGACGCCCGGCACGCACTCTCGCCGCACCGGCCGAAAGCCCAAGTACATCCAGTACGAGGA
>NZ_JBWKIR010000011.1:0-275531 GCF_056432605.1 Streptomyces sp. NPDC045022
TATCAACATATCTGGCGTTGATTTTTGGCACGCTGTTGAGTTCTCAAGGAACGGTCGCTTCCTTTGTACTCACCCTCTCGGGCTTTCCTCCGGGCTTCCCTTCGGTGTTTCACACTCTACCAGGGTTTTTCCGTCTCTCTGACCACCCCCCTGCGAGCACGCAGAAGGAGATCCAGAGATAGGATCTGACGAGTTTGGGTTCTGCCGAGCGAGGACGCTGTCGCGCCCCTCCGCCCCAAGCAGGAGTACGACTGTACACGGAGCCCTGAAGCCGGTGCAAATCCGCTGGCTTGGTGGTCTAGACCACTAGCTGGTAGCTTCTATCCGGAACCGCTACTTCACATGACATACCCTGCTGCTCAGTGTCGTCCGGTACAGACAGTGACGGCCCGTAAGCAGCTCCACTCCTTGGGAGGCTTCCCATGACCACCGTGACGTCCCCTCTCCCTGGACGTGTCATCGGACTGGCCGCAGTGCCGGATCCGGTCTTCTCCGGGGCCATGGTCGGCCCGGGCACCGCGATCGACCCCGTGCGTGAGCCCTCCGAGGCCGTGGCGCCCGTGGACGGCGTCATCGTTTCCCTGCACCCGCACGCCTTCGTCGTGGTGGACGGCAGCGGACACGGCGTGCTCACGCATCTCGGTATCGACACCGTCCAGCTCAATGGTGAGGGCTTCGAGCTCCTCGTCAACAAGGGCGACACCGTGACGCGCGGACAGACCATCGTGCGTTGGAACCCCGCCGCGGTGCAGGCCGCCGGCAAGTCCCCGGTGTGCCCCGTCATCGCGCTCGAAGCCACGGCCGAGTCCCTCTCCGACCTCCGTGACAGCGGTGACGTGAAGGCCGGCGACAGTCTTTTCGCCTGGAGCTGACGGCAGTGCCGTCTCGGGACGGCGGACAGGACAACCACCGCGGCGGCGGGACCCGCCGCACTATCGGAGACGGTGAGATGGAGACAACGCTGCGAGGCGTCGGCGTGAGCCATGGAGTGGCCATCGGCGAGGTTCGGCACATGGGTACGGCGGTGCTGGAGCCGCCGGCAAAGCAGATCCCCGCCGAGGACGCGGAGCGCGAGCAGGGGCGTGCCCGCCAGGCCGTGGACGCCGTGGCCGCCGACCTGATGGCGCGCGGCAATCTGGCGGGGGGCGAGGCCCAGGCGGTGCTCGAGGCGCAGGCCATGATGGCCCAGGACCCCGAGCTGATGGCTGACGTGGACCGGCGGATCGCCGTCGGCAGCACGGCCGAGCGTGCGGTGTACGACGCGTTCGCGGCCTACCGGGAGCTGCTGGCCGGCGCCGGTGAGTATCTCGCCGGTCGGGTGGCCGACCTGGATGACGTGCGCAATCGCATCGTCGCCCGGCTGCTGGGCGTTCCGATGCCGGGTGTCCCGGACAGCGACCAGCCTTATGTGCTCGTGGCGCGGGACCTGGCTCCTGCCGACACGGCGCTGCTCGACCCGTCTTTGGTGCTGGGTTTCGTGACCGAGGAGGGCGGTCCGACCAGTCACAGCGCGATCCTGGCGCGCGCGCTGGGCGTGCCGGCCGTCGTGGCGCTGCCGGGTGCCGGTGAGCTGGCCGAGGGCACTGTCGTCGCCGTGGACGGCAGCACCGGTGATGTCTTCGTGAACCCGAGCGAGGAGAAGAAGACGGTGCTTCGGGCCGCGGCTGCCGAGCGCAAGGCCGCGCTGGCCGCCTCGACCGGGCCGGGTGCGACCGCGGACGGGCACAAGGTGCCGCTGCTGGCCAACGTCGGCGGCCCGGCTGACGTGCCGGCGGCCGTGGAGGCCGGGGCCGAGGGTGTCGGTCTCTTCCGTACCGAGTTCCTCTTCCTGGACGACAGCAGGAACGCTCCTTCCGAGGAGAAGCAGGTGGAGGCCTACCGGCAGGTGCTGGCGGCGTTCCCCGAGGGTCGCGTGGTCGTACGCGTGCTGGACGCGGGTGCGGACAAGCCGCTGGAGTTCCTGACGCCGGCGGACGAGCCGAATCCCGCGCTCGGCGTCCGTGGCCTGCGCACGCTGCTCGATCACCCCGACATCCTGCGCACGCAGCTCACCGCGCTGGCGAAGGCCGCCGAGGGGCTGCCCGTCTACCTCGAGGTCATGGCGCCCATGGTGGCCGACCGTGCGGACGCGAAGGCGTTCGCGGACGCCTGTCGCGAGGCGGGGCTGCACGCCAAGTTCGGGGCCATGGTGGAGATCCCCTCCGCCGCGCTGCGGGCGCGTTCGATCCTGCAGGAGGTCGAGTTCCTGTCGCTGGGGACCAATGACCTCGCGCAGTACACGTTCGCGGCGGACCGGCAGGTGGGTGCCGTCTCGCGGTTGCAGGACCCGTGGCAGCCGGCGCTGCTCGACCTGGTCGCCCTGTCCGCGGAGGCGGCCAAGGCCGAGGGCAAGAGCTGCGGCGTCTGCGGTGAGGCCGCGTCGGACCCGCTGCTGGCCTGTGTGCTGACCGGTCTGGGTGTCACCTCCCTCTCCATGGGCGCGGCGTCCATTCCGTACGTCCGGGCGACGCTGGCGAAGTACACGCTGGCGCAGTGCGAGCGGGCCGCGGCGGCCGCGCGCGCGGCGGACGGCGCCGAGGAGGCGCGCGGCGCGGCCCAGGCGGTGCTGTCCGGCGAGTAGCCGTACCGGTGGTGTGCCGGGAGTTCAGGGGCGCCCCGCCTTCGGGTGGGGCGCCCCTGGCGCGCTCGGCTCGCCTTCGGCGTGCGTTCAGTGGCGGTGTCCCGGTGCCGTGTTCTCGTCTCCGAGCTCGGGCGGCGTGCCGTAGTCGACGCCCGACTCCGGGGAGATGAGGTCGCCGGATTCGACGTCGGTGCAGTAGGCGTCGAAGACTTCCGAGGCGGTGAGTGGTTCGAGTCCGCCGGCGCGCAGCCGCCAGCCGTAGACCTGGTCGGCCGCGCCGGTGGCGCTGGTGCGCATGACGAGTCCGCCGGGGCTGCGGGTGGCGAGGCCGAGCGCGAGGACGCTGGTGAATTCGAGGGCCTCCGCCTCGTCGAGTCGGGTGTCCCCCTGGGCGTCCTGGTCGCCGTGCAGGACGGATAGGAGCGTGTCCGGTGGTCCTGAGACGCTGCACACCAGGTGCCGGTCGCCGGGCGGCGCTGTGTCGAGGATGCGGGCCAGGAGCTCGGAAGCGCGGGTGAAGGCCGCCCTGCCGATGTCCTCGCCGCAGGTGGCGCAGGGGCCGAGTCGGGTCAGGAGGGTGGTGGCGTACTCCCAGGTGGCCTGGCGTACGGCTTCGTCGACGAGGGCGGGCAGCAGGGTGGCGAGGGGCCGGCCGTCGTAGGGAATGGTGGGACCGGTGGTCGCGAGTTCCGCGGTGAAGCGGGTGCGGCTGGTCGGGGCTTCCGGATCCAGGCCTGTTTTCGCGCAGTAGGCGGCGTAGTCCTCCGGGTCGAACAGGGCGAGCGTCGTGTGGGTGCCCTGGGCGGCGCGGGTCCGGAGGACGGCCTCTACCTGCCGCAGGTAGGTGTCGTGGTCGTCGAAGGTGAAGCTGCGGTAGCGCCGCATGGCGCGGAAGTCGTGCTCGTCGGTGAGCAGGCCGATGGTGCCGGCGATCTCGCGGCGCAGGACGCGTCGCATGGTCTGGTCGGTGTGCGCCATGTTTCCCCCTGATGCGCAGTCGATCAATGCTCACTCACCGTAACCGGCGGCACTGACAACGGGGGTGCCGCAGGAGGTCGTGAGTCGGGCGGTGCGGTCGACCGCGCAGGTCAGCACTGGGGGCAAGCGGCGGAAGTGGGTGGCGGTCCCGGTCTCACGGCTGGGCTCGGCGAGTTCCGGGGTGCGTGCGGTGGCGCCTTGGTCGGCTCAGGCGCGCTTGCGGGCGAGTTCCTCGTAGAACCCGAGCAGGGCGAGGTTGTCGATGGATCCGGGGTTGACGGCCGTTTCCAGCGGTGTGCCCTGCAGGAGGCGCTTGACGGGGACCTCGATGCGCTTGCCGGTGAGGGTGTGCGGGATGCCGGGCACCTCGATGATCTCGTCGGGCACGTGCCGGGGTGAGAGTTGTTCGCGGATGGCCTGTTTGATCCGGTTGAGCAGTGTCTCGTCCAGGGTGGCGCCCGGTGCGAGGTGCACGAACAGCGGCATCCAGTAACCGCCGTCGGGCTGTTCGATGCCGATGACGAGGGATTCCTTGATCTCGGGGAGTCGCTCGACGACTTCGTAGATGTCGGCCGAGCCCATGCGTACACCCTGCCGGTTGAGGGTGGAGTCGGAGCGGCCGTGGATGATCACTGAGCCGCGTGAGGTGACGGTGATCCAGTCGCCGTGGCGCCAGACGCCGGGGTAGGTGTCGAAGTAGCTGTCGTGGTAGCGGCTGCCGTCGGGGTCGTTCCAGAAGTGGATCGGCATGGACGGCATGGGGTTGGTGACCACCAGTTCCCCGACCTCGTCGATGAGGGGCTCGCCGCTCGGGTCCCACGACTGCAGATCGGTGCCGAGGCCGGGCGCCTGGAGTTCGCCGGTGTACACGGGGAGGGTCGGTACGGCTCCGGCGAAACAGGAGCAGACGTCGGTGCCGCCGCTGACGGAGGCGATCCACAGGTCGTCGCGGACCTCGTCGTGCAGCCAGGCGAAGCCGTCGGGCGGCAGGGGCGAGCCGGTGGTGGCGACGCACCGCACCTTGGACAGGTCGTGGTCGCGTGCGGGGTGGACGCCGGCCTTGCGGCAGGCCATGACGTAGGCGGCCGAGGTGCCGTAGAGCGTGGCTCCGGTGCGTTCGGCGACCCGCCACTGGGCGCCGGTGTCCGGGTAGCCGGGGCTGCCGTCGTACAGGACGATCGTCGTTCCGGTGAGCAGGCCGGAGACGAGGAAGTTCCACATCATCCAGCCGGTGGAGGTGTACCAGAAGAAACGGTCCTCGGGGCCGAGGTCGCAGTGCAGTCCGAGTTGCTTGAGGTGTTCGACGAGGATGCCGCCCTGGGACTGGACGATGGCCTTGGGCAGACCGGTGGTGCCGGAGGAGTACAGCACCCACAGAGGGTGGTCGAACGGGACCGGTTCGAAGACGGGTTCGCTGTCCCCTGCCGTGAGCGCCGACCACTCCAGGGCGCCCTCCGGGGCCTCGGTGCCGAGGAGCGGGATGTGGACGACGGCGCGCAGGGTGGGCAGCTCGCGGCGCAGCTCGGTGACGATCTCGCGGCGGTCGTGCTCCTTGCCGCCGTATCGGTAGCCGTCGACGGTGAAGAGGACGACGGGCTCGACCTGCTGGAATCGGTCGAGGACGCTGCGGGCGCCGAAGTCGGGGGCGCAGGAGGTCCAGACGGCGCCCACGGCGGCCGTGGCGAGGAGGGCCACGACGGCCTGCGGGATGTTGGGGAGGTAGCCGCTGACGCGATCGCCGGGGCGTACGCCGAGGGCCCTGAGCTCGGCGGTCAGGGAGCCGACCTGGCGGCGCAGCTCGGACCAGGTCACCGGGCATGGTTGGTGCGTCTCGTCCACATACAGGAGGGCGGGTTCGTCCGCGCGGTCGTCCGCGGCGCGCAGGGCGTGTTCGGCGTAGTTCAGGGTGGCCCCGGGGAACCACTGGGCGCCTGGCATCGAGCGCTCGCCCAGCACGCGCGCGTAGGGGGCGGAGAATCGTACGTCGAACCACTGCGTGACGGCTGTCCAGAAGGTGTCCAGCTGCTCGACGGACCACCGGTGAAGAGCCGGGTAGCCGCCCTCGGCCGGCGCGCCGTGGTGTTCGGCGGCCCATGCCTGGAACTGGGTGATACGCGCCTGGGCGATCCGCTCGGGATCGGGCTGCCAGAGCGGCTGGGGGTTCGCGGTCAACATGGGGCGGCTCCCGGACTGTGCGCGTCGTGTGCGTCGGTCCGCGCACGGGCTGGGGTGTGCGCGTGACGCGGCTGACAGGGACGATGCCATGTGATCGACTTCTACACCAGGGTGCGCCCCACATAGTCCGTGTCGTGAAGATGTGGTCCCTTCACGGATGAACGGCAGTTGAACGACACGCGGGCGTGGGGCGCTCAATGGCAGGGTGAGCAGCATGGACGGTCGTGACCTGGTGCGTTCGGTGAGTGTGGTCGGTTCGGGGCGGGCGGCTCGGGGGTTGCGTACCGTACGGGCCGCGTGGCGCAGGAGGCGTATCGACGCCGCCGCGCTGCCACAGCGGGGAGCCGAGCGGGCGCGGGTCCCGGGGCAGGTGCAGGGTGTGGAGCCGGGGCCGGGGGGCGGGTTGATCCGTTTCAGCCGGTCCGAGCTGCGGATCACCGTCGCGGTGAACGGAGCGGTCTTCTGGGGGTGGGACGGGGCCGGTCCGCTGCCGTCGTACGCGCTCGCGGGAAGCAGTCCGGAGCCTGATCCGCGAGCCGTGCTGGAGCCGGACAAGGACGGTGGCTGGCGGGTGGTCGCCGAGCGGGTGACGGTCGTCGTGTCACGGCACGGCGCGGTGCAGGTCTGCACGCCCGGCGGGGTGACGTTGCGGCGGGAACTGCCGCCGCGGTGGTGGGAGCCGGTCGGCGGGGGCGCGGCACGGTGGATGCAACGGTCGGAGGTGACGGCGGACGCCCGGTTCTTCGGCCTGGGAGGGCGGGCGTCGGGGCCCCGGCTGCGGGGCGGCACGTATCGGTTGTGGAACACCGATCCGGGCCGCGCGTCCGGGCCCGGTGACGATCCGCTGTACCTGACCATGCCGGTGCAGCTGGTGGTGGCCGATGCCGGCACCCATCTGGTGTTCCACGACACCACGTGGGACGGCACGGTGGTGCTGCGGGAGGGCGAGGAGGGCGCCGGGTCCGGGCACGACCGGGCAGGGTGCTGCGAGGTGCGGATGGATGGTGGTCCGCTGCGGTGCTGGGTGATGGTGGGCCCTCCCGCGCGCGTGCTGCATACGTGGGCCTCGCTGACAGGGGCGCCCGCGGCGCCGCCAGCGTGGGCGCTCGGCCACCATCACGCGCGGGGGTTCGGCGGCGAGCAGGAGGTGCGCCGGGTCGTCGCGGGCTACCAGGAGCACGGTCTGCCGCTGGACGCCGTCCACTTGGACATCGACCACTACGACGACCACCAGGTGTTCACCGTCGACCGCGAGCGTTTCGCCAAGCTGGCGGTGCTCGCCGACGAACTGCGCCGGGACGGGATCCGGCTGGTGTCGGTCGTCGATCCGGGTGTGCGGGCCGCGGCGGGCAACGCCGTGTACGACAGCGGTTCGGCCATGGACGCCTTCGTGCGGGACGCGTCGGGGCGCACGGTGCGGGGAGTGACGTGGGCCGGCGAGTCGGTCTTCCCGGATTTCACGCACGCGCGCGTGCGCAAGTGGTGGGGCGGGCTCTACGAGGAGCGGCTGGATCAGGGCTTCGCGGGGTTCTGGCATGACATGAACGAGCCGACCTCGTTCAACGCCTTCGGTGAGCGGACGTTGCCGCGTTCGGCCCGGCATGCGCTGGAGGGACGCGGCGGCGACCACCGTGAAGCGCACAACGTGTATGCCCTGTGCATGGCGCAGGCGGGTTACGAAGGGCTGCGCGAACTGTCGCCGCAGGAGCGGCCCTTCCTGTTCTCGCGCTCCGGCTGGGCGGGAACACAGCGGTACGGGGGCACGTGGTCGGGGGACCTGGCGGCGGGTTGGCCCGGGTTGCGGGCGTCCCTGTCGCTGGTGCTGGGGCTCGGGCTGTGCGGGGTGCCGTACTCGGGTCCGGACGTGGGCGGTTCCGACGGCAGCCCGTCGCCGGAGCTGTACCTGAGGTGGTTCCAGCTCGGCGCCTACCTGCCGCTTTTCCGTACGCAAGCGAGTTCGCGGGCGGGGCGCGCGGAGCCCTGGGAGTTCGGTGCCGAGGTTCTGGAGCACGCGCGCGTGGCGCTGCTCGAGCGTCGGCGGCTGCTGCCGTACTTCGTGACGCTGGCACAGCTGGCCCGGCGGACGGGTGCGCCCTATGTGCGACCGCTGTGGTGGGGAGCGCCGGAGGACCGGGCGCTGCGCGACTGCGAGGACACGTTTCTGCTCGGTGACAGCCTGCTGGTGGCTCCGGTCCTGGACCCCGGCGCCGACCGGCGTGCGGTGCAGCTGCCGCGGGGCCGCTGGTACGACACGGTGACGGAGGAGGCGTACGAGGGACCGGCTCAGGTTCTGGTCGACGCGCCGCTGTCACGGATACCCGTGTTCGCGCGCGCGGGAGCTGTCGTGCCCGTACGGGGCGCCGACGGCGGGCTGGAGCTGGAGGTGTGGGCACCCGCGCTTGGCCGGACGGGAGGCGGTCTGGTGGTGTTGGACGCGGGCGACGGGTGGGACGATCCGGAGATGGAACGCTACGTCGCCCGCCGCCAGGGCCCACGGGTGGTGGTGACCCGGGAGCGGGAGGACGGCACGGGTGAGCCGCCCTGCCCGGTGCGCGTACGGGGGCTGGGCTGAGCCGCGCCTCGTGGGGTCTACGCCGCGCCACGTACGGGAAGTTCCCCTGAGCCACGGCTCAGATGTACCGGCCCTCGAACCAGGCCCGTACGGCCACGGTGTGCAGCGGGAAGGCGAGTTCCTCGGGCCTGCGCAGCAAGTGCCAGCCCTCGGTCTCGGCCGTGGGGTCGGACGGCGGGAGTCCGTCGGCCGGGCGTTCCGGGAGGAGTCCGAACAGCAGCAGATGCCCGTCGGGCGAGCTCATGGCGTCCACGAGCCGCACGTCGCGGGCGGCCGCGTCGATACCGGTCTCCTCCTTGAGTTCCCGTACGACGGCCTGCTTCCAGTCCTCCCGGTCGTCGATGTAACCACCGGGCAGGGCCGTGCCTCCGCGCGCGGGGGCGATGGTTCGGGTGATGACGACCAGGGCCGTGCCCTTGGTGTCGTACACGGGCTGGAGCGCGATCGCGACCGGCAGCGGATTGCGGTAGGCGATCGTCCCGCAGTTCGGGCAGGTGCGCGGCCAGCCGGAAACGCCTTCTCCATAGGGCGCTCCGCAGCTCGAACAGTACGAGTCCGGCGCGGAGTTGGCAGTTCGGTGCTGAATTTCGGACACGCGCGGACTGTATCCGATCAGGAGAAGGACGTCTTCCGGCAGTGACGCGCAAGGAACGACGGGGATCAGAAGGGACGGCCGGAATCACCCCCGTCGATCCCGGCCGCCTCTCCTGTACCAGGACGCCGGAAGAGGACGCACGGTTCACAGCGACGGCCTGTCCTTCGGCGGTGACTCATGGCAAAGTTCTGACGCTGCGTCAGGTTACGCACAGGGAGGAACTTTGCCGCATACACGCACACCGGGGGTCGTCGGCTGGTTCACCGGCGAGGGGGACGGCTTCCGGCTGCTGGGCACCCGCTGCTCGTCCTGCGCCTCGGTCTTCTTTCCGCGCGAGGACGCTCATTGCCGCAACCCGTACTGCGTGGGTGGCGCCCTGGAGGAGGTGCCGCTGTCCCGAACGGGGCGAATCTGGTCGTACACCGACAGCCGGTACCGCCCCCCGTCACCCTATGTGAGCGACCCGGAACTTTCCTGGCAGCCGTACGCGTTGATCGCGGTGGAGCTGGAGTCGGAGCGGATCGTGGTGCTGGGACAGGCGGCTCCCGGGATCACCGTCGCCGATCTGACGGTGGGCATGGAGGTGGAGGTCGTCCCCGGGGTGCTCCACGAGGACACGGAGACGACCTGGACGATCTGGCACTGGCGGCCGACGGGGGTGACGGCATGACGGTGGACGTGGCGGTGCTCGGCGCGGGAATGCACCCGTGGGGCAAGTGGGGCCGCGGCTTCGTCGAGTACGGCACGGCAGCGGCCCGCGCGGCGCTCGCGGACGCCGGTCTGGAATGGCGGGACGTCCAGTCGATCGTGGGCGCGGACACAGTGCGCGGCGGGTATCCCGGATATGTGGCGGGAGCTACGTTCGCCAAGGCCCTGGGCTGGCAGGGAGCCAGGGTCGCCAGTGTGTACGCGGCCTGCGCGTCAGGGGCACAGGCGATCGCCACGGCGCGGGCGCAGATCCTCGCGGGGCTCGCGGACGTCGTGCTCGTGGTCGGGGCGGACGCCGCGCCCAAGGGGTTCTTCCGGCCGGCGGGCGGAGACCGTCCCGACGATCCGGACTGGTTGCGCTTCCGCCTGCTGGGCGCGACGAATCCGGCGTACTTCGGGCTGTACGCCCGGCGACGGATGACGGTGCACGGGGACACACCGGAGGACTTCGCCCTGGTGAAGGTGAAGAACGCGGCGCTGGGGGCGCTGAACCCGTACGCCCGCTACCGCAAGCGGATCACCGTGGAGGAGGTCGCCGCCTCCGCGGTGGTCGCCGATCCGCTGCGGCTGCTCGACATCTGCGCCACCTCCGACGGCGGCGCGGCCCTGGTGCTGTCCAGCATGGAGTTCGCACACCGCCATGGGGTGCCCCGGCCGGTACGGATCCGGGCGGTGTCGACGGTGACCCCTCGTTTCCCGAACACGGTACTGGACCTGCCCGACATCGCCACGGACTCCGCGATCGCGGTGGAGCCCCCGGCCGAGCCCTTCCGGGCGTCCATCGCCAGGACTGCCTATGAGGAGGCGGGTATCGGCCCCGAGGACCTGGACCTGGCCGAGGTGTACGACCTGTCCACCGCGCTGGAGTTGCAGTGGTACGAGGATCTGGCGCTGTGCGGCGAGGGCGAGGGCGCGAAACTGCTGCGCGAGGGCGCGACGGCCCCGGGCGGCCGCATACCCGTCAACACCAGCGGCGGGCTGGCCTCGTTCGGTGAGGCGGTGCCGGCCCAGGCCATCGCCCAGGTCTGCGAGCTGACCTGGCAGCTGAGGGGCACGGCCGGTGACCGGCAGGTCGCCGGGGCGCGTGTGGGCATCACCGCCAACCAGGGGCTGTTCGGGCATGGATCGGCGGTGGTCGCGATGAGCTGACCGGAATCCCGGAGCGCGTCGTGCGGCGGAGGGCATGGTGGGTACCTTCACGCTCTGTGATCACCTCGAAATCCTGCGTGAACGTCTCATGAACTGGGCCTGGGCGCATGCGGGCGGCGCCATCATGCTGCCGTGCACTCCTGGACGGATACTCTCCGCTTCGCCTTCCAGCCAGTGGTCAACCTGAGGACGGGCGCGGTCGCCGCACTGGAGATACTCGCCCGCCCGGAGGCCGGTGACATCCTGGCCGAGGCCCGCCGTGACCCCGAACTGGACGGCACGCTGACGGTCCTGGCCCTCCGTGCGGCGACACGCAAAGAGACGCTGCTGCCGCTCCACCTGAACGTCTTCGCGGCCACACTTGCCGATCTCGGCGGTCTGACGCCCCTGCACAACGCCGTACGCGCGGTGGGACGTATGCCCTGGGAGGTGACGCTCGACATCGTCCCGCCCTACACGCACGTGCCGCAGCGGGCCTTGCTGGACGCGGTTGCCGCGCTCCGCGAACAGGGGTTCCGGATCTGCGCGGACGGCATCGGGGACGGCGACGTACCGCTCAGGCTGCTCACCGACCTCGCGCCCGACCTGGTGAAGCTCGACGCCTCGCTGCTGGCCCGGCCGGCCGCGGTGCGGGCGATGCGCACGCTGTGCGAGGAACTGGGTGCCCTGGCCGCGGTGGAGGGCGTGGAGACCGAACTGCAGTGCGCGGCGGCGGTGTCGGCAGGCGCGCAACTGGCCCAGGGCCAGCTGTTCGCGCCTCCGGCCCGGATCCCGGCGGCGGACGTGTACGTTCCGCCCCGCTCACCGGCTTCCCTGGTCATGCCCCGGTCAGGGCCTTCGGTACGGGAGTTCGTGCGCCCGGCCGCCGTCCTGCCGGTGACGGCTTCGGCGGGGCAGGTACGGGCTCTGCTGACCGGGTCGCCGGACGTCTCCGGTGTGCTGCTGGTGGACCAGACCGGGAGGCCCGTCCGCTCGGTGCACCGCTCGCGGTTCCTGCTGTCGATGTCGGGCCGCTACGGGCATGCCCTGTACGCCGACCGGCCGGCTTTCAAGCTCGGGGACGCACCCCGGACGGTCGGCGCCGACGCCACCGCCTGGGAGGTACTGGACGTCGTCGCGGTCGGCGGCCGGGACCGGACGTCCGACGATGTGGCGGTGGTGGACGGGCGCGGCCGGTGCGTGGGTGTCGTACGGCTCGCGGACCTCGTGCGGGCGTTGGCCGAGAGCCGGGTCGAGGAGGCGGCCGGGCTCAATCCGCTGACCCGGCTGCCCGGTTCGGACGCGATCACGGGTGAGGTGGACCGGTGGATCGCGGACGGGCGGGCGTTCGCGCTCAGCTGGCTGGACATCGACCACTTCAAGCAGGTCAACGACGGTGCCGGTTTCGCGGCGGGTGACGAGCTGATCCGGTCGGTGGGTCGAGCGCTGCAGCAGGCGGTCGGGGCGGGGTACGCGCGCGTGGGGCACATCGGTGGGGACGACTTCCTGGTGCTCGCCGCGGAGGAGGCGCTCGATCCGCTGGTCGCCGCCGTGCTCGACGCCCCCTGGTCGGCGGGCGGCCGGCCGGTCACGCTCTCCCTCGCGACTGTCGTGTGCGCCCCGGGCGGCGTCAGCGATCACCGCCAGGCCGCCGCCCACCTCGCTCCGCTGAAGAAGGCGGCCAAGGCGCTGAACGGCGCGAGCTGGGTGCTCGGCCGTGCCGGGCTGTCCGGCCACGAGGTCCGGCGCGGCGGCTCGGGGGCGGCACCGGCCCAGGCCGGGTACGCGGCCGCCGAACCACGGTGGTGAACCGCCTTCCCCTGTACGTCGGTTGAGGTGTCCCTGCGGTGCGGGCCCAGGGGGTGAGCCGCTGTCACCGTCGCCGTCGGCAACCTTGACGCCCCCGGGGCGCCGGTGAACACTTCCCGGTGTCAGCCGACATCGCCGTACATTCTCGGCGTTATCAGGCGCTGCGCCACGGGTCTGTCCTGTTCCACGGCCCGCTTCGGCTGAAGTCGCCAAGGGAACCGTTCCTGCACGGAGGGCCGGGGCTGATCGCCCCCACCGGCGCCAAGGGAGCCGCCATGAGCAACGGAGACATTTTCGTCGGCGAGATCATCGGTACAGCGATCCTGATCCTGTTCGGCGCCGGAGTCTGCGCCGCCGTCACCCTCAGGTACTCCAAGGCGCGGGCCTCGGGCTGGGTCGTGATCGCGTTCGGCTGGGGCTTCGGCGTGCTCGCCGGCGCGTACACCGCCGCTCCCCTCTCCGGCGGCCAGCTCAATCCCGCGGTCACCATCGGCATCGCGGTGGACACCGGCAAGTGGGGCAAGGTGTGGGTGTATCTGCTGGGCCAGATCGTCGGCGCGATGCTGGGTGCCGTCCTCGCCTACCTGGTGTACCTCGCGCAGTTCCAGGCCAACGTGTGCAAAGAGGGCACCACCGAGGGCACGGCCGACGAGCCGGTGCCGACCCTCGGTATCTTCTCGACCATCCCCGAGATCCGGAACCCGGTCGCCAACCTCGTCACCGAGATCATCGCGACGATCGCGCTGGTGCTGCCCGTGCTCGCCTTCGGGCTGACGAAGGGGCTCGGCGAGTCCGGCACCACGGTGCTGATCGTCTCGCTGCTCGTCGTCGGTATCGGGCTCTCCCTCGGCGGTCCCACCGGCTACGCCATCAACCCGGCCCGCGACCTCGGCCCGCGCGTCGTGCACACCTTCCTGCCGATCCCCAACAAGGGCACTTCCGACTGGGGTTACGCCTGGATACCGGTCGTCGGCCCGCTCATCGGCGGAACGCTCGCCGGCCTCATCTACAACGTGGCCTTCTGACCCCGCAGACGGTCCGCCCGGCCCCGAGCGGGCCTTCACCCGGCCCTCTGCCCAGCGTCCCGACCCAGCGACCGATGGGACAGCCATGACGGACACCGCCGAGAAGTACGTCGCCGCCATCGACCAGGGCACCACATCCAGCCGCTGCATCGTCTTCGACCACAGTGGCGCCATCGTCGCCGTCGACCAGCGTGAGCACCGCCAGATCTTCCCCAGGCCCGGCTGGGTGGAGCACGACGCCACCGAGATCTGGTCCAAGGTGCAGGCCGTGGTGGCCGGGGCGCTCGCGAAGGCCGGGTTGCGCGCCGACCAGCTGAGCGCTCTCGGCATCACCAACCAGCGGGAGACCACGGTCCTGTGGGACCGCTCGACCGGCAAGCCCGTGCACAACGCCATCGTCTGGCAGGACACCCGCACCGCCGCCCTGTGCCACGAACTGGGCGGCACGGACGGCCAGGACCGCTTCCGCGAGCAGACCGGGCTGCCGCTGGCCAGCTACTTCTCCGGACCCAAGGCGGCCTGGCTGCTGGACCACGTGCCCGGCCTGCGGCAGCGGGCCGAGCGCGGCGAGATCGCCTTCGGGACCATCGACTCCTGGCTGATCTGGAACCTCACCGGCGGCACCGACGGCGGCCGGCACGTCACCGACGTCACCAACGCCGGCCGCACCATGCTGATGAACCTGGACACCCTCCAGTGGGACCCCTCCGTCCTGTCCGCCATGAACGTCCCCGAAGCGGTGCTGCCCGAGATCAGGTCCTCCGCCGAGGTGTACGGCACCGCGGCCGGGCAGCTCGCCGGAGTGCCCGTGGCATCCGCGCTCGGCGACCAGCAGGCCGCCGTGTTCGGGCAGGCCTGCTATGACGTCGGTACCGCCAAGAACACCTACGGCACCGGCAGTTTCCTGCTGCTGAACACCGGCAGCCGGCCGGTGCCGTCCAAGAGCGGGCTGCTGACGACGATGGGCTACAAGATCGGCGGGGAGGCGCCGGTGTACTGCCTGGAGGGCTCCATAGCGATAACGGGCGCCCTGGTCCAGTGGTTCCGCGACCAGCTGGGTATCATCCGCGGCGCCGACGAGATCGAGACACTCGCGGCGAGCGTCGAGGACAACGGCGGCGCCTACATCGTGCCCGCGTTCTCGGGCCTGTTCGCGCCCTACTGGCGCTCCGACGCGCGCGGGGTCGTCACCGGGCTGACCCGGTATGTGACGAAGGCGCACCTCGCGCGCGCGGTGCTGGAGGCGACGAGCTGGCAGACCCGGGAGGTCGTGGACGCCATGTACCAGGACTCCGGGGTACGGATCACCACCCTCAAGGTCGACGGTGGCATGACCAAGAACAACCTGCTCATGCAGCACCAGGCGGACGTGCTGGGCGTGCCGGTGATCCGGCCCCGGGTGTCCGAGACCACCTGTCTCGGTGCCGCCTACGCGGCAGGGCTGGCGACGGGTGTGTGGAACGACCTGGACGAGCTGAAGTCGCACTGGCGGAAGGACGCGGAGTGGGCGCCCGCCATGGAGGCGTCGGTACGCGACCGGGAGTACCGCAACTGGCGCAGGGCCGTGGAGAAGAGCCTCGGCTGGCTGGAGGAGGGCGAGTAGGACTGCCGCACGCAAGGGCACCGGGCATGCGCCGTACGCGCGCGTGAGTGCTCCTCGCCGGGCCTCGGCCCGTACCCCGCTCGGCGGGGGTACGGGCCGAACCCGTGGTTCAGGTGCTGACGGTCTGGCGGCTGTCGGCCGCGTAGTCCATCGCGTGCTGGACGACGCCGATGAGCGCCTCCTTGACCGACTCCCGGTCGCGCGCGTCGCACAGCAGGACGGGCACGTCGTCGTCCAGGTCCAGGGCCTGGCGGACGGTGTCGGCCGGATAACGGGCGGCTCCTTCGAAGCAGTTGACGCCCACGACGAAGGGTATGGACCGCCGCTCGAAGTAGTCGACGGCCGCGAAGCAGTCCTCCAGGCGGCGCGTGTCGGCCAGGACGACAGCGCCTAGCGCGCCCTCGGACAGCTCGTCCCACATGAACCAGAACCGTTCCTGCCCGGGCGTGCCGAAGAGGTACAGCACCAGATCCTCGCGCAGGGTGATGCGGCCGAAGTCCATGGCCACGGTGGTGGTGTGCTTGCCCTCCACCCCGCTGGTGTCGTCGACCGGGCGCCCCGCCTCGGTGAGCAGTTCCTCGGTGCGCAGTGGCCTGATCTCGCTGACCGCGGCGACGAGGGTCGTCTTGCCCACGCCGAAGCCGCCGGCCACGAGGATCTTGAGCGTGACGGGCTCGACCGGGGGCTTGCCGCGCTCAGAACGCCCGAAGATCATCGGTCTCTTCTCCTGCTCGATGGTTGTCCGGGGACGGCCGGCCGTAGCCGCCGCCACCGGGGGTTTCGATGACGAGTACGTCGTCGGGGCGGACCTCCGCGGATCCGCTTCCGCCGAGGTCGCTGACCGTGCCGTCGGCCCGCTCCACGCGGTTGGCACCGAGCGCTCCGGGCTCGCCGCCCGCCATGCCGTACGGGGCCACGCGGCGGTGCTGGGAGAGCGTGGAGACGGTCATGGGTTCGAGGAACCGGATGCGGCGCACGGCCCCGTCGCCGCCGTGCCACCGTCCGGCGCCGCCGCTCCCCCGCCGGACGGCGAACTCATCGAGCCTGACCGGCAACCGCCACTCCAGGACTTCGGGATCGGTGAGCCGGGAGTTGGTCATGTGGGTCTGTACGACGTCGGCGCCGGGGAAGCCGTCGCCCGCTCCGGATCCGGAGGCGACGGTCTCGTAGTACTGGTGGCGTTTGTTGCCGAAGGAGACGTTGTTCATGGTCCCGGAGCCCTCGGCCTGAACGCCGAGCGCGGCGTACAGGGCGCCGGTGATGGCCTGAGAGGTCTCCACGTTGCCCGCGACGACGGCGGCGGGCGGCTCGGGCGCGAGCATGGAGCCGGGCGGCACGACGATGTCCAGGGGTCGCAGGCAGCCGTCGTTGAGCGGGATGTCGTCGGCGACCAGGGT
The DNA here is from genome assembly GCF_056432605.1 of Streptomyces sp. NPDC045022. NCBI lineage: Bacteria > Bacillati > Actinomycetota > Actinomycetes > Kitasatosporales > Streptomycetaceae > Streptomyces > Streptomyces sp. NPDC045022. Next base: position 16,611 of record NZ_JBWKIR010000011.1, read on the forward strand.
CCGGAAGACGTACAGGACGGCCGCGTTGACGACCGCGAGGGGGGCGTTGAAGTTGGTGGCCAGCTGTGCGGAGGTGCCGGTGAAATCGATGGCCGCCCGGCGCTCGGTGCGGTCGACGCGCACGCGGACGCGGATGACGGCGCCCGAGTCGGTCCGGTAGGCGTACTCCCCGTCGTCCAGCCTGTCGATGACGCGGCGGACGGCCTCCTCGGCATTGTCCTGGACGTGCCGCATATAGGCCTGGACGACGTCGAGGCCGAACTCGTCGATCATGCGCCGTACTTCGTCGACGCCCTTCTGGTTGGCGGCGATCTGCGCGCGCAGGTCGGCGAGGTTGGTCCGCACGTTGCGGGAGGGGTGGGGCGCCCCGGTGAGCAGGCGACGGGTCTCCTCCTCGCGGAAGCGGCCGTTCTCGGCGAGGAGCCAGTTGTCGAAGAGGACGCCCTCCTCCTCGATGGTGCGGCTGCGGGCCGGCATGGAGCCCGGCGCGATGCCGCCGATCTCGGCGTGGTGGCCACGTGAGGCGACGTAGAAGAGGATCGTCGGCTCACTCCCCGTGTCCGTCGCCCGGTCGGTGTCGAAGACGGGGGTGATGACGGTGACGTCGGGCAGATGCGTGCCGCCGTGGTACGGGTCGTTGACGGCGTAGGTGTCGCCCGGCCGCATGGCGGTGCCGCGGCGGCGGATGACCTCTTTGACGCTGGTGCCCATGGAGCCCAGGTGGACGGGGATGTGGGGCGCGTTGGCCACCAGGTTTCCGTCCGGATCGAACAGGGCGCAGGAGAAGTCCAGGCGTTCCTTGATGTTGACGGACTGGGCCGTGGACTCCAGCCGGGCGCCCATCTGTTCGGCGATCGACATGAAGAGGTTGTTGAAGACCTCGAGCAGGACCGGGTCGACTTCTGTGCCGATTTCGGAACTCTGCGTAATCGCCGTGCGTTCCATGACCAGATGCCCGTCGTCGGTCGCCGCGGCCCGCCAGCCGTCGTCGACGACGGTCGTCGCACTGGCCTCCGTGATGATCGCGGGACCGGTGACGGTCTCGCCGGGAGGGAGGGCCTCGCGGCGGTGGAGGGATACGTCGCGCCAGGCGCCGCCGGTGTGGAGGCGGACGGTCTCGGGCGCGGCGGGCCGGCCCTCGTACGGGGCGAGGGCGGAGAGGTCGGGGGGTGCGGTGATGCCGGTGGCTTCGACGGAGAGGGCTTCGACGACGACCGGGCGATCGAGGGTGAAGGAGTAGGTGGCGCGATGACGTTCTTCGAAGGCGCGCTTCATGGCGTCGGGCTCGGCCAGCTCGACGGTGAGGGTGGTGTCGGTGCCGTCGTAGCGCAGCTGGGCGCGGCGGGTGATCTGGATGCCGTCAGCCGGGACGTCCTCGTCGAGGAGTTCGGTGCGGGCGGCGGCCTCGAGGTCGGCGGCGGTCTTGCGGATGCCGGGCATGGCCGCCGCCTCCAGGGGTGCCTCGACGGACTGCTCGCGCATGGCGGTGGTGTCGGCGAGACCGATGCCGAGCGCGGAGAGGACGCCGGCCATGGGGGGCACGAGGACGGTGCGGATGCCGAGCGAGTCGGCGACCCGGCACGCGTGCTGGCCGCCGGCTCCGCCGAAGGTGGTCAGGGCGTAGCGGGTGACATCGTGGCCCTTCTGGACCGAGATCCGCTTCACGGCGTTGGCGATGTCGGCGACGGCGATCTGCAGGTAGCCCTCGGCCACCTGCTCCGGGGTGCGGTCGTCGCCGGTCCGTTCGTGGATCTCGCGCGCGAGAGCGGTGAACCGGTCGCTGACCAGGGCGGGGTCCAGGGGCTGGTCGCCACCGGGCCCGAACAGGGCCGGGAAGTGGTCGGGCTGGATACGGCCGAGCATCACGTTGGCGTCGGTGACGGTGAGCGGGCCGCCGGCGCGGTAGCAGGCGGGGCCCGGATCGGCGCCGGCGGAGTCGGGGCCGACCCGGTAGCGGGAGCCGTCGAAGTGCAGGACGGAGCCGCCGCCGGCGGCGACGGTGTGGATGTCCAGCATGGGGGCGCGCAGCCGGACGCCCGCGATCTGCGTGGTGAAGACGCGCTCGTACTCGCCGGCGAAGTGGGAGACGTCGGTGGAGGTTCCGCCCATGTCGAAGCCGATGACGCGGTCGAAGCCGGCGCGCTGCGACATGCGTGCCATGCCGACGATGCCGCCGGCCGGGCCGGAGAGGACTGCGTCCTTGCCGCGGAACTGTCCGGCTTCCGTGAGCCCGCCGTTGGACTGCATGAACATCAGCCGTACGCCGTCGAGCTCGTCGGCGATGTGCCGCACGTAGCGGCGCAGCACGGGCGAGAGGTAGGCGTCGACTACGGCGGTGTCCCCGCGCGGGACGAGCTTCATCAGCGGGCTGACCTCGCTGGACAGCGAGATCTGCGGGAAACCGGTGCGGGCGGCAAGGTCACCGATCGCCTGTTCGTGGGCGGGGTACAGGTGGCTGTGCAGGCAGACGACGGCGACCGCGCGGATTCCGTCGTCGTACGCCTGCCGGAGCGGACCCGCGAGGGCGTCCAGGTCGGGGGCGCGCAGGACGGTGCCGTCGGCGGCGACGCGCTCGTCCACCTCGACAACCCGTTCGTGGAGCAGTTCGGGCAGTTCGATGCGGCGGGCGAAGATGTGGGGGCGGTTCTGGTAGGCGATGCGCAGGGCGTCGCGGAAGCCGCGGGTGATGACGAGGAGGGTGCGTTCGCCGTTGCGTTCCAGCAGGGCGTTGGTGGCGACCGTGGTGCCCATGCGGACCGCCTCGACAGGCTCCTGGGAGCCGCCGAGGAGTTCGCGTACGCCGGCGACGGCCGCGTCGGCGATGGTGGTCCCCCCACTCGAGCGCAGCCCGGAGTGTGGGAGGGCGGGGTTGTCGGACAGCAGTTTGTGCGTGAGCAGCCGGCCGTCCGGGCGACGCGCGACGATGTCGGTGAAGGTGCCGCCTCGGTCGACCCAGAACTGCCAGCCTGTCACGTCAGTACTCCGCTTCCGCGCCGGTCACAGCGCCCGGAGGCCGTTGATCACGTCGCGCAGAATACTCTCGTCCGGCAGTTCCGCCGGGGGTACCGGACGCGTGACATGGACGAGTTCCGCGTGCACGAGATCGCCGATGAGCACGCGGACCACGCCGATGGCCAGGTCGAGTTCCGCGGCGAGTTCGGCGACCGACTGCGGCGTGTCCCGGCAGAGTCCGACGATCTCCATGTGCTCGGGGGCCAGCGTCGGGTCCGCTTCCGAGTCACCCGCGTCGGGCTCCGTGACGACCACCGCGATGAGGTCGAGGCGGTGCTGGGCCGCACTCGTGGTGCGCCCGCGCGTCATGGCGTAGGGACGGACGACCGGTCCGGCCTCGTCGTCGAACCAGTGGTTTCTTCCCTGACCGTCTCCGCTCATGTCATCCCACTACCCGCCTGCGGGCAGATCGGTACGCGGGGCGGCGCGCAGATGCACGCCGACCCGCTTGACCAGCAGCGTCATCTCGTAGGCGACCTGCCCGACGTCGGAGTCGGCGTCGGAGAGGACGGCGAGGCAGCTGCCGTCACCAGCGGCGGTGACGAACAGGAAGGCGTCGTCGAGTTCGACCACCGTCTGCCGCACGCTGCCCGCCTCGAAGTGGCGGCCCACTCCCTTGGCGAGGCTGTGGAAGCCGGAGGCGACGGCGGCCAGATGCTCGCTGTCCTCCCTGGTCAGGTCCTTGGACACCCCGGTGGGCAGCCCGTCGCCGGACAGGACGAGGGCCTTGCGGATGCTGGCGACCCGGTCGACGAGGTCGTCCAGGAGCCAGTTCAGCTCCCCCTTGTTCACCGTCGTGTGGTCGGTCGCCTTCGGTGCGGTCATCGACCGTCCCCCTTAGTCGTTCGTTGTGCCGTGCCGTTCCGGGTCCCGTCGCCCGCGGCGTTCTCCTCACGGCCGCGCTGCCAGCCGTGCTGGAGGGAGGCCATCCGGCTGCGGACCTCGTCGGCATCGCGGTCGGCGGGCTGGGCCTCGCGCTGGGCGCGCCGTTCGGTGTCCTGCTTGAGCTGGGGGGCCAGGCTGGCCTGGCGGACGCGCCGGGGCAGCAGCCCGGTGCCCGGTTCCGCGGCCGTCTCGCCGGTGGGCGGGGCGGTGTGGTCACCGCTCCGGGCTGCATCGCCGCCGGATGGCGGCGGGCCGCCCGGGCCGCCGGAGGAGAGCGCCTTGGGCCGGGTTCGTCTGGGCAGCGCAGGGGGCTCGGACGTCTCGCCGACCCCTCCGGCCGCAGTGGTTCCGGGCTCGCCCAGGCGGTCGGTGACTTCGGCCGGGCGCCGGGGGGCCGCACCGCGGCGCCGGGCGGGCAGCGGGGCCAGTCCGCCCGTGTCGGTGCGGCGCGGGCCGCCGGAGGGCTGCTGGTCCGGTTCCGCGCGGCGGGAGCGCTGGTCGGTGACGGGCTTGCCGTGCGAGCTGACCAGCTTGGGCGTCTGCCGCCGCGGCAGCGGCACGGGACCTCGGTCGCCGGGCTCCTCACGCGAGGGGAGGGCGGCCGTCTGGTCCTCGGTGCCGTCGAGGGAGCGGCGGGGGCGGAACAGTCCACCGCGCTCGCTGTCCTCGTCCGCCAGGACACCGGGGAAGTCGAGGGCGTCCAGATCGACGGGCGACTCCAGCTCGACGGGGCCGTCCAGCAGGGAGGTCGGCAGACCCGGCAACTGCACCGTTGCCTGGGGCCGCCCGGCGGCGCGGCTCGCCGCCTGCCCCAGCTCCCTCGCCGTGCGCTCCCGGTCGAGGCGGAAGCCGATGCCGTTGGTGTCCGGGACGTCGTCGGTGAGCAGCGTGTCGGGGACGAAGACGACGGCGGTGGTGCCGCCGTAGGGCGACGGCTGGAGGGAGACGCGGACATTCTGCCGCTGGGCCAGGCGGCTGACCACGAACAGGCCGAGCCGGTCGGTGTCGGACAGCTCGAACTCGGGGGTCTCGGCGAGGCGCAGGTTGGCGTCCAGGAGCGCCTCGGCCGTCATACCGAGTCCTCGGTCGTGGATCTCCAGCGTGAAACCGTTGGCGACCCGCTCGCCGAGGACCTGGACGGCGGTGTGCGGCGGCGAGAAGACCGTGGCGTTCTCCAGGAGTTCGGCCACGAGGTGGGTGAGGTCGGCGACGGCCGGGCCGGTGACGGCGATGCGCGGCAGACGCCGTACCTCGATGCGTTCGTAGTCCTCGACCTCGGCGACGGCGGCGCGGACGACGTCCATCAGCTGCACGGGCCGGCGCCACTGCCGGGACGGCGCGGCGCCGGAGAGGATCACCAGGCCCTCGGCGTGGCGGCGCATGCGCGTGGTGAGGTGGTCCAGGCGGAACAGGTCGGCGAGTTCGTCGGTGTCCTCGGTCCGGCGTTCCATGGTGTCGAGCAGTGTGAGCTGCTTGTGCAGCAGCACCTGGCTGCGGCGGGCGAGGTTGACGAAGACCTCTGAGACCCCGGCCCGTAGTTCCGCCTGCTTGACCGCGGCCTCGACGGCGGCGCGCTGGAGGGTGTTGAGGGCCTGGCCCACTTCGCCGATCTCGTTCTTGTCGTACTCGAGCCGTGGCACCTCCGTCTCGACGTCGATCTCTTCCCCGGCCGACAGACGGCGCATCACACTGGGCAGCCTGACACCGGAGGCCTCGTGCGCCTCCAGGCGCAGCTGCCTCAGGTCGCGGATGAGGACACGGCCCACCCGGACGGAGAGGACGAGGGAGACCAGGAGGGCGATCAGGCCGAGCAGGCCGGCGACGGCGGCCTGCACGATGACGCCCACGGCCACGGGCCGCATACGGTCCTGGAAGCGGTCGTCCACCTGGTCGTCGAGGGTGCCGAGTTGGTCGAGGACGCCGGCCGCGGCGGAGTCCCAGCTCTTGGCGGTGACCCCGTGGGGCGTGCCGGAGTCCGTGCCGAGGACCGACTGTTCGGCCACGCGCAGCGGGGCGGTGGTGGCGCTCTTCCAAAAGCGTTCGTAGCGTTCGCGTTCCGCGGCGGGCAGCAGCGGCAGGCTGATGTCGTACAGCAGCGTGCGCTGGGCGGCGAGGCCCGAGATGTCCCGGGTCTCGCCGCGGGTGAGCCGGCCGACGACGAGGGAGGAGCCGAGGAGGGCGTCCTCGCGGGAGAGCAGTTCGCGGGCGCGGGTGATGTTGACCAGGGCGCGGGCCTGCTTGTCCATCTCGACGTCGTCGATGCCGTCGATGGCGGCGAGCAGCGTGTAGCAGGGGTCGACGAGGTGGTTGTAGAGGCCGAAGGCCCGGGCCCGGGTCACCGTGCCGTCCTCGACGCTGCGGCGAAGGGGGCCGAGACCGTCGAAGGCGTCCAGGACGGCGGTGAGGCGCTCGTTGTCGTCCGAGTCCATGCCGTCGTCGTGATCCTTGGCGTTCTTCCGGATCTCGGCGATCGCCCGGTCGGTGGCGTTGCGGGTGCGGTGCAGCGCGGAGAGGGCGTCGGCGGCCCGCGGATCGGCGAGGTAGACGAGGGTCTGGCGACGCTCCTGCTGCAGGACGCGGACGGTGTCCTCGGTGGGATAACCGATGTCCTGCACGACATCGGACACCTGGAAGAGCCGGGCGACCTCACGCCCCGTCAGTACCGTGGCGAAGCCCCAGATGGCGGTCAGGGACACCAGCGGCACGAGAAGCAGCGCCACGATCTTCCGGCGGATCGACTTCCCGCGAAAGCGCATGGCCTCCCCCAGCTCGACCCCCGCCGGTCGGGGGTACACATGTGCGTCAACAAACGGCGCGAGCCTACTACCGCCTCGCAGTTAACTCGAAGACATGTCCGGAGGGCGAACTTCCGTAAGAGCGTCGGGACATGGTGAGTTGTCCGGCCATTACGGGAGATTGCCACCGTGATTCGGCGGGTTGTGCCGGGATCGGACTCGGTGGTGCGCGCGGGCGGTTGGCTGGATTCTTTCGCCGTTCGGGAATCTTCGCGCGATCTCGTTCGTCCTTACCTACGGGAGATGGGGGCGGAATGGGCCACAGGAGCCGCATCCCGCATCCTGGCGGCGTAAAACAGCGCAAGCCGGGCAGCCACTGGGGAGTCGGAGTCTTCGGACGCCGGGGCGAGCGGTCTGCCGGCGGTGGGGAGTGACAGGGTGATGGGCTTGGCGGAGCGGCGCGAGGCGCCCGAGGAGAGCGTGACGGAACGCTCGGCGGCGCGGCGGAGCCTCGAGGCGCTGGATCGCGACATTACGGCGCCTGGGCGCGCCGGAATGTCCATGGGCGAGGAACAGCAGCAGATATCCCGGCCGTTGTGGGTCGAGGAGCCCGCGCGACGGCACCCGGTGCCTGATCCGGTGCGTACGGCGGCGGTGCGCGCGGTCATCATCATCGCAGTGACGCTGATCCAGGCAATGGTGGCGTTCCTGTGCACGATGGCCGGGTCCTGGCTGGCGCTCCCCATGGTGATCAGCAGTGTGGCGAGCACCGTGGTGGCCACCTGGGCCGTGGTCGACGTATGGGTGACCCGTCAGGTGTGGAGCCAGCGGTACGGCGTGGTCTCCGAGCCGAGCAGCACGGCCCGGGCGCTCCGGCCGGAGCGGCGCGCCCGCCGGATCAAGGAGCGGGCGGGCCTGGGCGAGCCGGGGCGGATACGCCGGCGGGGCGGCACCGGACAGTTGTCGCACCCCTGACCAGAAGCGGCGCGGAGCAGGACCGAACCGGACGGAACGGGCTGCCCCACCCGGACGGAACGGGGCTGCCCCACCGAGCTGACCGGTGGAGCCGGGCCGGACGGCTGTCGTCCGGGCGGCCCTGCCGCACCGGTCTCGCCAGCCTGTGCCGTCCCCCGTGCCGTCCGTCAGAGCGCCGCCGGCTCGACACGCTGCCGCTCCTCCCGCTGGAGTTCGCGCCGGGCCCGCATGAAGGCACGCGGACGGTCCACGGCGAGCACGGCGACGGTACGGCCGTCCCGTTCGTATCGGGCCAGGAAACCGGCCTCACCGGGCAGGCCGTCGGTGATCCGGCCCTCGGTGACACGGACGGTGTCGCCGTCGCGGTACCGGCCCGCGAACTGGATGCGGGTGCCGTACTGATCGGACCAGAAGTACGGCACCGTGCGGAGGGTCTCGCGGGCGCGGCCGGCGAGCAGGTTGGTCACGGCGACCCGGGGTTGCTCGGTGGCCGAGGTCCAGTGCTCGGCCCGGGTGCCGCCGACGCGGGCGACATCGCCGACCGTGACCACCTGGGACAGGGCGGTCATACAGCCGTCGTCGCACAGCACTCCGTCGTGCAGGGCGAGGGCCGAGCCCACCAACCAGGCGGTGTTGGGGACGGCACCGATGCCGACGATGACCACGTCGGCGGGCAGGGTGCGGCCGTCGGTGAGGCCGACGCCGGTGACGCTGGCGGTGCCGCGCAATCCGGCCACTCCCGTTCCGGTGGCCAGCTCCACGCCACCGCGGCGGTGCAGGGCGGCGCACACGGCGGCCATGTGCGCGCCGAGTTGGGGCACCAGCGGCAAGGGGGCGGCCTCGACGACCGTGACGGCATGGCCGAGCCGGGCGCATGAGGAGGCGGTTTCGGCGCCGATGAAGCCGCCGCCGATGACCACGACCCGGCGGGGCCCCTGGGTGAGGTCGGCGCGCAGGGCGCGGGCGTCGTCGAGGGTGCGCAGGGTGTGCACGCCGGCGAGGCTGTCGCCGGGGAGCCGGCGGGCGGCGGCGCCGGTGGCGATGACGACGCCGTCGGTGGAGACGGTACGTCCGTCGCCGAGAAGGACGGTGCGGCCGCGGGTGTCGAGTCCGCGGGCACGGACGCCGAGCAGCCATTCGGCATCGAGGCCGGCGGTCTCGTCGGCGTCGGTGAGGGCCAGCTGCTCCTCGTCGGTGAGGCCGGTGAGGAAGTCCTTGGAGAGTGGAGGGCGGTCGTAGGGCCGGTGGCTCTCCTCGCCGACGATCACCAGTCGGCCGTCGAAGCCCTGGGCGCGCAGCTCACGGGCGGCGTAGAGCCCGGAGAGGGAGGCACCGACGATGGTCACGGTCCTCATACGGCACGGCTCCTCGCGACGCGGGTCGGACGGTGGGGACCGGTGGATGCCGCAGTGATCGGACAGGGGGTGACGAACCAGGGGGTGTCCGTACGGCCGGGCCGGCCGAACCGGCCCTTGGTGGCGTTCATGCGGCCGTGCCCTCCTCCGCCGTGAGGTGGACGTGGACGACGCCGTCCTCGACGGTGACGCGGTGGGTACGGACGGGGCGGCGGGCCGGGAGGCAGGTCGGCTCGCCGGTGCGCAGGTCGAAGGACGCGGCGTGCAGGGGGCATTCGACCAGGCAGCCCTCCAGCCAGCCCTCGGAGAGGGACGCGTCCTGGTGGGTGCAGGTGTCGTCGATGGCGTACAGCTCGCCGTGCTCGGTGCGGAACACGGCGATCGGTGGCGTGGTCTCGACGCGGATGGACTCGCCCTCGGGGAGGTCTTCGAGGCGGCAGACGGGAATCACGGGCCCCCCTCTCGGTCCGGGACACTCGGTCCGGGACCTGCTCGATGCAGGCGTCAGGGATGCAGGCGGGAGTCCGGACCCAAGGGGTCCGGGCTGGTGAAGCGATACGGGAGCGGCGGACCGTCATCGGTCCGGGTGGTCCGGCACCCTTCCGGCATCCGGACGCTTCGGTAACATGATGTTTCGCATGGCGCACGATCTAGCGCTATGCGCAACAGAATCCGGGCGGGACGACCGTCGCGTCAAGGGCTTCCCGCAGATGCGGCCCGAACCGGGCCCACAGGTGGTGAGAGTTGAGCCATGACCCGCACGCAGAAGCAGCCTGACCGCAACGAGGAGACCACGGAGATCCCAAGGGCCACGGAGAGACAGAACGGCCGCGGAACGGCCAGTGCGGTGCAGTCGGTGGACCGCGCCGTGAGCGTGCTGGAGATCCTTGCCCGGCACGGCGAAGCGGGCGTCACCGAGATCGCCGAGGAGCTGGACGTGCACAAGTCCACGGCGTTCCGGCTGCTCGGCGTCCTGGAGAACCGCGGCCTGGTGGCCCAGGCGAAGGACCGCGGCAAGTACTACCTGGGGGCCGGCGTACTGCGCCTGGCGGGGGCGGCGGCAGTGCGTCTGGACATCTCCCAGGAGGGCGTCCCGGTCTGCCGGGAGGTCGCCGACGAGCTGGGCGAGACGGTGAACATCGCCGTGCTCGACGACGATGCGGCGGTCAACATCATGCAGGCTCGCGGCACCGCGTCGGTCACCGCGCAGAACTGGCTCGGCAGACGCACCCCGCTGCACGCCACCTCCAGCGGAAAGGTGCTGCTCGCGCACATGCCGCCCACCCTGCGCGAGGGCCTGCTGGCGCGGCAGTTGCCGCGGTTCACGGACCGAACGGTCACCGGCGCGACGATGCTGCGCGCGGAACTGGAGGCCGTGGTCGAACAGGGCTACGGCGTCACCGTCGAAGAGCTGGAACTGGGGCTCGCGGCCGTCGCGGCGCCGGTGCGGGCGCACGACGGCAAGGTGATCGCCGCGATCAGCGTCTCGGGTCCGGTGTACCGGCTGAACCCGGAGCGGCTGCCGGAGGTGGCGAAGCGGACGGTGGCGGCGGCCGCCGAGTTGTCCCGTCGTATGGGCTACGGCTTCTGACCGGGCGGCAGCCAGACGCGCGCGCAGCGGCCACCGCACACGGACAGCGGCGCGGGACCGGGACGTTCCCGGCCCCGCGCCGTCGTGTGTCCGAGAGGTTTCGCCCCCGCGGGTTCCCTTTGCCAAGGGTTAACGCGCACCCCTTGACGGCCCCATGACGCCGTTCTCAGTATGTTCCCCATCACGCAACCCATCGTGCAATGCGCAACAGCAGAGGAGCTTGTCGTGCCACACGAGGTCCGTGCCGTAGTCGCTGTGAAGAAGGGCGCCCCCGTGGAGGTGCGGACGATCGTCGTCCCCGATCCGGGGCCCGGCGAGGTCCTCGTCGACGTGCAGGCCTGCGGGGTGTGCCACACGGATCTCCACTACCGGGAGGGCGCGATCAACGACGACTTCCCGTTCCTGCTGGGCCATGAGGCGGCCGGCACGATCGAGGCGGTCGGCCCCGGCGTCACGGACTTGAAGCCCGGCGACTACGTGGTGCTCGCCTGGCGGGCGCCCTGTGGCAGCTGTCGCTCCTGTCGGCGTGGCCGGCCCTGGTACTGCTTCGACTCCCGCAACGCCGCGCAGCCCATGACCCTGCGGGACGGTACCCCGCTCAGCAACGCCCTCGGCATCGGTGCCTTCGCCGAGAAGACGCTGGTCGCGGCGGGCCAGGCGGTGAAGATCGACCCGGCCGCGCGCCCCGAGGCGGCCGGTCTCGTCGGCTGCGGGGTGATGGCCGGCTACGGCGCGGCGGTCAACACCGGCAACGTAGGCCGGGGCGACTCGGTCGCCGTCATCGGCTGTGGCGGCGTCGGCAACGCGGCCATCGCGGGCGCCTGCCTGAACGGCGCCATGAAGGTCATCGCCGTCGACATCGACGACAGGAAACTCGACCAGGCGGAGAAGTTCGGCGCCACCCACACCGTCAACTCCCGGGGTGCCGACCCGGTCGAGGCGGTCCGGGAACTCACCGACGGCCACGGCGTGGACATCGCCATCGACGCGGTGGGCCGGCCCGAGACGTTTCTGCAGGCCTTCCACATGCGCGACCACGCGGGCCTGCTGGTCCAGGTGGGGGTGCCGTCTCCCGAGATGAAGGTCGAACTCCCGCTGATCGACGTCTTCTCGCGGGGCGGCGCCATCAAGTCCTCGTGGTACGGCGACTGTCTGCCGAGCCGGGACTTCCCGTTCCTGATCGACCAGTACCTGTACGGCCTGCTCGACCTCAACGCGTTCGTCTCCGAGACGATCGCCCTGGACCAAGTGGAGGAGGCGTTCGGCAAGATGCACCGCGGTGAGGTGCTGCGCTCGGTGGTGGTCCTGTGAGGACACAGAGAGCGAGCGCCGACGGCACGGGCGTGCACGGCTCCGTCCGCGTGGAGCGTGTCGTCACCTCCGGCACCTTCAGCCTCGACGGTCAGACCTTCGACGTGGACAACAATGTCTGGCTGATCGGTGACGACGCGGAAGTGCTGGTCGTGGACGCCGCACACGACGCCGAGGCCATCCACCGCGCCACCGCCGGCCGCCAGGTCACCGCCATCGTCTGCACCCACGCCCACGACGACCACATCGACGCGGCGCCGGGTCTCTCCCTCCTGACCGGGGCGCCCGTCCTGCTGCACCCCGGCGACCACGAGCTGTGGTCGCACACGCACCCGGCCCGCAAGCCGGACGGCCGGCTGTTCGACGGCCGTGTCCTCTCGGTCGCGGGCATCGAGCTGAGGGTCCTCCACACGCCCGGTCACACCCGGGGCAGCTGCTCCTTGTACGCCCCGTTCCTCGACGCCGTCTTCACCGGCGACACCCTCTTCCACGGCGGCCCGGGCGCCACCGGCCGCTCGCACTCCGACCGCCCGGCCATCGAGGCCTCCGTCCGGGACCGGCTGCTCACCCTGCCGGGCGCCACCCTCGTCCACACCGGGCATGGACAGGACACGACGATCGCCGCCGAGCGGCCGAGCGTCCCCGCTGTCTGAACGGCTCCCCCGCACCTGCCATCCCCGCCACCACAAGGAGGGGCATGTCCAGCACACCCGAAGACCCGACTACGGCCCAAGAGCACCACCGCGCACCGGAAGACGACCCCCGCACGCCCGAAGACCACCCCCGTACCGTCGAGAACCGGCCCCAGGGCCCGCGTGTCGTCGTCATCGGCGCCGGCATCGTCGGCTGCTCCCTGGCCGACGAGCTGACCGCCCGCGGCTGGACCGACGTCACCGTCCTCGAACAGGGCCCCCTGCCGGCCCCGGGCGGCTCCACCTCCCACGCGCCCGGACTCGTCTTCCGGACCAGCCCCTCGAAGACGCTCGCGGAGTTCGCCGGGTACACGGTCGAGAAGTTCCGTTCCCTCGAAGTCGACGGTGTCTCCTGCTTCCACCAGGTAGGCGGCCTGGAACTCGCGACCACCCCCGAACGCCTGGCCGAGCTGCACCGCAGGGCCGGTTACGCCGCCGCCTGGGGCATCCGCGGCGAGATCGTGACCACCGCCCGCTGCAAGGAACTCTGGCCCCTGCTAAACGAGTCGGTCGTCCTCTGCGGCTTCCACACCCCCGACGACGGCCTGGCCCGGGCCCTGCTCGCGGCCCGCGCCCAGCTGGACCGGGCCACCGCGCGCGGCGCCCGCTTCCTGGACCGGCACACGGTCACCGGCATCGAGCAGGAGAACGGCCGGGTCACCGCGGTCGTCACCGACCGGGGCGCCTTCCCGGCGGACCACATCGTCTCCGCGGCCGGTTTCTGGGGTCCCGTCATCGGCCGCATGGCCGGAGTCGACGTACCGCTGCAGCCCCTCGCGCACCAGTACGCGAAGACGGGGCCGGTTCCCGGGCTGGGCGGTGCGACGGCCGAGGCCGCCAGACCGATCCTCCGTTTCCAGGACCGCGATCTGTACTTCCGCGAGCACAATGACCGCATCGGCATCGGCTCGTACGCGCACCGGCCCATGCCGGTCGACCCGTTCGCCGTCCCGGCGTACGACGAGGCGCGCGCCCAGGACATGGAGATGCCGTCCTCGTACCCGTTCACCGCCGAGGACTGGGCGCCGAGCTGGGAGGACTGCCGGCGGCTGCTGCCCGCCCTGCGGGAGACGGAGATCGAGTCCGGATTCAACGGGATCTTCTCCTTCACCCCGGACGGCATGCCGGTCCTCGGGGAGACCCGGCAGCTGCGCGGGTTCTGGCTGGCCGAGGCGGTCTGGGTGACCCATTCCGCGGGTGTGGCGAAGGCGGTGGCCGAGTGGATGGTCGACGGGCGGCCGTCCCTCGACGTGCACGAGTGCGACCTCACCCGCTTCGAGGAGGCGCAGCGTTCACCGTCGTACGTCCGTGAACGTGGTGCACAGCAGTTCGTCGAGGTGTACGACGTGCTCCACCCCCTGCAGCCGATGGCGCAGCCGCGGCCCCTGCGCGTCAGCCCCTTCTACGCCCGCCAGCAGCAACTCGGCGGCTTCTTCCTGGAGGGCACCGGCTGGGAGCGCCCGCACTGGTACGAGGCCAACGCCCCGCTCGTGGACGCTCTCGGCGACCTGCCCGAGCGCGACGCCTGGTCCGCGCGCTACTGGTCCCCGATCGCCGCGGCCGAGGCGAAGGCGACCCGCGAGAAGGTAGCGCTGTACGACATGACCCCGCTGCGCCGGCTGGAGGTCACCGGCCCCGGCGCCCTCGCCTTCCTCGACCGGATGACCAGCAACAACCTCCGCAAGAAGCCCGGCGCGGTCACCTACACCCTGCTCCTGGACGAGACCGGAGGCATCCGCTCCGATCTCACCGTGGCCCGCCTGGCCCCCGACCGCTTCCAGGTCGGCGCCAACTCCCCCGCGGACCTCGACTGGCTGCTGCGCCACGCGCCGGCGGACGTCCGGATCCGGGACATCACCTCCGGCACCTGCTGCATCGGCGTCTGGGGGCCGCTGGCCCGCGACCTCGTGCAGCCGCTGACCAGCGACGACTTCTCTCATGAGGGCTTCGGCTACTTCCGGGCGAAGCAGACCCATCTCGGCCACGTCCCGGTGACGGCGATGCGGCTGAGCTACGTCGGCGAGCTGGGCTGGGAGGTGTACACCACCGCCGACCTGGGGCTCCGGCTCTGGGACACGCTGTGGGAGGCCGGGCGGAGGCTCGGCGTGGTCGCCGCCGGCCGCTCCGCCTTCAACTCCCTGCGGCTGGAGAAGGGTTACCGGGCCTGGGGCACCGACATGACCGACGAGCACACTCCCTTCGAGGCCGGCGTCGGCTTCGCGGTCCGCATGGACAAGGACGGCTTCATCGGCCAGGAGGCCCTGCGGAGCCTGACCGGGCCCGCCCGCCGGCTCACCCCGCTCCTCCTGGACGACCCCGCGGCCGTGGTCCTCGGCAAGGAGCCCGTGTACGTCGACGGCGCCCCCGCCGGCTACGTGACCAGCGCGTCGTACGGCTACACGCTCGGCCGCTGCGTCGCCTACGCCTGGCTGCCGGCCGGCCTCGCCACCGGCACCGGCGTGTACATCGAGTACTTCGGCGAGAAGGTCCCGGCCACGGTCGCCGACGAGCCCCTGTTCGACCCGGAGATGACCCGCATCCGCCGCTAGGAGGCGCCCGTGTCACCGTCTTACGACGTCATCGTCATCGGTCTCGGCGGCATGGGCGGCGCCGCCGCGCACCACCTGTCCGCGCGCGGCGCCCGGGTGCTCGGCCTGGAGAAGTACGGCCCGGTGCACAACCGGGGTTCCAGCCACGGTGGTTCACGGATCACCCGGCAGTCGTACTTCGAGGACCCGGCCTACGTACCGCTGCTGCTGCGCGCCTACGAGCTGTACGAGGACCTGGCGCGGGCCACCGGCCGGGAGATCGCCGTCCTCAGTGGTGGTGTGATGGTCGGGCGCCCGGAGTCACGTACCGTCTCCGGCTCGCTGTGCTCGGCGCAGCAGTGGGATCTGCCGCACGAGATGCTCGACGCCAAGGAGATCCGCCGCCGTTTCCCGACGCTGAACCCGGACGACGACGAGGTGGCGCTGTACGAGAGGAAGGCCGGTCTGCTCCGGCCCGAGAACACCGTCGCCGCGCATCTGCAGCTGGCCACCCGGCAGGGGGCCGAGCTGCACTTCGAGGAGCCGATGCTGCGCTGGGAACCGTACCGGGACGGGGTGCGCGTCCATACGGCCGAGAACACCTACACGGCCGCCCAGCTGGTGATCTGCCCGGGCGCGTGGGCGCCGCGGCTGCTCACCGGTCTCGGGGTGCCGTTCACGATCGAGCGGCAGGTCATGTACTGGTTCCAGCCGAACGGCGGCATCGAGCGGTTCGTCCCCCGCAACCACCCGATCTACATCTGGGAGGACGCGGCCGGTGTCCAGGTGTACGGCTTCCCGGCCATCGACGGGCCCGAGCTGGGTGCCAAGGTCGCCTTCTTCCGGAAGGGCCGGATCACCACGCCGGAGACCATCGACCGGACCGTACACGAGGACGAGGTCCGGGCCATGGCCGACCACATGTCCCGCTGCGTCCCGGACCTGCCCGGCACCTTCCTCAAGGCCGCCACCTGTATGTACTCCAACACCCCGGACGAGCACTTCGTGATCGCCCGGCACCCCGACCACCCGGAGTCGGTGACCGTGGCCTGCGGGTTCTCCGGGCACGGTTTCAAGTTCGTGCCGGTGGTCGGCGAGATCCTGGCCGACCTCGCGCTGACCGGCTCCACCGCGCACCCGATCGGCCTGTTCGACCCCGCCCGCCTCGCCGCCGCGCCCGCCTGAGCCGCAATCGAACCAGGAGCACGCCCGTGACGACGACACCGATCTCCCCGAGCCTCATCGCGACGCTTCCGGGCCACTACTACACCGACCCGGACGTCTTCCGGCTGGAGCAGGAGAAGCTCTTCGAGTCCCTGTGGTTCTGCGCGGTCCGCAGCGCGGATCTGGACAAGCCGGGCACCTTCCGTACCGTCCAGGTGGGCCGGGAGAGCGTCATCATCACCCGTACCCGCGCCGGAGCACTGCGTGCCTTCCTCAATGTGTGCCGCCACCGCGGGGCCCGGCTGTGCACCGAGGAGTCCGGTGAGGTGCGGCGCAGCCTGCAGTGCCCGTACCACGCATGGACGTACGACCTTGACGGCAAGTTGATCGCCGCGCCCAACTTGATCAAGATGCCGGACATTGATCGAGTCGAGTTCGGGTTGATCAAGGTGGCCCTGCGCGAATGGCTCGGCTACGCCTGGGTGTGCCTCGCCGACGAACCGCCCTCCTTCGCGGACACGGTGATGCATGCGGCCGTGGAGCGGCTCGGCGACGCGGCGGCCATCGAGCGCTACGGCACCGAGAGACTGGCCCTCGGCAAGCGCATCAGCTACGACGTGCGGGCCAACTGGAAGCTGATCGTCGAGAACTTCATGGAGTGCTACCACTGCGCGACGATCCACCCCGAACTCACGGAGGTGCTCCCGGAGTTCGCGGACGGGTACGCGGCCCAGTACTACGTGGGCCACGGCGCGGAGTTCGGCGAGGAGATCAAGGGCTTCACGGTGGACGGCAGCGCCGGCTTCGCCAGGCTGCCCGAGGTCGGCGCCGACCAGGACCGCCGCTACTACGCCATCACCATCAAGCCGGCCGTGTTCGTCAACCTCGTCCCCGATCACGTCATACTGCACCGCATGTTCCCGCTCGCCGAGGACCGCACGGTCGTGGAGTGCGACTGGCTGTACGCGCCGGAGGTGGTGGCGTCGGGCGCGGACGTGTCGAAGTCCGCGGAGCTGTTCCACCGCGTCAACGTCCAGGACTTCGAGGCGTGCGAGCGCACCCAGCCGGCGATGTCCTCACGCGCCTACCGCGGGGGCGGCGTGCTGGTCCCCAGCGAACACCACATCGGGATCTTCCACGAGTGGCTGCTGACCCAGCTGGGAGACGCCCGTGCCTGACCTCTTCATCGACGGCGCGTGGCGCGGCGCCCTGGACGAGCGCACCCGCGAGATCCGCTGTCCCGCCGACGGCTCCCTGGTCGGCGTCGTGGACGAGGCGGGCGGCAAGGACACCGTGCAGGCCATCACGGCGGCCCGGCGCGCCTTCGACACCGGTGACTGGCCGCGTACGTCTCCCCAGCGGCGCGGCGACCTGCTCCTGCGGATCGCCGACCTGCTGGTCCGCGACCAGGACACCATGGCCCGCGCCGAGTCCCTGGACACGGGCAAGCGGCTGGTGGAGAGCGCGTACGACATCGAGGACGTCGTCAACTGCTTCCGCTACTTCGGGCGGCTGATCAGGAGCGAGGCCGGGCGGGTGATCGACACCGGCCGGGAGGGCGTCGAGAGCCGGGTGGTGTACGAGCCCGTCGGCGTCTGCGCCCTGATCACACCGTGGAACTATCCGCTGCTGCAGACCGCGTGGAAGGTCGCGCCGGCGCTCGCGGCCGGGAACACCTTCGTGCTGAAGCCGAGCGAGCTGACCCCCCACACGGCGATCCATCTGGTCCGGCTGCTGGCGGAGGCCGGTCTGCCGCCCGGCGTGGCCAATCTGGTGCTGGGCGCCGGCCCGGAGGCGGGCGCCCCGCTCGGCGACCATCCGGACGTCGACCTGGTCTCCTTCACCGGCGGGCTGCGGACCGGCCGCCGGCTGATGGCGGCGGCGGCCGGCACGGTGAAGAAGGTCGCGCTCGAACTCGGCGGGAAGAACCCGAACATCGTCTTCGCGGACGCCGACTTCGAGGCGGCGGCCGACATGGCGCTGACCGCCGTGTTCCTGCATTCCGGGCAGGTGTGTTCCGCCGGGGCCCGGCTGCTGGTCGAGGACGCGCTGCACGACCGGTTCGTGGACGAGGTCGTCCGGCGGGCGCGGTCCATCCGGCTGGGCGGGCCGTTCGACGAACGGGCGCAGACCGGCCCGCTGATCTCGGCGGCCCACCGCGACAAGGTCGAGGCCTATGTCGCGACGGGGCTCCAGGAGGGCGCGGTGCTGCGCTGCGGCGGCGGCCGGCCCTCCGGTCCCGGCCATGACGCGGGCTTCTACTACCTGCCGACCGTCCTGGACGAGTGCACGAGTGAGATGTCGGTGGTCCGCGAGGAGTCCTTCGGACCGGTGCTGACCGTCGAGCGGTTCACCGGGGAGGCGGAGGCCGTCCGGCTCGCCAACGACACGATCTACGGCCTGGCGGGCGCCGTATGGACCCGCGACGAGGGCAAGGCCGCCCGGGTCGCGGCGGGGCTGCGCCTCGGCACGGTCTGGATCAACGACTACCACCCCTACGTGCCGCAGGCCGAATGGGGTGGTTACAAGCAGTCCGGGTTCGGGCGCGAACTCGGACCGGCGGGGCTCGCCGAGTACCGCGAGACGAAGCACATCTGGCGCAACACCGCGCCGGCACCACAGGGCTGGTTCGACTGACAGCCAGAGGAGTCGCTCATGACGACCACCGAGCAATCACCAGGACCGCACCACCACGACGACGCCGAACTCGCCGAGTTCGGCTACAAGCCCGAACTCAAGCGCACCCTCGGCAACTTCCACACCTTCGCCGCAGGGATCAGCTACATCTCGATCCTGACCGGCACCTTCCAGTTGTTCTACTTCGGCTACGGCAGCGGGGGCCCCGCCTACTGGTGGTCGTGGCCGATGGTGTTCGCCGGCCAGTTCACGGTGGCCCTGTGCTTCGCGGAACTGGCCGCCCGCTACCCCGTGGCGGGGTCGGTCTACAACTGGTCCAAGAAGATCGGCAATCCGCATCTCGGCTGGCTCGCCGGGTGGATGATGTTGATCGCGTCCATCGTGTCCATCTCGGCGGTCGCGCTGGCCTATCAGCTGACCCTGCCGCAGATCTCGTCCGCCTTCCAGTTCATCGGGGACGGCACCGGCAAGTACGACGTGGCGACGAACGCGGTGGTCCTCGCGGCCGTGTTGATCCTGTTCACCACGCTCGTCAATGCTTTCGGCGTCAAGTTGATGGCCACGATCAACACGGCGGGCGTCTTCATCGAGTTGATCGCGACCGTTGTACTGATCATCCTGTTCGCCGTCCACATCACGCGCGGCCCTCAAGTCGTCATGCAGACGAACCACACCGGCGCCGGTTACTCCACCGGCTATCTCGGCGCCTTCCTGGTGGCCTCGCTGGCGTCCGCGTATGTCATGTACGGCTTCGACACCGCCGCCTCGCTCGGCGAGGAGTCGCTCGACCCGTCCCGCAACGCGCCTCGCGCCATCATTCGCGCGATCGTCGCCTCGTTCGTCCTGGGCGGCCTGGTGCTGCTGCTCGCCCTGATGAGCGTCTCCAGCCTCAAGGGCGACAAGCTGTCCACGGACGGTCTGCAGTACGCCGTGCTCGACGTGCTCGGCCCGACGGCCGGCAAGGCGATGCTGTGGTGCGTGCTGATCGCGGTCACGGTGTGCGCGCTGGCCGTGCACACGGCGGCGATCCGGCTGGCGTTCGCGATGGCCCGGGACAACAACCTGCCCGCGTCCTCGCTGATGGCCCGGGTCAGCCCGCGCTTCCGGACCCCGGTACTGCCGGCCGTGATCATCGGTGTGCTGGCACTGGCGATACTCGTGGTCAACATCCGCCAGCCACAGATCTTCACGGTCGTCACCAGCATCGGCATCATCATGATCTACCTCGCCTACCTCGGCGTCACCGCGCCGATGCTGGTGGCCCGGCTGCGCGGGAAGTGGCGGCCCGCGGGCGAGGGCAGGTTCTCGCTGGGCCGCTGGGGGCTGCCCGTCAACATCGTCGCGGTGGTGTGGGGCGCCGTCATGACGGTCAACCTGATCTGGCCGCGCGCAGCCGTCTACAACGCGGCAGCGCCCTACCACTGGTATCTGCGCTGGGGCGCGGTGCTGTTCGTGGCCGTCATCGCAGGCGGCGGCTTCGCCTACTACTGGTTCGTCCAGCGCCATCGCACCGGCGTCCTCGCCGAGCACCGCCTGGAGGCCGCGGCCACCGCCCCGACCGCTCCGCTCGCCGCTCCGGCGGCCGACTGATTCCGCCGATTCCGGCTGGCAAGGAGGTCACTGCTCATGAGCATCGACGAGTTCGACTACGTGGTGGTCGGCGGCGGCACCGCGGGCAACGTCGTGGCGGCACGGCTCTCCGAGGACCCCTCGGTGACGGTGTGCGTCCTGGAGGCGGGCCCGAGCGACGTCGGCGACGACGACGTGCTCAGACTGGAGCGCTGGATGGGCCTGCTGGAGTCCGGCTACGACTGGGACTATCCGGTCGAGCCGCAGGCCACCGGCAACAGTTTCATGCGGCACGCGCGTGCGAAGGTCCTGGGCGGCTGTTCGTCGCACAACTCCTGTATCGCCTTCTGGGCGCCCGCGGAGGATCTGGACGACTGGGCGGCCCAGGGCTGTACGGGCTGGAGCGCGGCCGACCTGTTCCCGCTGTACCGGCGGCTGGAGAACAACGACGCGCCCGGCGACCACCATGGCCGCACCGGCCCGGTGAAGCTGCGCACGCTGAAGGGCGGGGACCCGTGCGGCGTGGCGCTGCTGGAGGCGTGCGCGCAGGCCGGGATACCCACGGTCCCGTTCAACACCGGGAAGACGGTGGTGCGCGGGGCCAACTGGTTCCAGATCAACTCCGACGAGAACAACATGCGCCAGTCCTCGTCCGTGGCCTATCTGCACCCGGTGCTCGGCAAACGTCCGAATCTGGACGTCCGGACGGGGGTGCGGGCCAAGAAGCTCGTGCTGGAGGGGCGCCGGTGCGTGGGCGCCGCATACCTGGGCCCCGACCTGGTGCACACCCGCACGGTGCGGGCCCGTCGCGAGGTGATCGTCTCGTGCGGTTCGATCGACACCCCCAAACTGCTGATGCTGTCCGGCATCGGCCCGGCCGGGCACCTGCGGGAGGTCGGCGTCGAGGTCGCCGTCGACTCGCCCGGCGTCGGCGAGAACCTCCAGGACCACCCCGAGGGCGTCATCATGTGGCAGGCCGAGCGGCCCATGGCGACCACCTCCAGCCAGTGGTGGGAGGCGGGCGTCTTCTACGACACCGAGCCCGGCCTGGACCGGCCCGACCTGATGTTCCACTACGGGTCGGTGCCGTTCGACATGAACACCGCGCGCTGGGGCTATCCCACCTCGGAGAACGCGTTCTGCCTGACGCCGAACGTGACGAAGGCCAGGTCACGTGGCACGGTACGGCTGCGGACCCGGGACTACCGGGACAAGCCGAAGGTGGACCCGCGGTACTTCACGCACGAGCACGATGCGCGGGTGATGACGTTCGGGCTGAGGCTCGCGCGGCGGATCGCCTCGCAGCCGGCCCTGAGCGGCTGGGCGGGAGCCGAGCTGGCGCCCGGACCGGATGTCCGTACCGACGACGAACTCCTCGACTACATCCACAAGACGCACAACACCGTCTACCACCCGTCCTGCACCGTGAAGATGGGCGCGGACGACGACCCCTCGGCCCCGCTCGACGCGCGGCTGCGGGTCAAGGGGGTCGAGGGGCTGCGGGTCGCCGACGGGTCGGTGATGCCGGACCTGATCGCGGTCAACCCGTGCATCACGACCATGATGATCGGCGAGAAGTGCGCGGATCTCCTGAGGGAGGACGCCTGACGGCTATGCCGGCTTCTTGAACATCCGTGTCGCCGTGATCTCGCTGTGCCCCGCTGCTCCGGCCTGGGGCTGCTGGGGCAGTCCGGGCCGGAGGTGTTCCTCCACGCTGATGTACTTCAGGCCCGCCCTGAGGTCGGCGTCGTTGCGCAGGCGGATGACCAACGGGAACTCCGCCAGCGCCGTCGTGTCGAACAGGCCCGTGGTGTACAGCAGCTGCACGCCCAAGGCGTCGGACACGGCCCGCTGCAGCTCCAGCAGATAGGTCGCGTTGGCGCGGCCGATCGGGTTGTCCAGGAACAGTGTGCCCGCGTACCGGTGCTTGTCCCGGCCCCGGTCGTTCGAGCGCAGCGCGGCCATCGTGCAGTACAGGGCGATGGCCGCGGTGAGCAGCTGGCCGCCGGAGAACACATCGCCCATCTGGCCGACGGGGACGCGCTCGGCGCGCAGTACCGCGTCGGGCTTGAGGATCTCCACGGCCACGCCCTTGGGCTGAAGCGCTGCCGCGACCCCCCGCAGCAGCAGGGACATGCCGTCGCGGCGCAGATCGGAGTTCTTCTTCACGGCCGCGCGCGTGGCCTCGTCGATGACCTCGCCGAGCCGTTCGGTGAGCGTGGCCTGGTCGGGCTCCTCGAAGCGGATGCGCAGGAACTCCTGCCCGGACCACTCGCCCAGCCCTTCCGGGAGCCGGGAGAGCCGCTGCGCGGACCTGAGCGTCGCCAGGGCCGACTCCACGAGACCGCGCAGCCGGTCCACGATCGAGTCCCGGTTGCGCTCCAGCTGGGCCAGCTCGTCGGTCAGGACGCGCAGGCGGGGCGCGAAGGCGTCCGCCCACTTCTGGGCGTGCTCGGGCAGCGCGGAGGCGGGGAGTTCGCGGATCTGCTGCCGGGCGGGGGTGCGGACCTGCTCGTAGCGGGTGGAGTTGGCGTGCCGGACGAGGACGTCGCTCGCCTCGCGCACGGCCGCCTCCGCGGTGGACAGGTCGGCGGAACAGCCACGCAGCGAGCGGCGGGCCTCGGCGGCGGAGTGCCGGGCCTCCTCCAGGCTGCCGGGGTACGGCTCCGGCTCCTCCGGCTCTTCCTCGGGGGCGTGCTCGCGCAGCAGGTCGCGGAGCATCGCGGCGATCTCGTCGAAGCCGCCTGCCGCGTCCTCGGCGGCGCGATGGGCCTCCAGCAGCTCCGTGTGCGCCTCGCGGGCCTCGGCCAGCGCCCCGGTACGGGCGGCTAGCTCGGTCGATGCCGTACGCAGCAGTGCCTGGGCGTGCTCGGCGTCGCGCGGGACGAGTTCCCCGGGCAGCTCGGTGTGCGCCCCGCCGTCCTCGGGCGCGTGCCGCTCGGCCTCGCCGCGCAGCCGGCCGAGCTGCTCGCTCGCGGTGGACACGCGGGTCTCCAGGAGCTGCACCAGTTCCTCGGCGCGCGCGGCCGCCGCCTGCCGGGAGGGCCCGTCGGAACCGTCGGGCGACTCCAGCAGCTGCTCGGCCCGGGTGCGGACCTTGTTGCTGAGCCGGTCCAGATCGGCCCGGGCGGCGCTCTCGTCGCTCTCCGCGCGGGCCTGTTCGGCGCGCAGGTCGGCGCCGACGCCGACCTTCTCGTACAGCTGGGAGGCGGCCCGGTAGGCCTCCCGGAGGGCGGGCAGGGACGTCTTGGTGGCGTTCTCTTCCCCGGCCGGTACGTCGTCGGGGGCGCCGGCGATCTCGGAGCGCTCGGCGCGCAGGGCGCGCGCGGTGCGGCGGGCGTCGTCGGCGGCGCGCTGGGCGGCACGGCGGTCCTCGTCGGCGGCGCGGGCCCGCTCCAGGCAGGCCTGGGCCCGGGCCTCGGACTCGGCGGCCTCGTCGGCGAGTTCGCGCAGTCGCACCTGCCAGCCGGCGCGCTCGCGCAGCCGGTAGGCGAGGCCGGCCAGGGCGTCGGCGGCCCGGCGGGCCTTCTGCGCGGCCTCCTGCCGCTCGTCGCGGACCCGTGCGGCCTCGGCGGCGGACTCGTCGGCCTCCGCGCGCACGGTCCGTGCCTCGGCGAGTTCGGCCTCGGTCTCCTCGGCGAACGCGCGGGCCTCCTGGGCGGCCCGGGCCAGTTCGGTGAGGCGCCCGGCGGGGCAGCCGGTGCGCCAGGAGGCGAGCCGGGCGGCGAGTTCGCGGTCCTTGCCGAGCCGGGCGGCGAGGCCGCGGATCTCCTCGTCGCGCTCGCTGGCCCGCGCGCGCAGGGCCTGTCGTTCCTCGTCGGCGGCGTGCTCGTCGTGCATGGCCGGGTTCGGCGGCACGAGGAAGACGTCACCGGGAGTGGCGTCGGCGGCGGGGGGCGGGGCGAGCAGGGCGGCGGCCGTGCCGACGGCGACGGCGGAGCGGGGCAAAAGGGCGGCGTCGCCGAGGGCCTCGCGGGCACGCGCGTGCGTGTCCGGGTCGGTGATGATCACACCGTCGACCAGTTCGGGGCGGGCGGCGAGCACGCGCGCGTGGTCGGCGGGGTCGACGGCCTGTGCGAGGTAGCGCCAGCCGGGCAGTGCGGGGATGCCGTGCTCGCCGAGGAACTCGACGGTGGCCAGCACGTCGGGGCCGGGCGGCAGCAGTCCGCCGTCACCGAGGGCGCCGAGGATGCGGGCGTCGTCCGCGGCGGCCGTGCGGAGTTCGAAGAGGTGCCGTTCGGCGGTCGACACGGCGTCGTCGAGCAGTTCGCGCAACTCGTCGGCGTACCGGTCGAGTTCCTCCGGGGTGAGCGGGCCTTCGGCCAGGGCTGCGGCGTCCGTGGCCGATCCGCCGCGTGTGCCGTCGTCCGCTCCCGACCGGGGTGCGGGCACGCCCACGCGTGCCACAACGGGTGCGCCGGGCAGGCTCAGCAGCTCCGCGAGCCGCTCCTCGGTGGCCAGCGACTCGGCCAGGCGCCGCTCGGCGTCGTGGGTGCGCTCGGCCGCGGTCGCCGCGTCGGCCGCGCGGGCCGCCGTCAGCTCCGCGCGGGACTCGGCGGAGGCCGCCTCGCGCGCGTGCTCGGTGGCCTTGCGGGCGGCCTCGCGTGCCGCGTCCCAGGCGGCGACGGTGGTCTTCTCGGCGTCGCTGGCGGCGAGCGCGGCACGCGCGGGGTCGGCGTCCGGGGAGCTGTCGTCGAGCCAGCCCGCCCGGACGGCCTCGGCGGTCTCCTGCTCGACCTCGGCGAGGCGCTGGCGCAGATGCCCGGTCTCGCTGCGGGCGCGCTGCGCCTCGGTGGCGGCGGCGGTGGAGTCCCGGTACGCGCAGTCGCTGACGTCCTGCAGGGCGGCGGAACGCTCCTCCTCCTCGTCGGCGAGGACCTCGGCGCTCTCGGCGGCCGCGTGCAGGGCCCGTACGAGGTCCACGGCGGCCTTGGCGCGGGCGGCGAGCGCGGGGGCCGCGTCCCGTTCGGCCTCCTGGATGGCGGCGGACACGCGTGCGACGCGGTCGGCGGCGGCGCGGTGGCGCAGCACGGCCTCGGCCGCCTGCCAGGCGGAGTGCAGGGTGCGGGCGTCGGCCAGCTCGCGTTTCTGCGCGGCGGCGGACTTCTCGGCGGCGGCGAGCGCCAGGGAGGCGTGCCGGTAGGCGAGTTCGGCGGCGATCAGCGCGCTCCGCTCCCGCGCGCCCTCCGAATGCGTGACGGCGTACGCGGCGGCCGTGACCCGCTGGGCGAGGTCGGCGGCCCGCACCCGCTCCCGCACGGCCCGCGCGGACAGCCGCCGGGCCAGCGTCCGGGTACGGCGCTCGGCGCCGACGTGGATGTCACGTGCGCGTGAACGGGCCTCGGCGGCCTCGACGATCCGCCCGAGCAGGTCGACGGAGCCCGCGGTGAAGTCGCGTTCGGCGATCAGTTCGGCGCGTCGGCCGAGCTTGTTGCCGAAGCCGCTGACGAGGTCGGCAAGGCCGTCGGTGTCGCGGGTGTCGGTGACCGCGCGCAGCAGCAGGTCGGTGAAGTCGGAGTCCTTCTTGACCGCGAAGAGACCGGCCGCCTCCCCCTCGTCGGCGTTCATCTCCCGCTGGTAGCGGAAGAGTTCGGGGTCCAGGCCGAGGTCGCCGAGGTGCTCGATCCAGCGGTCGTGGATCTCCTCCCAGTGCACCTCCAGATGCGGGTAGGCCTTGCCCGCCTCCGTGAGGGCGTCACGGAAGCCCTTCATGGTGCGGCGGCGGCCCTGGGCACCGGAGGTGCCCTCGACGGCCGGCCGGACGGCGGTGGACTCGGCGACGGGCAGGTTGTCCAGACTGAGCCCGGGACCGGGCCGGAAGGAGTACCAGGCCTCGGCGAACTTGCGCGGGTCGTTGGAGACCTGACGTCCGCGCCACTCGCTGGCCTTGCCGACGACGACGCACTCGCCGGTCAGCACGTGCTGCCACTCGAGGGCCACGTGCCCGCAGTCGTCGGCGAGCAGGAACTTGCGCAGCACGCCGGAGCTGGCGCCACCGAGGGTGTTGCGGTGACCGGGCAGCATCACCGAGAAGATCAGCTTGAGCAGGACGGACTTGCCGCCGCCGTTCTCCAGGAACAGCACGCCGGCGGGCGCGGGCCGGCGCGGCGGCCCGGACGGCTCCTCCGCGAAGAACTCCGCCTGCGTGGGCGCCGGGTCGGGCACGGGATCGCCCACACCCCGCAGGTCAAGCACGGTGTCGGCGTAGCGCGCACCGGCGGGCCCGATGGAGTAGAGGCGGACCCGGGACAGCTCGTACATGGCGGACTCTCGTCAGTCTTCTGGCAGATCGGGGGGGTTCTCAGGGATGCGAAGGCGCGTGGAAGGGCAGCCCGGCGTCGGCCACCAGCTCCAGGTCGTCGGTCTCCTCGGCGGGCAGCAGGCTCGCCGTGCCGTCGGTGACCGGGACGACGCCCAGCTCCAGCAGCTCGGCCAGGGCGGCGCTGCCGGCCATGTCGCGGACCTGGAGCTGATAGCGGGCGGTGGTGCGATACGTGCCGCCGTTGTCGTCTCCGGTGCGCTGCAGGAAACCCGAGTCGGTGAGGAAGGCCAGGGCCTTCGCCACGATGCCGGTGGTGGAGGCGGCCGGGCGGCGGGCGTCCTTGGTGGCACCGGTGGCGCTGCGTCTGGCCCAGATCCGCCAGGCGGCCTCCAGGCCGGGCGCGTCGGTCGCCGGGTCGGTGTTCTCGCCCTGTTCCTCGGCTCGCTCCTCCAGGCGACGGCAGGCCTGCCGTACGAAGGCGTCGACGCCGTTGACCGTGACCCGGCCGAAGTAGGTGTCGTCGGCCAGGTCCTCCGGGCGGGGGAACGCCAGCGCGGCGACGGCGAGATGGGCCAGCCCGTGCAGGAACCGGTCGCCGGAGTCGGCGGCGGTGCGACGCGCGTAGTCGCCCATGCGGACCGCGAAAACCGAGTCCTCGGCAGCGGTCACGGCCATCCCCGCGCGCGGGGACACCTCGAGCACGACGAGCCCCAGACCGGTGGCGACGGCGTCCGCGAGGCGCGCGAACGCCGGATCGTCGCGGTAGCGGCGCAGCAGCTCCGCGTACTCCTGGTCGCGCGCCGGTTGCAGCTTGGGCTGCAGCCCGAAGGCGACGAGCCGCGCCGCGTCGGCGGCGTCGGCAGGGGTGACGGCGGCGGATGCCGACGGGGCCGGGGCCTCCGTGTCACTCCACTCGACGTGCTCGCTCACGGTTTCGACTCCCTGTCGCGTTCTTGCTCACTCATGCCGCTTCTGTCCGGTCCGCCGCCATCCCCGCCGCGTCCAGCAACGCGGTCCCCACGATCAGATCGGCCCCGCCGAACTCGGGATCGTCCAGCTCGGTCCCGTCGTCCACGGCGAACAGCAGTTTCTCCTCGCCCTGCCGGTAGGCGGTGCCCACGGCGGGGCTGGCCGCGTGGACGGCCAGCAGCGCCACGAGGTAAGCCAGGTCGGGGTCTCCGGTCCGCCGCGCCTCGGCGAGCAGCCCCGACAACCTCCTCGGCGCGTCCGCCGGCAGGTCCAGCAGCTCCCTGGCGGCAGCCAGTTGCTCCTCGCTGAAGCGGCTGTCGTCCGGAGTGGCGATGAGATCGGGTTCGGGCATCTCCGCGCCCAGGTGCTCCCGCTCCACGGGCGGCGTCAGCAGTAGGTCGACGAGATCGGTCACCCGGACGGACACCGGCGTCCGCAGCCCCGTGCCGTTCGCGAAGAACGCGTCCGTGACCCGGATCGCCTGCTCGAGCGGCAACGGCAGGAGAGGGGCGACGAGATGGCCGTACAGGTCTATGCCGGACGTCGTCGCCGGCGTGGCGAAGGCCTGGCGGTCCTGTTCGGCGCGGAACAGCGGGCCGGCCTCAAGCAGGCGCGACTGGAGCTGGGTGTGGCGCCGGATGCAGTCCTTGACGATGTCGACCAGTTCGGCGGCGCGGCGCTTGTGCTCGGGGTCCTCGGTCTCGTCGCGGGCCTTGCGGATGTTGGTGAGGATGGCGTTCTCGTGGCGGTAGCGCTCGGCCACGTGGTCGAGGGCCTCGGCGATCATGTCGGGCACGGTGTTGAGCCAGTCGACCGCGCGGACGTTGCGCCGGGTGGCGTCCAGGGCGCGGCGCAGGGTCTCGGAGTACTGCACCGTGCGGTAGCGGGCCTGTTCGGCGGCGAGCTGGGCGTCGGCGAGACGGCCGCGGTTGATCAGCACCTCGAGCTTGACCTCGGCGGCGATCTGAGCGCTGGTGACGTCGGTGTCGAGGGCGCCGACCAGGACGTTGACCGCCTCGTCGGTGGTCCGCAGGTAGACCGTGGCGCCGGGGCCGGGGACCTCCTCGATCAGCTTGAAGTCGTAGTCCCGGCGGACGTAGGTGCCGTCCGGCGCGAAGGTGCCGTAGACGGCGCGGAAGCCGCGGTCGACGCTGCCGACGTTGATCAGGTTCTCCAGGACCCAGCGGGCCACGCGTTCGTGCTCGGCGGTGGGCCGGTGCGGGGCCTGGGCGGCGATGCGCGGGACGAGCCGGGCCACGATCTGCTCGTGGTCGGCGCCGGTGTCGAAGTCCATGTTGAGCGTGACCAGGTCGATGGCGGCCAGTGCCACCTCGGCCATCCCGTACACCGAGTACTCACCGGCCAGGTTCGCCTTGCGCGCATCGAGGTCGTGCAGCGGCGCCGTGCAGGCGAGCGCGCGCAGCCGACGCGCCAGCCCCTCGTCGGCGGCCGGACCCGGAGCCGGGCGCGGCACCGCGCTGAGCTGGGGCGGAACGCTGTCCGTCG
The DNA here is from genome assembly GCF_056432605.1 of Streptomyces sp. NPDC045022. NCBI lineage: Bacteria > Bacillati > Actinomycetota > Actinomycetes > Kitasatosporales > Streptomycetaceae > Streptomyces > Streptomyces sp. NPDC045022. The sequence continues at coordinate 45,802 of NZ_JBWKIR010000011.1, forward strand.
ATGCAGGCGAAGTCACGGTGCACAGACTAGGTCCTTGGTCTGACATCGTCCCAAACGAGCGGCTGTGCCGGGTTGACCGGACGTCGGGCATGCTCCTCGGGTGCGGGCCGTCCGGGGCTGGCCGCCCTGTGGCGGAGGACGCGGTGCCGCACAGGGACGCGGTGCCGGACGGGGACGCGGTGCCGCACGGGGACGCGGTGCCGCACAGGGACGCGGTGCCGCACGGGGACGCGGTGCCGGACGGGGACGCGGTGCCGCACGGGGACGCGGTGCCGCACAGGGACGTGTCCCGGTCCCCCAGGGGCGTTCCCCTCAGAGGCCGCCCTCGTCACCGACTCGCCGCCGGTACACCTCGGCGACCCGTTCCAGGGAGTCGGCGAGGTAGGTCTCCAGCAACCGTTCCGCCTCCGTCCGGTCCCCGGCCTGGAGGGCCTGCAGGATCTGCCGGTTGCGGGCGAGGTACGGCTCGTGCAGCCGGCGCGGATCGTCGACGACGTGGAAGGCCAGCCGCAGTTCGGCGAAGACGCTGCGCATCAGCTCGCCGGTGCGCTCGCTGCCGGCGAGGGCGACCAGTTCCTGGTGGAAGTGGATGTTGGCGGTACCCATCGCCTTCCAGTCATTCCCGACGGCCGCCGTGTCGCCCTCGGCGACCGCCGAGACCAGTCCCTGGAGCGGGTAGGGCGGCTCGCCGAGACCACGGACGACGGCGCACTCGACGAGGGAGCGCGTGCGGTAGATGTCCTGCACGTCCTCGACGGTCAGCACCCGGACGAACACGCCCCGGTTGAGTTCGTGGACCAGCAGGCGTTCGTGCGTGAGCAGCCGGAACGCCTCGCGCAGGGTGTTGCGCGAGACCCCGAGCGCCCCGCCGATGCCGTCCTCCGACAACCGGGTGCCGGGCGGGAAGTACCCGTCGGCGATGCGGCTCCTCAGGATGTCCGAAACGCGCTCCGCCGTGCTCGTACGCCCCAGGAGGGCGCGGTCGTCGGCCAGTCCCGCCAGCTGCTCTGCCATGCCCGGAATTCAATCGCAGACACCGGGACGAAACAACGTGGGTATTGAAGGATCGTTGAACGATCCTCTACGGTGCTCCGCACGGCTCACGTCCCAGCACCCTCCGTCTCCCTTCTGCGAGGTGCCCATGAGCACGACCCCACCGCGACGGTCCGCGCCCTCCGGCGTACGACCGGCTCCGGCCGAACACGCCACCGAGGACGGCGCGTTCGGCTGGCTGCGCGCCCTCGGTCCGCGCGGCCGGCACGCCTTCGCCGGTGCTTTCGGCGGATATGCCCTGGATTCCTACGACTACTTCACGCTGCCCCTGAGCATGGTGGCGCTCGCGGCGTACTTCGGTCTGGACAGAGCCCAGACCGGCCTGTTCACCACCGTCACGCTGGTGGTCTCCGCGGTCGGCGGTGCCGTGGCCGGCGTGGTCGCGGACCGGGTGGGCCGGGTCCGGGCCCTGATGATCACAGTGGTCACGTACGCGGTCTTCACCGTGGCCTGCGGCTTCGCGCCCACGTACGAGACGCTGCTGGTCTTCCGCGCGCTGCAGGGGCTCGGTTTCGGCGGTGAGTGGGCGGTCGGGGCCATCCTGGTGGCCGAGTACGCGAGCGCGCGGCACCGGGGGCGTACGCTCGGCGCGATCCAGAGTGCCTGGGCGGTTGGCTGGGCACTGGCGGCGATCGTCTACACGCTGGTGTTCTCCTTCGTCGGCGACGACCTGGCCTGGCGGGTGATGTTCTGGACCGGCGCGCTGCCCGCGCTGCTCGTGGTGTGGCTGCGCCGCCGGGTGCACGACGCGCCCACGGCGACGGCGGCCCGCGAACAGGACCCGGGGCGGGGCTCGTTCGCGGCGATCTTCCGGCCGGGCCGGGACGGCGCCCCCGGCCTGCTGCGCACCACGGTCTTCGCGGGGCTGCTCTCCACGGGTGTGCAGGGCGGCTACTACACCCTGGCCACGTGGGTGCCGACGTACCTGAAGTCCGAGCGCGGCCTGTCGGTCGTCGGCACCGGTGGCTATCTGGCCTTCCTGATCTCCGGCGCGTTCCTCGGCTATCTGACCGGCGGCCACCTCACCGACCGGCTCGGCCGGCGGAACAACATCTGGCTGTTCGCCCTGCTGTCGGCCATCTGCATCCTGGCGTACGCGAACATTCCGCCCGGATCCGACACCCTGCTGCTGGTGCTCGGATTCCCGCTCGGCTTCTGCATGTCGGCGATCTTCAGTGGCTTCGGCTCCTACCTGAGCGAGCTGTACCCGACGGCGGTGCGCGGCACCGGTCAGGGGTTCACGTACAACACGGGCCGCGCGGTGGGCGCGGTCTTCCCGACCCTGGTGGGTTTCCTCGCGGACAGCTGGGGCGTGGGCGGCGCGCTGGTCTTCGGGGCGATCGGCTACGGCCTCGCGGCGCTGGCGCTGCTCGGACTTCCGGAGACGCGTGGAAGGGAGCTGGCGTGACGCGGTCGCCCCGTACCGAGGACCGGCCCGTCAGCACGACCGACGAGCACGCGCACGCGTGGCACCCGAAAACCGCGCGCGCCCGTTTCCGCGAGGGCCTGACCGGTCCCAGCGCCGCAGTGGCCCCGCGGGCGGCGGTGACGGCCTCCAGCCGCCGTTCGCCTCACCCGCGCGCGGAGTCGGATGTTCCTGACCGGCGCCCGCGACGAAGAGTGCCGCCTGGTCGGCATCGACTGATGCCGGTGATCCCGGCGGACGACACGAGAACCGGAGACACGAGAACACCATGACCGCGATCGATCTGAACGCCGACCTCGGCGAGGGCTTCGGCCGCTGGCGGCTGACCGACGACGAACAGCTGCTGTCCGTCGTCACCAGCGCCAACGTGGCCTGCGGATTCCACGCCGGGGACGCGGCCACGATGCGCCGGGTGTGCGAACTGGCGGCCGGGCGTGGGGTGACGATCGGCGCGCAGGTGTCCTACCGGGACCTCGCCGGGTTCGGACGGCGCGCGATGGACGTGCCGGCTGCCGAGCTGGCGGCCGAAGTGGCCTACCAGATCGGTGCCTTGGAGGTGTTCGCGCGGGCCGCCGGTGCGCGCGTGGCGTACGTCAAGCCGCACGGCGCGCTCTACAACCGGGTCGTGCATGACGCGGAGCAGGCCCGCGCGGTGATCGACGGCGTGCTCCTGGCGGACGCCTCGCTGCCCGTGCTGGGCCTGCCCGGCTCGCGTCTGCTGGAACTGGCGGCGCAGGCCGGACTGCCGGCCGTGACGGAGGCGTTCGCGGACCGCGCGTACACCGACGAGGGCACGCTGGTGCCCCGCGGCCGGGACGGTGCCGTGGTGACCGATCCGGACACCGTGGTGGAGCGCTCGGTGAGCCTCGCGCGCTCGGGCGCGGTCACCACACACTCCGGAGCGCGCATCCAGGTGCGCGCCCGCTCGCTGTGTCTGCACGGCGACACGCCCGGCGCGGTGGAACTGGCCCGCCGGGTGCGCGAGCGGCTGGTGGCCGCGGGAGTGCGGGTGGAGGCCTTCGCGTGAGGGCGCTTCCCGTCGGTGACGACGCGCTGCTCGTCGAGGTCTCCTCGGGCCAGGAGGCGCAGGCCCTGCACGCGGAGCTGCTGCGGCGCCGGGCGGAGGGCTCGCTGACCGTCCGCGAGATCGTCCCGGCGGCACGGACGGTCCTGCTCGACGGCCTGGCCGACCCGGCCCGCTGGATGTCCGAACTGACCTCCTCCGACGTGCCGCCGTCGCCTCGACGCGCGCGTGAACTGATCGAACTGCCCGTGCGCTACGACGGCCCAGACCTCGCGGAGGTCGCCGCGCACTGGAAGGTGCCCGAGCCCGAGGTGGCCCGTATCCACGCGGGCACCGAGTTCACGGTGGCCTTCTGCGGCTTCGCGCCGGGATTCGGCTACCTCACCGGGTTGCCGCCACGCTACGAGGTCCCGCGCCGGGCCACCCCGCGCACGGCGGTACCGGCCGGTGCGGTGGCCCTGGCGGGCCCCTACACGGGCGTGTACCCGCGCTCGTCGCCCGGCGGCTGGCAGCTGATCGGCACGACCGACGTGGTGCTGTGGGACCACGCACGGGCACCGGCCGCCCTGCTGTCACCGGGGGTACGCGTGCGGTTCGTACCGGTGGAGGGCGCATGAGCGGGCCACCCGTGCGTGCGCGGCGAAGCCGTGCTGCGCACGACCGGCCACGCGCGCGTAGGCGTCGTGTCCACGGAGGGCGCATGAACGGGGCCCGGATCGCCTGCACCGCGCGCGCGGACATCGCACCTGTGGAGGGCGCATGACCGACCGTGCGCTCGTCGTCGTCCGCGCCGGGGCGCTGACCACCGTGCAGGACCGCGGGCGGCCGGGGTACGCGCATCTCGGCGTGCCCCGCTCCGGGGCGCTCGACCCGCCCGCCGCTGCGCTCGTCAACCGGCTCGTCGGCAACCCACCGGACGCCGCCGTCCTGGAGACGACCCTCAGCGGCTGCGCGCTGCGCCCCCGTTCCACGGTGACCGTTGCGGTCGGCGGCGCGCCCTCTCCGGTCGCGGTGGGCGGCCGGCCGGCCGCGTGGGGCGCCCCCGTCGTGGTGCCGGCCGGTGAGCTGCTGGAGGTGGGGGCGGCCACGGCCGGCGTGCGCGGTTACCTGGCCGTCTCGGGCGGCATCGCCGTGGAGCCGGTCCTCGGCAGCCGTGCCACGGACCTGCTGTCCGGGCTGGGGCCGGCACCGCTTGCCGACGGCATGGTGCTGCCGCTCGGCCCCCCGGCCGGGCCGCCCTCGCGCGTGGACGGCGTCCCGCAGCCGCGGCCGCCGGCCGATCTCGTGCTGCGGGTGACCCTGGGGCCGCGCGCCGACTGGTTCACGGCCGGGGCGGTCCGGGATCTCACCACGCGCGCGTACCGGGTCTCCTCGGCGAGCAACCGCATCGGGCTGCGCACCGAGGGGCCTGCGCTGGAGCGGGCCCGGCCGGGTGAGCTGCCCAGCGAGGGCGTGGTCCTCGGTGCGGTCCAGGTCCCTCCGGACGGGCGCCCGGTGGTCTTCCTGGCGGACCATCCGACCACCGGGGGCTACCCGGTGATCGCGGTGGTCCGCGCCGCCGACCTCCCGGCGGCCGGGCAGGCGGTTCCGGGAACCCCGGTCCGGTTCGTGCCGGTACGGCGGAGCTGAGCCTCGGCGCCGTCGAAGGTGGCTTCCGGCAGGTCCGCCAGGGCGGCTGAGACGGCCGCCGACGCGCGCAGGTCGAGGCGGGCGCCGGTACCCCGGGCGTGGTGGTGCAGTTCGTCGGCGGCGAGGCGCAGCAGTTGCGGCAGCAGGTCCGTGCACCGCCGGGCCACCCAGCCGGTGCCGGCGGTGGCGAGCCACCACAGGTTCGCCGCCCGGGTGGGCGCGGGGAACTCCGGTGCGGGCGAGGGTGGCTGCCCCGTCGCGTGTCCCGCCTCGGTGAGCAGCGCGTGGAAGCGGACGGCGAGCTGCCGGTGGCCGCGCTCGCCCGGGTGCAGCCGGTCGGCGCTCCACAGGGTGCGGTCCCTGACCCAGTCACCGCCCGCCGCGTGCAGGTGGACGGCGCCGTACCGGTCGGACAGCTCGTGGACGACGGTGTTGACCGCCCGCTGCCGACGGGCCAGCGGGCGGGCCAGTGCGCCCGGAAGCCCGAGCATCGCGCCGGGGTCGGGCAGGCAGGCGGTGAGCAGGGTGGCGCCCCGGCCGGTGAGGCCGGCGTAGATCCGGTCGAGGTTGGCGGCCACCGTGGGATGTCGAAGGTGTGGCGCAGTGTGTCGTTGACGCCGACGACCACCGACGCCAGGTCGGGACGCAGGTCGAGGGCGGCCGGGGCCTGCCGCTCCAGCACGTCCCGGGTCTGCGCCCCACTGACCGCGAGGTTGATGAACTCGACGGTCACGGCGGTCTCCGCGGCCTCTGCGATCACGGACGCGGTGCTGGCCGGGTCCACGAAGTTCGCGGTGCTTTCCGGGTCCACGGGGTTCGGGGCGTTGTCCGAGTCCACGGAGTTCGGGGCGTTGTCCGAGTCCACGGAGTTCGGGGCGTTGTCCGAGTCCACGGAGTTCGGGGCGTTGTCCGAGTCCACGGAGTTCGGGGCGAGCGAGGCCGCCAGCAGCGCGGCCCAGCCACGCCGGCCGTCCCCGGCGGGGTCACCCACGCCCTCGGTCAGTGAGTCCCCGAGGGCGACGAACCGGACCGGTCTCATGCCACCTCCTCCGGCACGGTGCGGTGGGAGTCCGCCTCGGGCACAGTGCGGTGGGAGTCCGTGCGGCGCAGCACCTGGGCTCCGTGGGCCGCCAGGAACGCCTCCACGGCCGTTCCCCAGCCGAAGCACTCCGCACGCGCGCGTGCGGCCTCCCGCCGCTCGTGCTCGCCGCGTTCCAGGAGCAGCTCCACGGCGTCCGCGAACGCCCCGTCATGGCCGGCCGCGATCGCCCCGGCGGACCCGATGACCTCGGGCAGCGCGGACGACGCGCTCGCCACCACGGGCGTGCCGCACGCCATGGCCTCCAGGGCGGCGAGCCCGAAGGTCTCGGCGGGCCCGGGAGCGAGGCAGACGTCGGCGGACGCCTGGAGCGCACCGAGGGCCGCCCGGTCGAAGACGTGCCCCAGGAAGGTCACCGGCAGCCCGCGCTCCCGCGCACGCCCCTCCAGCCGGGCCCGCAGCGGCCCGTCCCCGGCCACCACGAGCACCGCCCGGCGGCCACGCCGCAACAGTGTCTCCAACGCGTCCAGAGCCGTGCCGGGACGCTTCTCCACGGACAGCCGGGAGCACATCACGAGCAGCGCCTCGTCCACGCGCGCGTGCCGTGCACGCAGTCCCGGGTCGCGCAGCGCGGGACGGCGTTCCATGAGGTCGACACCCAGGGGTGCGCGTACGACGTTCCGCGCGCCGATGCGCAGGAACTCGCGCTCGGCGAACTCCGTCGTGCACACCACCCGCGAGTACGCGTGCGCGCTGCGGGTGTTGAGGGCGTCGGCGGCCCGGCGGGACAGGTTCCCGGACAGGCCCCAGGTGCGCAGCACGCCGTCGGCGGTCTCGTGGGAGACCATCACAGCGGGCACGCGCGCGCGGCGGGCCCAGCGGCCGGTCCAGCGCAGGGTCGTGCGGTCGGAGACCTCCAGGCGGTCCGGGGCCAGTTCCTCCAGGAGGGCGGCCACGCGCCGCTTGTCGGTGAGCACGCGGTAGCCGCCGGTGCCGGGCAGGGGCGGTCCGGGCAGGGTGATGACCCGGCCCTGCTCGGTGTCGCGGTCGGTGTGCCGTTCGCCGGGCACGATCAGCACGGGTTCGTGGCCCGCCGCCCGGAATCCCTTGCCCAGTTCCCACAGGGCGGTGCGCAGGCCGCCGGAGGCCGGGGCGACGAAGTTGGCGAGCCGGACGATGCGCAGGGGCCGGCCGGTCATGCCGCCACCGCCGTCTTCCGTGCCACGAGCACGTCGTCGTAGTGGGTGATGAGCTGGTCGCCCACGGTGTCCCAGGTGCGGCCCTCGACCATGGTTCGGGCGGCGGCGCCGTACGCGGCGCGCCGCGCGGGGTCGGCGACCAGGGCGTGGACGGCCTCCCGTACGGCGAGGGCGTCGCGCGGCGGGACGAGCAGGCCGGTGCGGCCATGGGCGACCAGGTCGAGTGGTCCGCCGGCGGCCGGCGCGACGACCGGGATGCCACTGGCCATGGCCTCCTGGACGGTCTGGCAGAACGTCTCCAAGGGGCCTGTGTGCACGAACAGGTCCAGTGAGGCGAAGATCCGGGCGAGGTCGTCGCCGGTGCGGCGGCCGAGGAAGGCCGCGCCGGGCAGGGCCTCGGTGAGGTGCGCCTGGCTCGGTCCGTCGCCGACGACCACGACCCGCACGCCCGCCAGGCGGCAGGCCCCGGCGAGGAGTTCGACGTGTTTCTCGGGGGCGAGCCGGCCGACGTAGCCGACGATCACCTCGCCGTTCGGGGCCAGTTCGCGGCGCAGGGCCTCGTCACGGTGCTCTGGCCGGAAACGTGCGGTGTCCACGCCGCGGGGCCACAGCCGCACCCGGGGCACGCCGTGGGCCCGCAGATCGTTGAGGGCGGCGCTGGACGGGGCGAGGGTGCGGTCGGCGGCGGCGTGCACGGAGCGGATCCGCCGCCAGGCGGCCGCCTCTCCGGCGCCCACGTAGGTGCGGGCGTAACCGGCCAGGTCGGTCTGGTAGACGGCGACGGCGGGGACACCGAGGCGGGCGGCGGCCGCCATGCCGCGGACCCCGAGGACGAAGGGACTGGCCAGGTGGACGACATCCGCGCGGTGCTCGGTGAGCGCCGCGGCGAGGCGTCGGCTGGGGAGGGCGACGCGGACCTGGGAGTAGCCGGGGAGGGGAAGGGAGGGGACACGCACGACCGGGCACGGGGCGTCCGTGTCCGGTGTGCCGCCGGGTGCTGTGGCCGGCGCGACGACGAGCGGGAGGTGACCGCGTTCTACGAGATGCCGGGCGGTCTGGAGCGCGCAGTGGGCGACGCCGTTCACATCGGGGGGAAAGGATTCGGTCACGATGACGACACGCATACGGGTGTTGTCGCCGTGCTGGACGTGGCCGCGTCAACTTCGATCTTTCCGCGCGGGGAACGTCCCATGAGCGTTGCGCTGCACACCCGAGCAGGTCAGACGGCCGTCATGGCCGCCTGACCCGCGGGTCACCCGGTGTTCACCCGACGGGCGGTCGTCCGCCCCGGCGAGTGCGGGCGAACGGTCAGCCGGTGGCGAGGTCCGGTCCGAAGCGACTGCGTACCGCTGTCTGTACCTCGGCTTCCTCGGCCGGGTCGGCGGCCAGGCGGCGGAGTCGCTCCACGACCCGGGTGTCACCGGTCTCGGCGTGCCGGGCGGCGAGTTCGCGGGTGGTCTCCTCGCAGTCCCACAGGCATTCGACGGCGAAGCCGGTGGCGAAGGAGGGGTCGGTGGCGGCCAGGGCGCGGGCTGCGCGGCCGCGGAGATGGGAGGAGGCCGTCTCGCGGTAGACGTGGCGCAGCACGGGCGCCGCACAGACGATACCGAGGCGGCCGGCGCCGTCGACGAGGGTCCAGAGGGTGGGTGCGTCGGGGCCCTCGCCGCGTACGGCCTCACGGAGGGCGCCGAGGACGAGGTCGCTGTCCTGGGTGCCGCCGCGGCAGGCGAGCATGCGTCCGGCGGCGGCGCCGAGCGCGTCGGGGCGCTGGGCCCAGCCGCGTGCGCGGTCGACGGCGGTGACGCTGCGCATCCGTTCGAAGGCGTCGACGGCCGCCTCCACGACGGGCGCCGTTCCATCGGTGACGGCGGTCTCGATCAGGAGGAGGGCCTCGGGGTCGTTGCTGTCGGCGAGGTAGCGCAGGGCGGTGCAGCGGGCCCCGTCCATGCCGTTCCTCGCGGCCTGGAGGATCTCCGGCCGGTCCTCGGGGCCGGCCACGGCGACCAGGCAGCGGGCGGCCGGGACATGGAGGGCGGCGCCGCGCTCCATGCCCTGCTGGGCCCACTCGAACACGGCGCGTACGCTCCAGCCGGGGCGTGGGCCGGTGGGCCGCATCTGCCGCTGCCAGCGGTCGAAGCAGCCGGTCTCGTGGGCGGCACGCACGCGCGTGGCGATCGATTCCCGCGGATCCTCGGCCCACAGCCGCCAGGGCCGCGGTTCGAAGGCGTCGCGCACGGCGGCGGCCAGCTCGGCCTCGCCCTCGGGATCGGCGGGGAATCGGGCCAGGACGGGGGCGGCCAGGGCGCGCATGCCGGCGTCGTCGTCCCTCAGGGCCAGCTCGTCCAGGGCCCAGGCCCAGTTGGAGCCGTGGGCGGCGTACCTGCGCAGCAGTTCGAGCGCGTCCCGCCTGCCGTAGGAGGCGAGGTGCCCGAGAACGGCCAGGGTGAGGCCGGTACGGGACTCGTCGGTGTCGAGGACGTCCTCGGGGTCGAAGAGGTGCGCCTCGACGGCGTCCAGCTCGCCGTTCAGGTCGAGGTAGAGCCGGGCGTAGTAGAGGGAGCGGTTCTCCACCTGCCAGTCGTGGCGGGGGTCGCGCAGCACACAGTGGTTGAGGGCCGCGAGCGCTTCGGCGCGCGGGGCGGTGAGCGCGTGCAGCGTGCCGTCGCCACGGCCGCGCTGGAGCAGCCCGAGCAGCGTACCGCTGGGCGCTATGACCGGATCGAACATGGGAAACAGCCTCACATCAAGCGTCGACGCAACCGGGGAACACGGATTACCTGGCCGCGTGACACAACGTCGGAGTGCCCGCCGTCTCTTGCTTGCTGTAGACCATCTCTCTCTGCCTCTCGTCGGTGGCCCATGCGGGCCGCATCACGGTCCGCGCGGCGCGGCAACACCTGCCCGGCCATCGCGTCCGTGAATCACGACGTCATGATGACCCGCGGTGTGTGCTGCCGCGACCGTATTTCCGGCGGCCCTTTACCGCCTCCCCCGTTTTCTGTGTCGTACCTGGTCAGGACGTTCGGATCAGCTGACGCCGAACAGTTCCAAAAGTTCTGTCTTGCCGAACATCCGGGCCGTGTCGACGGCCGACGGCGTTCCCGCGGAGGGGTCGGCTCCGCCCTCCAGGAGGGCCTTGATCACATCGGCCTCGCCCTTGAAGACGGCTCCCGCGAGGGGGGTCTGGCCGCGGTCGTTGATCCGGTTCGCCTCCGCGCCGCGGGCAAGCAGCGCGCGCACCGCGTCGGCGTGGCCGTGGTAGGCCGCGAGCATCACCAGGGAGTCGCCGCGGTCGTTGGTGAGGTTGGCCGGAACACCCGCGTCGACGTACGCCACGAGCGCCTCGGTCTCGCCCTTACGGGCCAGATCGAAGATCTTGGTCGCCAGCTCCACGACCTCGGGGTCGGGGGCTTCACTCATCGGCCGAACCACCTCTCCTCGGAACTTCGGTGACGTCTGGGAGCGTACGGCAGTGAGCGGGACGCGGCCGTACGAGTGAATCGCCAGCGTACTGGCTTCCGCGGCACATGACCCGATGTGCCCGAGGTAAAGATCAGCAGCAGGCCCCACCGGGGGCAACATGCCTGGTCAATTGGGTCGGAACGGCTCCGCCGAGCGGGCGAAATCGACCAGATTTCACCCAGTTGCACCTTTAATCGTATGGATACATCCTGTGATCCTGGAAGTACTCATGGTGACTGTCCCCTCTCGACACCAGGAGACCCGAAATGATCCTCTCCCTGTCAGGCGTCCTGCTGCTCGGCATCATCGTCTTCCTCTTCTTCAGGAAGGACGGTCTCAAGGGCTCGCACGCATGCACCTCGGCACTGTTCGGCTTCTACCTCGCCAGCACGGGCATCGCCCCCAGCATCAAGGCCGGCGGCGAGAGCCTGGCGAGCCTCCTCGGCGGCATCAAGTTCTGATCGTCCCGCCCGTCCCGCCCGTACGCACCCACAGGAGACAGCAGTGGTCCGGCGCCCTCTCCCCCGCATTCTGAGCAAAGACAGCGCCCAGATCGCCCGGACACAGATCGCCCGGAGCCGGGAGCTGGCCCGGACGGCGGCCGACAGCGCCACCGACGTCCTCCACCCGTTGATCACCGTCTCGCGCGGGCTGCGCCGGCTGGCCTCGGCCGGGCGGCGCAAGTGGGCGGACACGCCCAAGGACAAACGCGGGCCGCTGCTGTTCCTGGTGGCCTCCCTGATCCTGGTGGTGGCGCTGATGCCGTACGGGCCGCTGCTCGCCGTCATCACCGTGATGGCGGCGGCGGCCTGGCAGGGCCGCGACCGCACTCCGCCGGCGCCCGAGGGGCCCGACGAGTCCCAGGCCGAACGGCTCCAGGCGCTGTACGAGGCCCTGGTGCCGTACTTCTCCGGCCCCGATGACCCTGCGCCGCTGTACGCGCACGGCGGGGAGTGGCAGAAGGTCTTCCTGACGCACGAGTTCGACGACGGCGGGCGCGTCGGGCACCTCGTGATCCGCTATCCCGCCTACTTCCCGGACGGCGAGCCCGGGTCCCGTGCGCGGGTCGAGCAGTTGCTCACCGCGAAAGCCGGCCGGGGCCGCGAGTACCACTTCGCGTGGGACGAGGAGGGCAACCAGCTCACCCTCACCGTCCTCTCCCCGCTGCCCGCCGACGTCGCCGCCCAGCACTTCGTCACCGCGCCCGGGGAGACCGTCCTCGGCTTCACCGACCCGAGCGAGGTCCAGCGCACCCTTCCGCTCTCCTACGGAGAGGAACAGGTCGACATCCCGCCGGTCGTCTGGCGCACCGGTATCCGCTCCACCGAACCGCACCTGCTGACCATGGGGCATCCCGGCAGCGGCACCTCGACCCTGCTGCGTTCCATCGCTCTCCAGGCCCTGCGGTACGGCGACGTCCTGATCGTCGACGGTGGCGGCACCGGCGAGTACGCGTGCCTGACCGGCCGGGACGGCGTACTGGCCGTGGAGTGCTCCCTCATCGGGGCGCTGGCCAGCCTGGAGTGGGCCGCTCAGGAGACCGAGCGGCGGCTCATCGCGATCAACCTGGCGCGGCAGGCCGGCGATCCGCCGCCGGAGGACACCCGGCGTCCGCTGTGGATCCTGCTGGACCGCCCCAGCGTCTTCGCCCACCTCGCGGCCGCGGACGGCCGCAAGGACCCGCAGGCGCTGCTCCAGGTGCCGTTGCGGCACGGCCGCGCGGCGAACGTGACCGTGGTCGTGGCCGAGCAGTTCGACAGCGCGGAGGTGCTCAGCGAAGCGGTCCAGCAGCATACGCGCGCGCGTGTCGTACTGGGGACCGCGGCGCCGCGGCAGGTGGAGGCGGTGCTCGGGGTGCCGCCGCACACGACGCCGCCGGCGCATGTGCCGCCGGGGCGGGGGTACGCCCGGCTGGGGTCGGGTCCGGTGCACCGGCTTCAGGTGCCGCGTACACCGGATCCGTACGACGACGCGACGAGCGATGCCGACCGGCAGGCGGTGCTGGCGTTGCTGCCGCCCCGGACCACTCCGGCGGACGCGGAACCGACGCCCCCGACCGAGCCGACGGATCTGACGAAGCCGGAGGTCCGGCCGGCACCGGTGGCCGCGGAGGCTGTGGCGGCAGAGAGCTAGCCAGGCCTCCTCTGCCCGAGCCATCGGCTGGCCCGCGCTTGTCAGGCAGCCGGTCTGCGTGTTCGGGTGAGGGCCGGCCGGTACGTCGTCGGCTGCGGGCCGGTAGGGGCCGGTCGCGCAGTCCCCTGCATTGCTGGGTGGCGAGTGACGCCCGTCCTCGGTCGGCCGCCCTTACCCGCGTCTAGGCCACGAACGTGCGCGGAGACTCCGTACCGCCCGTCATTCCCTTCTCCACCAGCCGGGCCGCGGCGGCCAGCCGGGCCGCCGCCTCCTCGGCCACCGCTCCCCCGACCGTGAACGGAAGGCGGACGTAGCCCTCGAAGGCGCCGTCGACACCGAAGCGGGGGCCGGAGGGGACGCGGACGCCGACCCGCTCGCCCGCTTCCGCGAGGCGGGAGCCGGAGAGGCCGCCGGCGCGGACCCAGAGGGTCAGGCCGCCCCGCGGGACCTCGAACTCCCAGTCGGGCAGCTGCCGGCGGATCGCGGCCACCAGGGCGTCCCGGTTCTCCCGGGCCTGGTCGCGGCGCAGGTCGACGGCCTGCTCCCAGCCCCCGGTGCTGAAGAGCCAGTTGACGGCGAGCTGTTCCAGGACGGGGGTGCCCAGGTCGGCGTACGCGCGCGCAGCGACCAGGCTGCGGATGACGTCCGGTGCCGCGCGCACCCAGCCGATCCGCATGCCCGCCCAGAACGCCTTGCTGGCCGAGCCGACCGTGATCACCGTGGAGCCGGCCGGATCGAAGCCGCACACGGGGCGGGGCATGCCGCCCTCCCCGAAGTCCTCGTCGAGCCACAGCTCGCTCATCGTCTCGTCGGCCACGAGGACCGTGCCGGCCGAGCGGGCCGCGTCCACCAGCCGGCGCCGCTGGTCCTCGTCGGCGAGCGCGCCGGTGGGGTTGTGGAAGTCGGCGACGACATAGGCCATGCGGGGCGCGGCCTCGCGCAGGACCTGGCGCCAGCGGTCCAGGTCCCAGCCCGAGAGTCCCTCGGCCATCGCGACGGGAACGAGCCGGGCGCCCGCCTCCCGCATCAACTGCAGGATGTTGGCGTAGGACGGGGATTCCACGGCGACGCGCTCGCCGCGGCCCGCGAAGAGGTGGCAGATCGCGTCGATGGCGCCCATCGCGCCGGTCGTCACCATGATCTGCTCCGGCATCGTGGGAATCCCACGCGCCGTGTAGCGTTCCGCGATCATCGAGCGCAGCGCGGGCAGGCCGGCCGGGTAGTCGCCGTGCGTGTGGGCGTACGGAGGCAGCTCTTCCAGGGCGCCCTGCACGGCGCGGGTGAGCCATGGCTCGGGGGCCGGGAGCGAGGCACAGCCCAGGTCGATCACCGAGCCCAGGGCTTCGGGGGGAAGGGGTTCCAGGCCACGGGCGGGCAGCGGGTTGCCCGCGGGGACGGCCGTCCAGCTGCCCGCGCCGCGCCGGGACTCCAGGAAGCCCTCGCTGCGCAGCGCCTCGTAGGCGGCCGCGACGGTGGTGCGGCTCACGGAGAGGGCCAGGGCGAGTTCCCGCTCGGCCGGGAGGCGGGCGGCCACCGGGACGCGGCCTTCGAGCACCAGCAGCCGGATGCCGTCGGCGAGGGCGCGGTAGGCGGGCGGGCGGCGGGTGCCGGGGCCGGCGGGCCGATCCTGCTGGGAGGTGAGGAGCCGGGCGAGCTGCGCGGCTCCCACCGCCGAGGTCCACTGCGTCATGAAGATCAGTCCACCTTCCCCGAATTGGCCATGGATGGCGATCCACCCCAAGCCACAGAGTGTCATGCGTCAGGCCACCGCCACCACCCAGGGGGGTATGTCGTGTCCGCTCGGGTCCGCCTCGGACGACGATTGATCCAGCTGTACGCCGGACTCGCGCTGTACGGCGCGAGTTCGGCGCTGCTCGTGGCGGCGGGGCTGGGGCTGGAGCCCTGGAACGTGCTGCACCAGGGGCTCGCGGAACTCACCGGACTGACCATCGGCGTGGTGTCGATCGTCGTGGGGGCGGCGGTACTGCTGCTGTGGATCCCGTTGCGCCAGCGCCCCGGGCTCGGCACGGTCTCCAACGTCTTCGTCGTAGGCCTCGCCATGGACGGCACGCTCGCGCTCGTCCCGGACGTCCGCTCCCTCGCCGTACGGATCCCGCTCCTGCTCGCCGGGATCGTGCTGAACGGCGTGGCGACCGGCCTGTACATCGCCGCGAGCCTCGGGCCGGGCCCGCGCGACGGGCTGATGACGGGCCTGCACCGGCGCACCGGCCGCTCCGTCCGGCTGATGCGGACGGTGGTCGAGGTGGGGGTGGTGGTCACCGGGTTCGTACTCGGCGGCACCATCGGGGTGGGCACTGTGCTGTACGCCGTGGCCATCGGCCCGCTGGCCCAGCTGTTCCTGCGGGTGTTCGCCGTCCCGGCGGCATCGGCCGGCAGCACGGTCGTTGCCACCGGGACACCGGAGCGAGCCATACTGCGTCCGTGACCCTCACGACGCCACCCGTGCGCCACCCGTACCTCGACCACCCGGGCCCCATCGCCTTCGCCCACCGGGGCGGGGCCGCCGGCGGGCTGGAGAACACCGTGGCGCAGTTCCGGCGCGCGGTCGAGTTGGGCTACCGGTACCTCGAGACCGACGTGCACGCCACGGCGGACGGCCGTCTCGTCGCCTTCCACGACGCGACCCTGGACCGGGTCACCGACGGCGCGGGCCGGATCGCCGACCTGCCGTGGGAGGACGTACGGCACGCGCGCGTGGGCGGCCGCGAACCGGTGCCGCTGTTCGAGGAGCTGCTGGAGACCTTCCCCGATGTCCGGTGGAACGTCGACGTCAAGACGGAGCCCGCCCTGCGCCCCCTGCTCGAGCTGATCGAGCGCATGAACGCCTGGGACCGGGTCTGCGCGGGCTCCTTCTCCGAGGCGCGCGTGCTGCGGGCCCAGCGGCTGGCGGGGCCGCGCCTGGCCACCTCCTTCGGCACGCGCGGGGTGCTCAACCTGCGGCTGCGCTCCTGGGGGCTGCCGGCCGCGGTGCGCCGGTCGGCCGTCGCGGCGCAGGTGCCCGAGGCCCAGTCGGGAGTCCCGGTGGTCGACAGCCGCTTCGTGCGTGCCGCCCACGCGCGCGGGCTGCAGGTGCACGTGTGGACGATCAACGAACCGGAGCGGATGCACCGGCTCCTCGACCTGGGGGTTGATGGCATCATGACCGATCACATCGACATGTTGCGCAAGGTCATGGAGGACCGCGGCGTCTGGGTCTGACCGCCCGGCCCCCGGACCGCGCCTTCGCACGGCACTTCGGCGGGGAAGCGAGGCACGGGTGGGCACCGACACCGTGCGCACACAGGCCGCGGACGAGACCGCCGGCCTCGAACGCGAACAGCGCGGCTGGTATTTCTACGACTGGGCGTGCTCGGTCTATTCGACAAGCGTCCTCACGGTGTTCCTCGGCCCGTACCTCACCTCGGTCGCCGAGAACGCCGCGGACGCCGACGGCTATGTGCACCCGCTGGGCGTCCCGGTCCGGGCGGGCTCCTTCTTCGCCTACTCGGTGTCCCTGTCGGTGATCCTGGCCGTCGTCGTGATGCCGCTCGTGGGCAGCGCGGCCGACCGTACGGGCCGCAAGAAGCCGTTGCTCGCGGCGGCGGCGTACACCGGGGCGGCCGCGACCACCGGCATGTTCCTCCTCGACGGCGACCGGTACCTGCTCGGCGGGGCGCTGCTCGTCGTGGCCAACGCGGCGCAGTCCGTCGGGATGATGCTCTACAACTCCTACCTGCCGCAGATCGCCCCGCCCGAGCAGCGCGACGCGGTGTCCTCCCGGGGCTGGGCCTTCGGCTACGCGGCGGGCTCCCTGGTCCTCGTGGCCAACCTGATCCTGTACTCGGGGCACGACTCCTTCGGCCTGTCCGAGACCGCCGCGGTCCGCGTCTGCCTGGCCTCGGCGGGCCTGTGGTGGGGCGCCTTCACCCTCGTACCGCTGCGCACGCTGCGCGACCGGCACACGCGCGTGGAGCGCGCCACGGCGCCCGGCGCCCGACAGCTCGCCGCGACGGTCCGGGACATGCGCCGGCATCCGCTGACGCTGGCTTTCCTGCTGGCGTACCTCGTCTACAACGACGGCATCCAGACGGTGATCTCGCAGGCCTCGATCTACGGCTCCGAGGAGCTGGGGCTCGGGCAGTCGACGCTCATCGGCGCGGTGCTGCTGGTGCAGGTGCTCGCCGTGGCCGGTGCGCTGGCGATGGGCCGGCTGGCCCGGACGTACGGGGCCAAGCGGACGATCCTGGGTTCGCTGGTGGCCTGGACGGTGACGCTCGCGGCCGGGTACTTCCTGCCCGCGCAGGCCCCGGTGTGGTTCTTCGTGCTGGCCTGCGGGATCGGACTGGTCCTCGGCGGCAGTCAGGCGCTGTCCAGGTCGCTGTTCTCCCACCTGGTGCCGCCGGGCAAGGAGGCCGAGTACTTCTCGGCGTACGAGATGAGCGATCGCGGGATGAGCTGGCTCGGGCCGCTGCTGTTCGGCGTGACCTACCAGTTGAGCGGAAGCTACCGTGCCGCGATCATCTCGTTGGTGGCCTTCTTCGTCATCGGTTTCGTCCTGCTCGCCCGGGTACCGGTACGGCGGGCGATCGGCGAGGCAGGCAACCCCGTTCCGGAAAAGATCTAGCTCGATTTAGCGTTCAACACGAAAGGGCGGTAGTGTACGCGTTTGGCCTGCCAGGCGTACCGTTACTGCGCGTCAAAGATGCCGAGACGCTGGGTGACATCTGCTAGCAGATGTGACAAACCGGGCGCCTGTGGGTAGAACAAGGGGCGGCTACGACGGCGACGCATGGCCCGGAACGGGAATCTTTACCGCCGACCGGACGTTGACCGGATGACGACGACAGCGACACCTGTCCTGTGGGCGACAAGCCCGGGAGGCACGATTCATGAGTGAGCGAGCTCTTCGCGGTACGCGCCTCGTAGTGACCAGCTACGAGACGGACCGCGGTATCGACCTGGCTCCGCGCCAGGCCGTGGAGTACGCATGCGAGAAGGGGCATCGGTTCGAGATGCCCTTCTCGGTCGAGGCGGAGATCCCGCCGGAGTGGGAGTGCAAGGTCTGCGGGGCCCAGGCACTCCTCGTGGACGGCGACGGCCCTGAAGAGAAGAAGGCCAAGCCCGCGCGTACCCATTGGGACATGCTGATGGAGCGGCGCACCCGTGAGGAGCTCGAAGAGGTCCTCGAGGAGCGCCTGGCGGTTCTGCGCTCGGGGGCGATGAACATCGCTGTTCACCCTCGGGACAGCCGCAAGTCCGCATAACAACGCATACGAGTACACCGCGGGCGCCGTACGTGAGTTTCACGTACGGCGCCCGCGGTTTCGTGTGTACCGGACCGTGCCGCGCTCAGCGCGTCAGCGGCGGCCGCCGCTCTCCCGGCTCGGGGCGGTCCTCCCGGATGACCTCCCCCTGCACCACCTTGCCGTCGGGGCGGTGGATGCGGGTCTGCTGGAAGGCGTCGCCCAGACCGCCCGGGGCGGCCGTGCGGAGCCTCTTGCCCACGGCGTTCTCGGCGTAGCGGCTCACGGCCTTCTGGACCGGCGGGAGCAGCAGGAGCAGGCCGGCCACGTCGGAGACCAGGCCGGGGATCATCAGCAGCAGCCCGCCGAGCATCATCAGGCCGTTGCCGCCCCCGCGCTCGGGCGAGCCACCCCGCTGCAGCGCCTCGTTGAGGCTCTGGAACGCGCGGCGCCCCGCCCGCTTGATGACCACGGAGCCGGCCACGACGCCGCCGACCAGGAGCAGGAACACCGCGAGACCGCCCGCCGCGCCCGCGACCAGGGACAGCAGCCAGATCTCCAGCACCAGCCAGGCGGCGACACCCAGGGGCACATACCGCCGCAGCCGGGAGCGCCGGGGCCGGGCGGCATACGGAGAGGTCGGAGCGCCAGTCGTCATGCTCCCAGTGTGCCTGGGGGCGGCTCAGCGCGGGATAAGGGGCCGATCAGCCGGAGCGGGCGGTGGGCGCTAGGCCTGCTTGCCCTTGCCGGTGATCTTGCCGACGCGGTCGCTCACGCCCCACGCGGTGACCCGCCACAGCGCCTCGACGAGGATGTCCTTGCTCATCTTGGAGTCGCCGAGTTCCCGCTCGACGAAGGTGATCGGGACCTCGACCACGTGGTAGCCGGCCTTGACCGCGCGGCGGGCCAGGTCGACCTGGAAGCAGTAGCCCTGCGAGGCGACCTCCTCCAGCCCCAGGCCCTCCAGGGTCTCCCGGCGGAAGGCGCGGTAGCCGCCGGTGATGTCGCGCAGCGGCAGGTCCAGGGCGAGGCGGGAGTAGAGGCTGCCGCCGCGGGAGATGAACTCGCGGGACCTGGGCCAGTTCACCACCCGGCCGCCGGGCACCCAGCGGGAGCCGAGCACCAGGTCGGCGCCCTTGAGGGCGGTGAGCAGGCGGGGCAGTTCCTCGGGCTGGTGGGAGCCGTCGGCGTCCATCTCGATCAGCACGCCGTAGCCGCGCTCCAGGCCCCAGCGGAAGCCCGCGAGGTAGGCGGCGCCGAGGCCCTCCTTGCCCTTGCGGTGCAGCACTTGGACGTGGTCGTCCCCGGCGGCCAGTTCGTCGGCGAGCTTGCCGGTGCCGTCCGGGCTGTTGTCGTCCGCGATGAGTACGTGCGCCTCGGGGACGGCCACGCGCACCCGGCCGACGATGGACCTGATGTTCTCCGCCTCGTTGTAGGTCGGGATGATCACCAAGGCCGTGCCGAGCGGACCGAACTGCCTGCCCTGGGCCTTGGCCGCGAGGGTCCCGTCGCCGTCGTTCACTGCTGCCCCTTCATGTTGTACGCAGGGATCCACCATAGTGGCCGCGGCCTGGGATGACGTGCCGACTCCTTCGTATGGTGGTGTCGATTCCACAAGGGTGGGGTAAGAACACCCTTTTCGGTACCTGCGTTCCGCGACGGATGGGGGCCCCGGCGCCCTTCGGGCCGACCTGGGACCCGCTGGCTGCGGATCGACCGAAAGCCGTTGTCTACTGAGCGCCCGGGCCCCACCCGGGTCACACCTTTCCCCCAAGCTCTCGGCTTCGCTCGAGCAGGGAGGGACCCCCATCCGGCCGGAACGATCCACGTCGGCGCGGGCGCTGAGCCTGGCTCCCAGCGACGGTGCCCCGGTGCTGCACACCGTCCGCTGACCCAGCGGCGCTGCGACGAGTTGCGTGGAACTCTCCGGTCAGGCGTCCGGTGGTGGACCCGGCCGAACCTACCGGCCCCCGGCCGCCGACTGTCAACAGCCTCCTGACCTGGATGAACACAGCGTCCTCAGCGGTGAGCCGAAAGGATGCGCAGGTCGGGCGACGGGGCGGCCCGGCGCGATCGCCGCCGCGCCACCCCGGGAGATCACTCGCCCGGCCGTACGAACACCGTCCGCCCGCCCACGACGGTGCGCAGGCAGACCGGCAGGTCGTGGCCCGGGGTGAGATCGGGCAGGCCGGGGGTCCCGGAGCGCGGGTCGGTCGACCAGCGCGCCACCCGGTCGTCGGGGGCCTGGACGATCAGCTCGTCGGTGCGCCAGACCGCGTAGTCGGCGGGTGCACCGGGAACCAGGACCCCCGCGTCGTCCCGTCCGACGGCCCGCCAGCCGCCGCGCGTGTGCGCGGTGAAGGCGGCGCGGACGGAGACCCGGTGTTCGGGCGTGTGATGGAAGGCGGCGGCCCGGACCGTGCCCCAGGGGTCGAGCGGGGTGACCGGGCTGTCGGAGCCGAAGGCGAGCGGCACACCCGCCCGCAGCAGAGCCGCGAAGGGGTTGAGGCCGCGGGCCCGCTCGGCGCCCAGGCGCTGGGCGTACATGCCGTCCTCGCCGCCCCACAGGGCGTCGAAGGCGGGCTGGACGGAGGCGATCAGGCCCAGCTCGGCAAAGCCGGCGACGGTCTCCGGGGTGAGCATCTCGGCGTGCTCGACGCGGTGCCGGGCGGCGCGGACGCGGGCGAGGCCGGCCTTCTCGGCGGCGGCGCGGACCCCCTCGACGACGGCGGTCACGGCGGCGTCGCCGATGGCGTGGAAGCCGGCCTGCAGGCCCGCCTCGGTGCAGGCGACGACATGGGCGGCGACCGCGTCGGCGTCCAGGTAGGCGGTGCCGGTGTGGCCGGCGTCGGCGTACGGCTCGTGCAGGCAGGCGGTGTGCGAGCCGAGGGCGCCGTCGGCGAAGAGGTCGCCCGCGGCCCCCGCGGCACCGAGCTCGCGCGCCTTCCCGACGTTCTGCTCGGCCCAGTAGCCGACCACGCGGGGGCCGGGGATCTCGGCCGCGAGCTTCAGCAGACCGGTGAAGTCCTCTTCGGAGGAGATCTGCGGGCCGCCGCACTCGTGCACCGAGCCGATACCGAGAGAGGCCGCGTGCGCGAGGGCGGTGCGCTGGGCCTCGGCGCGCTGGGCGGGGGTGATGGCGGCGAGGGCGGCCTCACGCACGATGTGGTGGGCGTCCCGGGTGAGCGGGGCGTCCTCGCGCGGCACGTCCCCGGGGAGCAGGTCGAGCAGGGCGGTGGTGACGACCGCCGAGTGCACGTCGATGCGGGAGAGGTACAGCGGACGGCCACCGGTGGCCTCGTCCAGTTCGGCCCTCGTGGGCGGGCGGCCGCCGGGCCAGCGGGCGGCGTCCCAGCCGTGGCCGAGCAGGACCCGGTCGCCGGGGCGGGCCGCGGCGAACTCGCGGACCAGGGCGAGGGCCGCCTCCAGGGACGGGGCGCCGGACAGGTCGAGGCCGGTCAGGGCCAGACCCGTGGCGGTGGTGTGCACATGGGCGTCGGTGAAAGCCGGGGTGACCAGGGCACCGTCGAGGTCGACCACCTCGTCCACCCCGTCGGCGAAGGCGTCGGCGGCACCCTCGGAGCCGACCCAGGCGACCTGGCCGCGCTCCACCACCATCGCGGTGGCGAAGGGGTCGGCGGGGCTGTGCACCTCCCCGCGACGCAGCAGGACGGTCTTGGGCTCGGCGGACTGCTCACTCATGGCGGACAGTCTCTCGCGTGCGCGGGGCACACCGGGCACCGGGGCGGCGCGTCCGGAGCCGCGGGACGGCCCGGGCTCAGATCTTCGGCGGGCGTGCCTCGTACGGCGTCGAGAGGGCCACCGTCGTCCGTGTGGAGACCCCGGCGAGGGAACGCACGCGGGCCAGCAGCTCCTCCAGTTCGTGCGGGGTGGCCACACGTACCTTGAGGATGTAGTTCTCGTCGCCGGCGACGCTGTGGCAGGCCTCGATCTCGGGGACGCCGGCGAGCCGGTCCGCGATGTCGTCGGGTGCGCTGGGGTCGAACGGTTTCACCGAGATGAACGCGGTGAGCGGCAGGCCCACGGCCTCGGGGTCGACCACCGCGGCGTAGCCGCGGATGACGCCACGCTGTTCGAGCCGGCGCACCCGCTGGTGCACGGCCGACGTGGACAGGCCCGTGGCCTTGCCCAGGTCTGTGTAGCTCATCCGCCCGTCCTTGACGAGCAGCTGCACGATCTGACGGTCCAGCTCCTCCATGGCGCCAAAACCTACAGGGCGCTTGATCTCCGCGGATAGCCGAGAGCGCAGGTCATAGCCGGTTCGATACAAAAAGCACCGAACCGGTCTCCCGGCGGGCACCCACGCAAGGCCATGTGATGAATACCACACACCTTGAACCGGGTCCGTGATGTTCTCGTGATTACCGCCGAGACCGGACGGGAAGTGCTTGCTGTGGTCGAGGCCGCAGCGCCTTCACGGCCCAGCCTTAGGGGGAGAAACCCATGCAGAGTGTCAAGCGCCCTGGTCGATCCGCGTCCAAGCGGCAGCAGCCGGTCGTAGAGCCCGAGCCGGAGGGCGTCGAACCCGACGCCCTCGACGAGGAACTGGACGCCTACGACACCTTCGAGATGTACCGGGTGATCTGCCCGGACTGCGCGCAGCCGATCGCGCTGCTGGCGGACGAGGAGGTCCTGCCGGAGCACGCGCTGTGCGCCTCGCCGTGGAACCCGTTCGGGCTCACGGTCTGTGCGGGCACGGGCCGTGCGGCGGCCGACGCCCGCCCCGCGGACGAGTCCTTCACGCCGCAGGAGCAGGACACCGCCCTGCTGCTGACGCTTCCCCAGGGTCTGGACTGGCGGACGCAGCCCTTCTCGCACGTCGGCGGCCCGGGCTCGCGCCCGGTGCGCGTACCGTCGCCGCGCCGCCAGGCCGCCTGAGCCGCTTCGGAGCAGGCCCGGCTCCACCCCGGCAGCCGCCCTGCACCATGGCGCGCAGACCGTCATGGTGCAGGTTCGGTGTGTCCGGATCCGCGAGGCCGCGACCTCCCCGAAGTACGCCTGCCGGCAGGGGACGAAGCGGCGGCCGTGGAGGAGGCCGGACGGGGAACCGGACGCCGTCCGGGAACGCACGCACGATTCGGCCGAGGGGTAACCTGTCCGGCCCGCGCCGCGTTCTCCCGGCATGACCCCCTTGTACTCGGCCACCGGGCGTCAGCGCCGCATCTTCGTCCCCCGCCCCGCAGAATCGCTTCCGCCGCCGCCCGCACCGCAGGATCCGCCCATCTACCGCGACCTGATGCGCGTCTGGGCGGACCGGGGCCGCACGCTGCCGGGCCGCCACGACCCGGAGTGGGTCAGGCTGGCGGCCCCGACCGTCCGCGCGGGCCAGTTCAGCGACCTTCGGGTCCCGCCACATGACGGGCGATGACCATCCGCTGGATCTGGTTGGTGCCCTCGACGATCTGCAGGACCTTGGCCTCGCGCATGTAGCGCTCGGCCGGGAAGTCGGCGGTGTAGCCGTAGCCCCCGAGTATCTGCACGGCGTCCGTCGTGACCTTCATGGCCGTGTCGGTGCAGTGCAGCTTGGCCATGGCCGCCTGCTTCGCGAACGGCCTGCCGGCGTCGCGCAGCCGGGCCGCCGCGAGGTACAACGCGCGGCCGGCCTCGATCTGGGTCGCCATGTCGGCGATCATGAACCGCAGCCCCTGGAAGTCGGCGATGGGCCGGCCGAACTGCCGGCGCTGGGTGGCGTAGGCGACCGCCTGGTCCAGCGCGGCCTGGGCGAGGCCGACGGCGCAGGCCGCGATGCCGAGCCGTCCTGAGTCGAGGGCGGACAGGGCGATGGCGAAGCCCTGGCCCTCCTCGCCGATGCGCCGGTCAGCGGGGACCCTTACGCCGTCCAGGTGGACCTGGGCGGTGGGCGAGCCCTTCATGCCCATCTTCTTCTCGGGCGCCGCACCACTGAGGCCCGGCGCGTCGCCCGGCACCAGGAAGGCGGTGATCCCACGCGGGCCGTCCTCGCCGGTGCGGGCCATCACGGTGTAGAAGTCGGCGATGCCGCCGTGCGTGATCCAGGCCTTGGTGCCGGTGATCACCCACTCGTCACCGTCCCGGACGGCCTTGGTGCGCAGGGAGGCCGCGTCCGAACCCGAGGAGGGCTCGGAGAGGCAGTACGCCCCGAGCAGGCCGCCGCCGAGCATCGCGGGCAGGTGCTCGACCTGCTGCTGCTTGGTGCCGTGGGCGGCGAGCGCGTAGGAGGCGAGCGTGTGCACGCTGACGCCGAGGCCCACGGTGAGCCGTGCCGCGGCCAGCTCCTCCAGGACCTGCAGGTACACCTCGTAGGGCTGGTCGCCGCCGCCGTACTCCGAGTCGTACGGCAGGCCGAGCAGGCCGGCTTCGGAGAGCAGGGTGAAGACCTCGCGCGGGAAGCGTCCCGCGTCCTCCTCCTCGGCGGCCTTCGGCGCGATCTCGCGCTGGGCGATCTCCCGGGCGAGCGCGAGCAGATCCCGCGCCTCCTCCGTCGGCAGCTGACGCTCCACCGGCTGCGGGTCGCGGTCGGGCATGGCGTCGGTCTCCTCCCTGTTCGGGCACCGGCGGACCGGCCCGTGGGTGGGGGCGGCTCCGCCTGATCGTTCCGGTCGGCCGTAGGGGCCGGCTCCCGGGTCTCGGAAGCTGCTGACCAGCGGCTGTGCGCTGTGAGTATGCCCGATCGAGGGCCTTCCGTCACCAGTTAACGACCGCTTACTTCAGGAATCCGGTCCGCCCTCCTTCAGCCTCCGGAATTGGTCCGAACCATTGACCTACTGGTCTAGTCCTCCTACTCTGCATGACCAACGCTTTACCGCGTTCATGCCAATCGGCGCGCGTTCCCCTCTCCCCCACGAGGAGCCCACCCGATGCACACTCCCCGCCGCTCCCGCGCCTGGTGCCGGGCGCTCGTCTCCGCCGCGTGTTCCGCCGTCCTCGGTGCCGGGCTGCTGGCCGGCGCGGGCACCGCGACCGCGACCACGGCCGCTCCCGCCGCCGAGCGGGTCCAGGCCGGTTCCAAGGTCGTCGGCTACTTCACCGAATGGGGCACCTACGACCGCAAGTACTACGTCAAGAACGTCGAGACCTCGGGCTCGGCGGCCAGGCTGACCCACATCAACTACGCCTTCGGCAACGTCACCGGCGGCAAGTGCGCGATGGGCGACTCCTACGCGGCCACCGACCGCGCCTACACGGCCGCCGAGTCGGTCGACGGCGTCGCCGACACCTGGGACCAGCCGCTGCGCGGCAACTTCAACCAGTTGCTGAAGCTGAAGAAGAAGCACCCGGGCCTGAAGGTCCTGTGGTCCTTCGGCGGCTGGACCTGGTCCAGTGGCTTCGGGGAGGCCGCGAAGAACCCGGCGGCCTTCGCCCAGTCCTGCTACGACCTGGTGAAGAACTCCAAGTGGGCGGGCGTCTTCGACGGCATCGACATCGACTGGGAGTATCCGAACGCCTGCGGCAACACCTGTGACACCAGCGGACGGGAGGCCTTCAGGAACCTCATGGGCGCCCTGCGCTCGAAGTTCGGCTCCGGCAACCTGGTCACGGCCGCGATCACCGCGGACGCCACCGGCGGCGGCAAGATCGACGCGGCGGACTACGCGGGCGCCGCCCAGTACGTCGACTGGTACAACCCGATGACGTACGACTACTTCGGCGCCTGGGACGCCGCGGGCCCGACCGCCCCGCACTCCCCGCTGAACTCCTACTCGGGCATCCCCAAGGCGAACTACCACACCTCGGCGACCGTCGCGAAGCTCAAGGGCCTCGGCATCCCGGCCTCGAAGCTGCTGCTGGGAATCGGCTTCTACGGGCGCGGCTGGACCGGTGTCACGCAGGCGGCTCCCGGCGGCACGGCGACCGGGCCGGCGGCGGGCACCTACGAGCAGGGCATCGACGACTACAAGGTGCTCAAGACCAAGTGCCCGGTGACCGGGACGGTGGGCGGCACGGCCTACGCCAAGTGCGGGAACGACTGGTGGAGTTACGACACCCCGGCGACCGTCGCCACGAAGATGACGTACAAGAACCAGCAGGGTCTGGGCGGCACCTTCTTCTGGGAGCTGAGCGGCGACACCGCGAGCGGTGAGCTGATCAAGGCCATCAACTGACCCCACCACGGGCACCACGGGCTACTCGGGAGCGGAGGGCCACGGGCCCTTCGCTCCCTTGTGCGTGTCAGTCGCCGCGGCGGGCCGGGGGCGGGGCCGGGTAGCCCGGGTCCAGCTCCTCGATGGCGCGCAGGGCTCCGCCGAGCGTCTTCACCAGCAACTCGCACAGGGTGTCGCGGGACAGCTCGGGGCGGGCGATCCAGTCCAGGGTGGCGCCCTCGACGCTGCACACCCAGGAGAGCAGGCCCATGCGGGCGAGCGGGGCGATGTCGCCGCGGCCGTAGGCACCTTCGGCGATGGTGGCGATGATCGCCGCGCGTACGCCGTCCCGGATGGCGTGCACCTCGGTGTCGAAGCCGACTCCGCCGCTGACGATGGTGCGGTAGGCGGCCTGGTGGTGCTCGGCGTAGCGCAGATAGCCGTCGATGGTGCGGTGGACGCGGTCCCGGGCGGCCAGCTCGAGGCCGTTTCCGGCGGAGGAGACCAGGTCGGCGACGGAGTCCTGGACGATCGCCAGGTAATAGCCGCGCTTGGACCGGAAGTAGTAGTAGATCAGCCCCTTGGCGACATGCGCCTGGCGGGCGATGTCGTCCATGGACAGCGCGTCGTAGGAGGTGTCGGCGAACAGCTTCCGCCCGATGGCGATGAGTTCGGCGCGACGCGCCACCGAGCGCTCGGTGCCGCGCGCCCGGAGCGGCGCGTCCCCTGCTCCAGCGGGGTCGAGAGCTGGGGGGCGGGCGGCGGCACGCTGCTGAGGCATATTCAATTTCGACCCTGGTCTGGGAGGTCGGTGGGACCTCCGCAGTATGTCAGAACATGCCTCGCGCGTGAGGTCGGATCAGAGCAGGCCGAGCTGGGTCACGAGCATCGCGGTCACCACGACGAGCACCCAGCCCATGACGTGCTCGAGGATGTTCGGGCCGTCTTCCTGGGGGCCGCCGGTGCGGACGCGGGTGGCGGTGGCCGGGTGTGCGGTCATGGTTTCTCACAGAGGTCGGACGTGTGGAGTGGAATTTCCCCACCGTTTGTCCACCTTGCCACCCGCGACGGCGTTTGCGGCGGAGACGTTGCTCACACAGGCCGGTTCAGCGCACGCCCACCGAGGCGAGCGCCTTGCACTGGCGCGGGCTCGGGTGGGCTGGGAAGTACAGGTAGCAGACCCCGCCGGTGCCGGAGACGACCTTGCCGGAGGCGTTGTACCGCTTGGTCCGCAGCCAGATGTTCTCGAACTCCCGGCGCAGATAGACCCGCCGTACCGCCTCGTCGTTCGGCGAGGCCGGGTCGTTCGCGATCACGTCGCCGTCCGCGGTGAAGCCGATGACCGTCATCAGATGGCCGGAGGTGCCGTACCCGGCGCCGGTCAACTCGGTCTTCAGGAAGGACTGGGACGTTATGGCCGGGATACCGGCCGCGACCAGCGTCTCCAGGTCGGTGAGGGAGGTGAGCCGGGTGACCACACCCTGGAGGCCCGGGTAGGTGGCCGCGTAGGCCGCATTGAAGGGCCAGTTGCCGCAGCCCTGGTACTGGTGGTCGTAGGTGAAGCGGGCGGCGTGGTCGACCTGCGGGTCGGCATAGCTGGGGTCCACCCAGGAAAGTTGCTCGGCTGTGAGCCGGCCGCCCCAGTACTCGATGATCATCTGCGAGGAGGTGGGGCTGCACCAGGCCTCGCCACCGTTGTCGTACTGCGGGTACTGGCCCTTGTGGATCTCCTGCGAGTAGCGCGGGACGGCCAGTTCCTGGGCGAGACCGGGAGTGGAGGCGGGGACGGTGAAGCGGTCCGGGATGTCGGAGCCCATCGCGCCGAGCCGCCAGACGGTCGGGGTGAGGTGCGTGCCGGGCTTGCGGTACAGGGTGAGGCGCAGGCGGTACGACGTCAGGCGCAGGCCGGTGCCCGCGTCGTCGATGGAGAAGGTGTCGGTCCAGATGGTGCTCTTGCCGTCGGTCTGGTCGTCCACCGAAGTCCGCTTGATGTCCTGGTCGCCGGCCGCCCAGCGGCCCATCACGTACCAGGGCGTGTCGGTGCCGTCGGAGTACGTGCCCCGCAGCTCCACCTGGAGCCAGGTGCCATCGGGGGTGTGCGCGTTCCAGGAGGCGATGACCTCGGTGGCGGGGACGGTGAGCCGGTGGACCGGGGAGGTCCAGGTGGCGTACTCCCAGGTGGCGGTGGTGCCGGTGTGCGGGTCGGTGTAGTCGCTGCGGCCGGCGGGCGCGCCGATCACGAGGCCGGGGCGGTGACCGGAGACGGCCCGGGTGCCCTGGGCGGTGCCGGAACGCCACTCACGGTGGGTGGTCCAGGCGTGGTAGTCGATCGGGCGGTCCGGCGCCTGGGCCGGGGCGCCGGTGCGGGCGGCGGTTCCCGGCGCTGCGGCGGCGGTGGGGGCCGCCGTGGCGGTCACCGCCGCGGCGACGGCGACGGCCAGGACGGTTCTGCGGGACGGCTGTTCGGCTCTGCTCATGGGCGCGAATACCCCCAGGTGTCCGAGTCGGGGCTGATCCGGTGCACGGTTGTGCGCCAACTATGGATCAGGCGGCATACCCCTGCCAGCACTTCCGCGCATGCCGCGCCATGAATATTGGTCTTGGCCAATGAAAGGGGTTTCCGCGGGGTGCGCCAAGGCCCCGGCGCGGGGGGCGTGCGCCGGGGCCGGGGGGACGAGCGTGTCGCCGGGCGGGTCAGATGAGGTCCATCGCGGCGACCTCGTCGGGCCGGCCGTAGCTGACCGGGCCCTGGAAGCGGCGGCGGGCGGTGGCGAACCACCACACCGTGGCCACGAGCAGGACGGCGGCGAGCGCGATCGGCGCGTAGTTGAAGGAGTCGACGGTGATCGGCGAGGCCTGCGGCAGCATGAACAGGACGCTGCTGAGCAGGATCCAGACCACCGCGAGCCAGCCGACCGGCCGGCCCCAGCGGCCCAGGTGCCAGGGCCCGGGCTGGAACGCGTCACCGAGCCGGAGCCGCAGGAAGATCGGTACGGCGTAGGCGAGGAAGAGCCCGACGACGTTGACGCTGACGATGGCCGTGAACGCCGTGTGCGACCACCAGCCGGGGACGACGAGGGCCAGCGAGCAGCCCACCGCGAGCCATACCGCCTTCACGGGGGTACGGGTGCGCAGCGAGACCGAGTGCCACAAGCGGGAGCCGGGCATGGCACCGTCCCGGGAGAAGGCGAAGATCTGCCGGGTGTTGCTGGTGAGGTTGGCCAGGCCGCAGAAGAGCATCGCCCCGATGACGATGAGGAGCATGACCTTGGCGGTGCCGAGTCCGAGGCCGTCGATGAGAATCTGGACGGGCGGCGTCCCCGCTCCGGCCACCTTGGCGTAGTCGCCAATGCTGTAGACCAGTGCCAGCATCAGGATCAGGCCGGTGATCGCCGAATAGCCGATGGCGCGAGTGATCCCCTTCGGGGCGTTGAGTGTGGCGCCGACCGTTTCCTCGGACATGTGGAAGCTGCCGTCGAACCCGGTGAAGGTCCAACTGGTGACCAGCAGGCCGAGCATGCCGCCGTAAAGTCCGCTCGTGAACCCGGTGTTGTTCTCGAAATGCGTCACGAAGGACGCCGGCTGATGATGATCGGGCATCACTATGAGTGCGCCCACGATCACGACGAGTCCGACCAACAGCCACCAGACGGAAATGCGGTTCAGTACGGCGACGAGCTGGACGGTGTAGGTGTTGGCGAGTCCCTGCAGCACGATGATCAGGGCCGTGATCAACACCGTCTGGTGCGCGGTCGGCTGGTAGGAGGGCCACTGCAGCTGCACGAACGCCTGGATGAAGGTGGCGGCCGCGTAGCCGGTGGCCGCGGTGCCGCCGATCTGGCCCACGAAATTGAGCCAGCCCGTGAACCAGGACCAGGCGCCCTTGTGCCGCTTGGCGAGTTTACCGGCCGAGAAATACAGGGCACCGCTCGTCGGATAGGCCGAGGCGACTTCCGCCATGGCCGCGCCGATGAGCAGCACCATGATGGAGACGCCGATCCAGCCGAATACGAGAACGCGAGGGCCGCCCGCACTCATACCGAATCCGAAGGACGAGAAAATACCCGAGAGGATATTGATGATGGTGAAGGAGATCGCGAAATTGTCGAACGCCTTGAACCGTCGGGTGAGTTTCCGCGGATAACCCATCGCGTGCAGGGTCGCGTCGTCGTCGAGCACGACCGCGTCTTCGCCCGCGCGTCTCTTCGCGCGCGGCGTCGATGTCCGTTCCGACACTGATCGGCCTTTCTCTCGATGGGAAAAGGGGGGACGAGCGGGTCAGACGGGTCCGGGGACGGGCAGTCCGCAGGCACGCCGGGCCCGGTTGAGCTGCTCGACGGGGTCGCCGAAGGCACTCCAGGGCATGCGCGAGGCGTACGGGCCCATCGCCGTGAACACCGCCCGGGCCTCGAACTCGCGCTGGGCCATGACCAGCGCGTGCGCGAGGTAGGCCAGGTCGAGCACCGGGGTGAAGCGGTAACCGGCCATCGCCGGAAGCCAGTTGTGGTAGATCGCCAGTGCGGTGGAGCGCCACTGGGGCTGCTCCCAGACCCGGTCGGCGAGCAACTGGGTCGGGTTGTAGCTCTCCACCAGGGCCACCAGGGGCAGCAGCCGGAGCGCGGAGTCGGCCGGCGCCCGCTGGCTGAGGAAGGCGGCCACGTCCCAGGCGGCGTTGACCGAGCCGCCGTAGCGCGTGAAGAAGCAGGACAGAAAGCGGTGGTGCGCCTCGCGGTGCCACGGGTCCAGGGACAGGACGTGCGCGAACAGCCGCCAGGGCCCCGGTGGGGCGGTGAGCAGCCCTTGCGGGGCCGGGTCGCGCAGCCGGTGCAACCGGGCCATGGCCAGCTTGGCGACCCAGGGAGTGGGGTCACCGGGAGCCAGGGCGGCGGCGCGGTCGCAGGCGGTCAGCGCTATCCGCTCCAGCGTCTCGGCGCGCTCGTCCCGCGCGTCGGCGGCCCGCAGCGCGCGCTGCACCGCGACCCGGGCCCACATCAGGGCCGCCTCGGGTGTCGGCTCCTCGTCCAGCCAGCGCTCCACCAGGTCGGTACCGGCCGCCTCGGAGGCGAGCACCAGCGAGCGGTGGGCGCGCAGGGCGAAGTCGGAACGCGTCTCGGCGAGCGCCTCGGACGCGTATCGATAACGTCCGGCGCGCACATCGACGCAAACGCTTGCCAAGACTCGGTCGTCGGCCGCCGGATGCCACACATAGTGCCCCTCGAATAACTCCGTGGCCATGTCCACCCGCCCGTCCCCGTTCGCCGCATCACAGTTGCGCACGAGGCACCTTACTCAGCGGCGGGCACACCCGGAACGCCGAATTCGACATATCGGTCAGGGGATTCGGAATGTTTATCGGCGCGATTGACTGGCTGCCGGCCAATGGTTCAAATCGTGACGTCTTCCGGCCCGACGGCAGGGGCGGAGTGCGGTCGGTCCGGTCACCACGGACCGGCACTAGACTGTTTCCGGATAACCCGCCACACCGCACCACACCTCGGGAATCACCATTCACGACC
Source organism: Streptomyces sp. NPDC045022 (assembly GCF_056432605.1). Taxonomy (NCBI): domain Bacteria; kingdom Bacillati; phylum Actinomycetota; class Actinomycetes; order Kitasatosporales; family Streptomycetaceae; genus Streptomyces; species Streptomyces sp. NPDC045022. The sequence goes on from NZ_JBWKIR010000011.1 coordinate 77,607, forward strand.
TCGCCGCCCGGCTGCGCGGGCTTCCCCCCTCCGTGGGGCCGGTCCGGCTGATCGGCGTCGACGGGCACGCCGGCTCCGGCAAATCCACCTTCGCCTGGCGGCTCGCCGCCGCGCTGGGCGGGGCGCCGGTGCTCCACCTCGACGACATCGCCAGCCACGAGCAGCTCTTCGCGTGGACCGGCCGGCTGATGGACCAGGTGATCGCGCCGCTGGCCCGTGGCGAGAGCGCGTACTACACCCCCTACGACTGGCGCGCTCGCACGTTCGGCGCGCCCCGCACGCTGCCGCCCGCGCCCGTGGTGCTGATCGAGGGCGTCGGCGCCGGCCGCCGTGCGCTGCGGCCGCATCTGGCGGGGCTGCTGTGGATGGAGCTGCCCCCGGAGGAGTCCTGGGGGCGGGGCCGGTCGCGGGACGGGGCGGAGCAAGGGGAGTTCTGGGACGGCTGGGTCGAGGCGGAGCGCACGCACTTCGCCGCCGACCCTTCGCGCCCCCATGCCGACCTGCTGGTGCTGCAGACACCGGAGGGGTACGAGGTACTTCCGGGGCCTGGGTCATCCCCTGGACCGGACCAGATCACTACCCAAAGTGAGGGGCCCACAGCGATGTGATGAAGCCGTGAAGAGCCTTGCGGGCGAACTTCTCCGAGTGCCTCAACGGCGCTTGACCCGGGGCCCGGACAGGACTTACGTTCTCAATGTGCGGCCATTCGGAGCCGCCCATCGACGCGAAGCCCCCGGTTGTTCCCCCGTGACCGGGGGCTTCGTTCTGCCCGCGGCCCGTTTCCTGGGCGCCCCCCGCACCGATCCGCTCACCCTGGGTCACGAAATCGTGTGCGCCCCATCTGCTTCCACCTCGTCAAACGGCCTGTGCGGCACCCTTCGGCAGGTGGTCCGGCCGCGGGTACGATGCCCTCGGTGCGACCTTCGAGCGGCTGCCTCGCGCACCGGTAACTCCGGTCCGCGGCACGGCGGTTCGACTGCGGCGGCCGTCGGGCGACCGCCCGGTGGTGAACCACGGGGCACGGTCTGTGGGGGGACGTGATGGACTTCGGCACGCAGGGCCCCGAGGCCCCGGCCGACCTGGCCTGGCTGCGAGGTGTGGACGCCTACACGATGGGCGCCTACCCGCAGGCCGAGGAGGAGTTCCGCACCGCGGTGCGGACGGACCCGGGCATGGCGGACGCCTGGCTCGGGCTGCACGCGCTGCGGGTCGACACGACGACCGCGCTGCTGAGGATGTTCCGGCACCGCGAGCGCTTCGGTGAACAGCGCGCCCGGCACCGCAGGGCCCTCAACTCCTGGTACTGGCTGGGCTGGTGGGTGCAGCCGGTGCTGGAGAGCCCGCGCGATCTGCTGCTGGCGCACGCCTCGCACTGGCTGGACGGCCGGCACGTGCCCGAGCTGGACCGGGCGCTCGCCGGTCTGCCCCCGGTCGACACCGATCCGCAGGTCCGCTTCCTGCACGCCTGCCGCGCCTACCTGGTCAAGGACTGGGACCAGCTCGTCCGGCACACCGATCCGCTGCTGGACGATCCCCTGCTCGGTATCGAGGCGGGCCTGTTCGGCGGCATGGCCCGGGTGCGGCTGGAGATGTACGGGCAGGCCGAGCCCCTTCTCTCGGCGGCACTGATGCGTTGCCGCAGCGAGCAGCCGCAGCGCAAGGAGCTGCGGTACTGGCTGGCCCGCGCCCACGAGGGCACCGGCCGCTCGGCCGCCGCGCTCCCGCTGTACCGGGCGGTGCACCGGGTCGACGCGGCCTTCATGGACACCTCGGCGCGGCTCGCCGCGATCGCCGAGGGCGACGGGTACGACGACGCGGCCGGCCTCGCCGCGATCACGCTGACCGGCATCGGGCAGGACACCGTGGACGGGCCGGACGGGTTCGATCCGCTCTTCGGCATGGAAGGCCGCGATCTGCGGCTGCCGGAACCGGATCTGCCGACCGGACCCCTGCCGTCGGTGAGCGACCCGGTGGTGCGCGTGAAGACAGGGGTGTCCTCGTCCCCGATCCCCGCCGGACCGACCGATCCGGCCCTGCTCGAGGAGGCGCTCGCCGAGCTGGAGCGCATGGTGGGGCTCGAGCCGGTCAAGCGCCAGGTCAAGGCGTTGTCCGCGCAGCTGAACATGGCCCGGCTGCGGACCGGGCAGGGGCTGCCGGTGCAGCCACCGAAACGGCACTTCGTCTTCTCCGGTCCGTCGGGGACCGGGAAGACCACGGTCGCGCGGATTCTCGGACGGGTGTTCTACGCACTGGGCCTGCTCGGTGGGGATCACCTGGTGGAGGCCCAGCGGGCCGATCTGGTCGGCGAGTACCTCGGGCAGACGGCCGTGAAGGCCAATGAGCTGATCGACTCCGCGATCGGCGGGGTGCTGTTCGTGGACGAGGCGTACTCGCTGTCCAACTCCGGATACGGCAAGGGGGACGCGTACGGCGACGAGGCGCTGCAGGTGCTGCTCAAGCGGGCCGAGGACAACCGGGACCACCTGGTGGTGATCCTGGCCGGCTATCCGGAGGGCATGGACCGGCTGCTGGCGGCGAATCCCGGGCTGTCCTCCCGCTTCACGACCCGTGTCGACTTCCCTTCCTACCGGCCGCAGGAGCTCACCGAGATCGGCAAGGTGCTGGCCTCTGAGAACGGGGACCTGTGGGACGAGGAGGCGTTGGAGGAGCTGCGGTCGATCGCCGGGCACGTGGTGGATCAGGGGTGGATCGACGAGCTGGGGAACGGGCGGTTCCTGCGGACGCTGTACGAGAAGAGCTGTGCGTACCGGGATCTGCGGTTGTCGACGTACGCCGGGGCGCTGTCACGGTCGGATCTGGCGACGCTGCGGTTGCCGGACCTGATGCAGGCGTACGGAGAGGTGCTGTCGGGACGGGGGCCGCAGGATCCGTCGGCCCTGTAGGTGCGGCCGCGGTGCGACGCGGGTACGGCCGCCGCGGCTCCCAGGGGCGCGGGGGACCGCGCGACCAGTCCCCGCGCGCCCGCGGGCGACGACGGTCTAGGAGGCCAGTACCTCCTCCGGCTCCCCACTCGACCTCGGTTCCGTCAGCTTCACGTCGGCCGTTTCCCGGTGCGCCGGATCCCGCACCTCGCCCACCAGGAGCTCCAGTGCGTCCTCCAGGGCGACCAGGCCCAGCACCCGGCCGCTCGCGTCCGCCACCTGGGCCAGGTGGGTGGCCGCTCGGCGCATCACCGTGAGCGCGTCGTCCAGCGGCAGCTCGGCGCGCAGGGTGGTCATGGGGCGCCAGACGTGCTGAGGAACCGCGCGGTCGGACTCCTCCAGGTCGAGGACGTCCTTCACGTGGACGTACCCCATGAAGGGCCCCTTCTCCGCCGCCGCGACCGGGAAGCGGGAGTAGCCCGTGCGGGCGGTCAGATCCACGATCTCGCCCGGTGTGACCGACGGGGTCACCGTCACCAGTGACTCCCGGCGCAGCAGGACGTCCGTCACCGGACGGGAGCCCAGCTCCAGGGCGTCCTCCAGCCGCTCCTGCTCCTCGGGGTCGAGCAGACCCGCCTGGCCCGAGTCCTCCAGCAGGCGGTTCAGCTGCTCGCTGGTGACGACGGCCTCGACCTCGTCCTTGGGCTCGACGCGGAAGAGCCGGAGGATGCCCTGGGCGCAGGCGCCGAGGGACACGGTGATCGGTCTGCACAGCCGGGCGAACCAGACCAGGCCCGGGCTGAGCCAGAGTGCCGCCTTCTCGGGCGCCGCCATGGCGAGGTTCTTCGGCACCATCTCGCCGATGACCAGGTGGAAGAAGACCACCGCGGCGAGGGCGATGACATAGCCGAGGGGATGGATCACGCCGTCCGGGAGATGGATCCCCTCGAACACCGGTTCAAGGAGCTGTGCCACCGTCGGTTCGGCGACCGCGCCGAGGGTCAGGGAGCAGACGGTGATGCCGAACTGGGCGGCGGCCATCATCTGGGGGAGCCGTTCGAGGCCGTACAGCACCTGGCGTGCCCGGGCCGTGCCGAGCGGTTCGATCTGGCTGCGGCGGACGGAGACGAGCGCGAACTCGGCGCCGACGAAGAAGCCGTTGGCGAGCACGAGCAGCGCGGCGAAGACCAGTTGGAGGACGCTCATCGGGCCGCCTCCATGACGTTCACCGCGGGGACCGTCCGAACCAGGCGGACCCGTTCGGCGCGGTAGTGGCCGACCTGCCGGACCGAGAGCCGCCAGCCGGCAGTTCGGCCCGGTCGCCGGGGGCGGGGATACGGCCGAGCAGGTCGGCGACCAGGCCGGCGACGGTCTCGTACGGCCCCTCCGGCACGTCGAGGCCTATGCGCTGGAGGATGTCGACGCGGCAGCTGCCGTCGACATCCCAGGCCGGCCTGCCGTCCTCGGGCGGGGCGGCCGCCAGCTCGGGCACGTCCTTGGCATCGTGCTCGTCACGGACCTCGCCGACCAGTTCCTCGACGATGTCCTCGAGGGTCACCACGCCGGCCGTGCCGCCGTACTCGTCGACGACGACGGCGATCGGCTGCTCGCTGCGCAGCCGGGCGAGAAGCGGCTGGACGGGCAGGGTCTCGGGGACGAGGAGTGCCCTGCGGGCGATACGGGCGACCGGCGTGCGCAGCCGGTCGTGCACCGGGACCGCCAGCGCGTCCTTGAGGTGGGCCATGCCGACGATCTCGTCGATCTTCTCCCGGTAGACGGGGAAGCGGGACAGGCCGGTGGCCCGGGTGAGGTTGACGATGTCCTCGGCGGTGGCCGTGTCCTGCAGTGCGCTGACCCTCACCCGAGGGGTCATGACGTGCTGCGCGGTCAGCTCGCCCAGGGACAGGGTGCGGACGAAGAGGTCGGCCGTGTCCTGCTCCAGGGCACCGGCCCGCGCTGAGTGCCGGGCCAAGGACACCAGTTCGCCCGGGGTGCGGGCGGAGGCCAGTTCCTCGGTGGGTTCCACGCCGAGCGCGCGGACCAGCCGGTTGGCGACCGTGTTGAGCGCGGCGATCACCGGCCGGAACAGACGGGCGAAGCGGTGCTGGGGGCCCGCGACGAACCGCGCGACCTGCAGGGGCTTGGACACCGCCCAGTTCTTGGGGACGAGTTCGCCGATCACCATCTGGATCGCGGAGGCCAGCAGCATGCCGACGACCACGGCGACACCGGACACGGCGCCCTCGGGGATGCCGAGCGCGGCGAACGGGCCGTGCAGCAGCTCGGCCAGGGCCGGTTCGGCGAGCATGCCGACGACCAGGGAGGTAATGGTGATGCCGAGCTGGGTGCCGGAGAGCTGGAAGGACAGCTCCTTCAGCGACTCCACGACCGTACGGGCGCGTTTGTCGCCGTCGGCGGCGGCCTTCTCGGCCTCCGGACGCTCGACCGTCACCAGGCCGAACTCGGCCGCCACGAAGAAGCCGTTGGCCAGAATGAGCAGGAACGCCGCTCCGAGGAGCAGCAGGGGGATGGTCACGATGCCACCGCCTCCCCGTTGTGTCGGGTCGGGGCGGCGCAGGTACTACAGGACGATCCGTCCATCGCTGGAGGGAGTCACTCCTCGGGTAGCAGGAACCCCTGTGCACCGGGTGGCACGCAGGGGTGGAGGCGCAGCGAAAAGGCCTCCACCACCAGATTAATCAAGACACGGGCCGCACGGGCAGGGTGGGCACCCCCGAGTCAGCCCTGATCTTGTGCCTTCCGGGCGGCAGAGCGGGCTTCGGCGAGCGCCCGCAGGGCCTGTGCGTCGGCGATGGCGCGCTGCCTGGCGATGCCCGGCTGGATGCCGAGGGCGGGCAGGCTGGTGCCGTCGCTGAGGTTGAGGAACACCCAGGGATCGCCCGGACGGAGGTTCACCTGGACGATCTCCGCCCAGTCCAGGCGCCGCTTGCTCGCGATGTTGACGACGGTGACGCCGGACTCGTCGGCCACGACCTTCACACGGGCCAGCTGGGCCAGCACCCAGAAGATGAGCACTCCCGTGACGACGAAGGTCAGCCGCTCCCCCGGGCCGAGCCGCAGCAGCATCGCGATCCCGGAGATCACCAGGAGGATCACGACACCGGCGGAGAGCAGGATGGCCCGGGTGTGGCCCGGACGGAAGGTGACGGGGAGCGTGGGGACGTCGGACATCTCGGTGCGGACCCCCTTACAGGCGGCAGGCGTGGATGGCCGTGGTCAGGATGGCGCGGGCGCCGATGGAGTAGAGGTCGTCCATGATCCGCTGCGCCTCCTTGGCGGGGACCATGGCGCGGACCGCGACCCAGCCCTCGTTGTGCAGCGGCGAGACGGTCGGCGACTCCAGGCCGGGCGTAAGGGCGACGGCCTTCTCCAGCTGCTCGACCCGGCAGTCGTAGTCCATCATCACGTAGGTCCGCGCGACCAGGACGCCCTGGAGGCGGCGCAGGAACTGCTGGACCTTGGGTTCCTCGGCGTCGGCACCCCTGCGGCGGACGACGATCGCCTCGGACTTCATGATCGGCTCGCCGAACACCTCCAGGCCCGCGTTGCGCAGGCTGGTGCCGGTCTCGACGACGTCCGCGATGACCTCGGCGACGCCCAGCTCGATCGCGGTCTCCACGGCACCGTCGAGGTGGACGACGGAGGCGTCGACGCCGCTGTCGGCGAGGTGCCCCGCGACGATCCCCTCGTACGAGGTGGCGACCGTCCTGCCCTTCAGGTCCTCGATGCCGTTGGCGGTGCCCGGCTTGGCGGCGAAGCGGAAGGTGGAGCGGGCGAAGCCCAGCGGCAGGATCTCCTCGGCGTCGGCGCCGGAGTCGATCAGCAGGTCACGGCCGGTGATGCCGATGTCGAGGCGGCCGGAGGAGACGTAGATCGCGATGTCGCGGGGGCGGAGGTAGAAGAACTCGACCTCGTTCTCCGGGTCGACGATCCGCAGCTCCTTGGACTCGCGGCGCTGCTGGTAGCCGGCCTCATGCAACATCTCCGCCGCAGGGCCGGACAGTGAACCCTTGTTGGGGACGGCGATGCGCAGCATGAGGTCGGCTTCCTTCGCGTGGAGAGGGTGAATGTGAGCTGGTGGGATTTACAGGTGGGCGTAGACGTCGTCCAGGGAGATCCCGCGGGCGACCATCATCACCTGGACGTGGTACAGCAGCTGCGAGATCTCCTCGGCGGCCGCTTCCCTGCCCTCGTACTCGGCGGCCATCCAGACCTCGGCGGCCTCTTCGACGACCTTCTTGCCGATGGCATGGACCCCCTTGCCGACCAGCTCTGCGGTACGGGAGGTGGCGGGATCGCCGTGGGCGGCCTTGTGCTGCAGCTCGGTGAAGAGCTGCTCGAACGTCTTCTTGGACATGGTGGTCCCACCCTACGCGGTTCGGGCGGTGCCTCAGTGCCAGGGTTCAGATACTGAGCGGAGTGTGGTCGCCGTCGCCACCGCGGCCGTGACCGCCTCGTGCCCCTTGTCCTCGTTGGAGCCCTCGATACCGGCCCGGTCCAGGGCCTGCTCCTCGGTGTCGCAGGTGAGCACGCCGAAGCCGACGGGGACGCCGGTCTCGACGGAGACCTGGGTGAGGCCCGCGGTCACGCCCTGGCACACGTAGTCGAAGTGGGGCGTACCGCCGCGGATGACGACGCCGAGGGCGACCACCGCGTCGTAGCCGCGACCGGCCAGCACCTTGGCGGCGACCGGCAGTTCGAAGCTGCCGGGGACCCGGATCAGGGTCGGCTCGTCGATCCCCAGGTCGTGCAGGGCGCGCAGCGCGCCGTTCACCAGACCGTCCATCACCTTCTCGTGCCACTGTGCCGCGATGACGGCGACCCTGAGGTCGCTCGCGTTGCGTACGGACAGTTCCGGTGCACCCTTGCCGCTCACGTCTCTCCTAAGTGCTACTTGCTTACTGGTTGCCACAGGTGGCCGCCGACGCGGCCGCGGAGGACGCCACGGCGGGCGTCTCCAGCCAGGGCAGGTCGTGCCCCATCCGGTCCCGCTTGGCGCGCAGGTACCGGAGGTTGTGCTCACCGGCCTGGACCGGCATCGGCACGCGGCCGGTGTTCTGCAGGCCGTGACGCAGCAGCGCGTCGGTCTTGTCGGGATTGTTGGTCATGAGCCGCACGCTGCGGACGCCGAGGTCGGCGAGGATGCGGGCCCCGGCGCCGTAGTCGCGGGCGTCGGCGGGCAGACCGAGTTCGAGGTTGGCGTCGAGGGTGTCGCGGCCCTGCTCCTGCAGCTCGTAGGCGCGCAGTTTGGACAGCAGGCCGATACCGCGCCCCTCGTGTCCGCGCAGGTAGACGACGACGCCCCGGCCTTCCTCCTGGATGCGCTTCAGCGCGGTGTCCAGCTGGGGCCCGCAGTCGCAGCGCAGGGATCCGAAGACATCGCCGGTGAGGCATTCGGAGTGGACTCGGACCAGGACGTCCGCGCCGTCGCCGATCTCGCCGTGGACGAGGGCGACGTGCTCGACGCCGTCGACGGTGGACCGGTAGCCGTAGGCGGTGAAGGTGCCGTGGGCGGTGGGGAGGCGGGTCTCGGCCTCGCGGCGGACGGTGGGCTCGCTGCCGCGGCGATAGGCGATCAGGTCCTCGATGGAGATGATCGTCAGGCCGTGCTTGCGGGCGAACGGGACCAGCTCGGGCAGCCGGAGCATGCGGCCGTCCTCGCCCGCGATCTCCACGATGGCGCCGGCCGGGCGGAGGCCCGCGAGCCGGGCCAGGTCGACGGCGGCCTCGGTGTGGCCGTTGCGGACCAGGACGCCGCCGGGCTTGGCGCGCAGCGGGAAGATGTGGCCGGGGCGCACGAAGTCGGTGTGCTCGGCCACGCCGCCGGCCAGGAGCTGGAGCGTGGTGGCGCGGTCGGCGGCCGAGATGCCGGTGCTCACGCCGTGAGCGGCCGAGGCGTCCACCGAGACGGTGAACGCGGTTTTCATCGACTCGGTGTTGTCGTCGACCATCTGCGGCAGCCGGAGCCGGTCCAGCTCCTCGCCCTCCATGGGAGCGCAGATCAGGCCCCGGCACTCGCTCATCATGAACGCGACGATCTCGGGGGTCGCCTTCTCGGCGGCGATGACGAGGTCGCCCTCGTTCTCCCGGTCCTCATCGTCGACGACCACGACCGGGCGGCCGGCGGCGATGTCGGCGATGGCCTGCTCAACGGGGTCGAGCCCGAAGTTCTCGATGTCGTCCGTGTCGTACAGCGGCGGTGCCGATGTCATGCCGGCGCTCCTTCCAGGACGGGCTGCGGGCCCCTGCGGGAGCGCAGCCACCAGTCGCGCATGCCCCACAGGACGAGTGCGCCGTAGATGACGTAGACGAAACCGGAGAAGGCATAGCCGTTGGCGAAGTTGAGGGGCACGCCGACGAGGTCGACGAGCAGCCAGGCGAACCAGAACTCGACCATGCCCTTGGCCTGGGCGTACATGGCGACGATGGTGCCGACGAAGATGTAGGCGTCGGGCCAGGGGTCCCAGGAGAGGGTCGGGTAGGCCTTGAAGAGCAGGGCCACCGCGACCGTGCCGGCGGCGGCCGCGCCGAGCATCGCCGCGCGCTCGCGCCAGGTGGCGAAGCGGGGAACGATGTGGCCGTCCGCGGAGCGGTCCTTGTCGCGCTGCCACTGCCACCAGCCGTACAGCGCGACGGCCATGACGACGGCCTGCTTGCCGGCGCTGCCGGTCAGGTGGCCGTAGAAGGCGGCGAAGAGGACGAGGCCGGACAGGAACTGCACGGGCCAGGTCCACAGGGAGCGGCGCCAGCCGAGGGCGAGGGTGATCAGGCCCAGGATGTTGCCGGCCATGTCCGACCAGATGATGTGCTGGCCGAAGAGGGTGAACGCCTCGGAGTTCAGCCAGTTCACCGGCCGGCCCCCTGACCGGCCGCGAGCAGCCGCTCCACGTACTTGGCGATGACGTCGACCTCGAGGTTGACCGGGTCGCCGGGCTGCTTGTGGCCGAGCGTGGTCAGGGCGAGGGTGGTCGGGATGAGGCTGACGGTGAAGTGGTCCGGGCCGGCCTCGACGACGGTGAGGCTGATGCCGTCGACCGTGATGGAGCCCTTCTCCACGACGTAGCGGGCGAGGTCCGCGGGGAGCGAGATCCTGACGATCTCCCAGTTCTCGGACGGCTTGCGCTCCAGCACCTGTCCGGTGCCGTCGACGTGACCCTGCACGATGTGCCCGCCGAGGCGCGCGCCCACGGCGGTGGGGCGCTCCAGGTTGACGCGGGAGCCGACGGCGAGCGCGCCCAGGCTGGAGCGGTTCAGCGTCTCGGCCATGACGTCGGCGGTGAACTCGTCGCCCTCGTGGTCGACCACGGTGAGACAGACCCCGTTCACGGCGATGGAGTCGCCGTGCTGCGCACCCTCGGTCACGACGGGGCCGCGGAGCCGGAAGCGGGAGGCGTCGCCGAGATTCTCGACGGCGGTGACCTCACCCAGCTCTTCGACGATTCCGGTGAACACTTCCCGGGTCCTCCTGCCTCTTCGGGCACGGACTCCGGGGCCTGTCGATGACGACAGAATGTACGGGTGAGCACACCGAGGACGACGCCGAGAGGGATCTGTCCGCGTACGGACGAGTCCAGACTCGGCGGCGCGCATAGGTGTATGCCCGCCCGCCGCGCACTGCCTCCCATCCGGACTTTAACCGTCGGTCCAGGAATTTCACCTGGTCAACCGGCCGCTGGAAGCGACCGGGTCGCGGACTGTAACCGCCGGTTCGGACTTTCACCGACCCCGGAGTGCGCTGCTTCTGGTACAGGGCCAGTGTGCCACGCCCTGCGCTCGCCCCGACAGGGGAAGGGTGTGGGCTCGCTCACACTGCGTGTCGCTGGGCTCGCGCCTCGAAGCGGCGCCCGTCAACTGCCTTCCTCGGGACGAGCGTTGACCTTGGTCCGGACCCATTGACCATGCTGGTCTAGTCCTTTTAGGGTGCGGGCGGGCCCGGCGGCGGTGACGACGGCCCTTGCCCGCCGCCGGGCCTCCAGGGGGCTGTGCCCCACGTCGCCGACCCTCTGACAGGGTGAGCGGCATGACGCCGCCGCCCGCTGACGAGTTCGAGTCCCACCGTTCCCGGCTGTACGGCCTGGCCTATCGCCTGCTCGGCTCCGCGCAGGAGGCCGAGGACGCGGTACAGGACGCGTATCTGCGGTTCAGCGGCGCCCACCGGGCGGACATCGAACACCTGGGTGCCTGGCTCGCCAGGACCGTCACCAATCTCTGTCTGACCCGGCTGACCTCGGCCCGGGCGCGGCGCGAGCAGTACGTCGGGACCTGGCTGCCGGAGCCGGTGGTCACCTCCGACGGCACGCTCGGACCGCTGGAGTCGGCCGAGCGGCGGGACCAGGTGTCCCTGGCGATGCTGGTTCTGCTGGAGCGGCTGACGCCGGCCGAGCGGGCGGTGTTCGTGCTGCGCGAGGCGTTCGGCTACGGCCACCGGGAGATCGCGGACGTGCTGGAGCTGAGCGAGGCCAACTGCCGTCAGCTGTACCGGCGGGCGGCGGCTCGGGTGGCCGTGCGCCAGGGGCGGTTCGACCCGGCCCCGGAGCGGCGGGAGGAACTGGTCACGTCGTTCATCACAGCCGCCAGGGAGGGCGACCTGGCCGGTCTCGAGAAGCTGCTGGCGGCCGACGTGACCTGGTGGGGCGACGGCGGCGGCAAGGTCTCGGCGGCCCTGCGGCCGATCGAGGGCCGGGACAAGGTGGTGCGCTTCCTGGTGGGCGGCGCGCGGCGGTTCACGGCGGGCCTGGACTTCACGGTCGCGGAGGTGAACGGGGCGAGCGCGCTGGCCGGGTGGGCGGGCGACACGCTGCTGGGGGTCGTCGCCTTCGAGCTGCGGGACGGGTTGATCGCAGACCTGCGGTGCGTGGTGAACCCGGAGAAGCTGGACTTCGTACGACGGCAGCTCGCCCGGCCGTGAAAGACGTCTGGCAGGGCTGTCACATTTCCGGGGGGCTGTCCGGTCTCAGCTGACGAAGGGCGTTCCGGCCGGGGCGCCCCACTGCCCCGCGGAACGGAGAACAGCATGACCACGATCCTGGTGACCGGCGGGACCGGCACGCTCGGCCGACACGTCACGGAGCGGCTGCGGTCGGACGGGCACGAGGTGCGGGTGCTCAGCCGGCACACACAGCCGTACGCCGTCGACCTGCGCGTGGGCGGGCCAGGTCTCGGGGCGGCCCTCGAGGGCGTGGACACGGTCGTGCACTGCGCGAGCAGTCCGCGGGGCGGGGACGAGCAGGCGGCGGACCATCTGATCGCGGCGGCCCGGCGGGCCGGGGTGGGCCACCTCGTGTACATCTCCATCGTCGGCGTCGACGGGGTGCCGTTGGGCTACTACAAGAGCAAGCTCGCGGTGGAGCGGCGGATCGAGGAGTCGGGGCTCGGCTGGACCGTGCTGCGGGCGACGCAGTTCCACGACCTGCTGGTGACGCTGTTCCAGGCGCTGGCCAAGCCGCCGGTCGTGCTGCTCCCGGCGGGAGTGCCGGACCAGCCGGTGGAGGTGGCCGAGGTCGCCGACCGGCTGGCCGAGTTGGCCCTCGCGGCACCGGCGGGGCGGGTGCCGGACATGGGCGGCCCGGAAGTACGGTCGTTCGACTCGCTGGCCCGCGCCTATCTCCGGGCGACGGGCCGGCGCCGCGCGGTGGTCGGCGTGCCGCTGTTCGGGAGGACCTACCGCGCCTTCCGGGCGGGCGGCCATCTGGCTGCCGGGCAGGCGGTCGGAAAGGTGACCTTCGAGGAGTACCTGGAGCAGCGGTTCGGGGGCGGGCGGGACTGAGGCGCCCCGGGCGGCACACCACGCCCGGAGGCGCACGCGCTACGACTCCGAATGCCCCTGATGTCCCGCCTTCGGCCGACAACGAGCCGCGGCCCGGCTCTCCGGCGGGGCGAAGAGTTCGTCCTGTGCCCGCTCCCGGGCCGTCAGCAAGGCTCCGCGCAGTACGGCGGTACCGCCGAGGCTGCCGGCCCGCACCTCGGTGGGCAGCGGGGACATACCACGCAGCCGCTCCTCGACCAACCGCGCGAGCACCGCTCCCCCGGCCTGCCCCACCTCCCCGCCCAGCACCACGCACCCCGGATCCAGGACGGCGACTACGGAAGCGACACCGACGGCGATCCGGTCGGCGAGGGCGTCGACGAAGCGGGCGGCGAGGGTCGCGTCGGCGGTCGCCGGCTCGGGGGACCCGGCGGCGGGCCGGCCCGCACCGGCGACCGCGTCCAGGCGCCGCGAGCCGTTCACACCCCCCGCACCGCTGCCCGCTGTCCCGCCGAGCCGCTCGGGATCCCCGACCACCGCGGCCACCGCATCCCGTACCACCGTCGCGGCGCCCGGCCCGTCGGTCATCCTGTCGACCGGTAGCCCGAACTCCCGGGCCAGTGCACAGACCGCCGCCGCCCCGGCCAGCGAGTGGAAGCCGCCGTCGCAGTCTCTCGCCGAGGGCAGTGCGCCGGTTCCCGGGACCGGCAGGAAGCCGATCTCGCCCGTGCCGCCCGAGGCGCCGCGACGGAGTCTGCCGTCGAGGACGACCGCGGCGCCGACGCCGTGGCCGAGCCAGAGCAGGACGAAGGTGTTCCGGTCCCGGGCGGCACCCTCGCGCTGTTCGGCCAGGGCGGCCAGGTTGGTCTCGTTCTCCACGGTGACCCGGGCCCCGGGCAGCCGTTCCTGCAGGGCGGCGGCCAGGCTGCGGTGCCAGGCGGGCAGTCCGGCGGAGTCCCGCAGGTCGCCGGTGGCCGGGTCGACGAGGCCGGGGGCACCGATACCGACGGTGTGCAGCCGGTCCGCCCCGGCCTCCTTCGCGGTCCGCTCCACCGCGGCCACCGCCCGATCCACGGCCGGCCCGGTCCCCGCGTCACCGCCGATCGGCACCGACGCCTCGGCGAGCACCCGGCCGACCAGGTCGGAGACGAGCACGAAGAGGCCTTCGGTACGGACGTCGAGGGCGGCGAGGTGGGCGCGGCCGGCGACGATGCCGTACAGCCGGGCGTTCGGACCCCGGCGCTGTTCGCCGGACTCGCCGACCACCGTGATCAGTCCGGAGGACGTCAGCCGTTCGACGAGGTCGGCGACCGTCGGCCGGGACAGTCCCGTCAGCTGCTTCAACTGGCCTGCCGTGAGCGGGCCTTCCTGCTGCAACAGCCGCAGGGCCAGCCGGTCGTTGATGGCCCGGGCGGTGCTGGGTGATGCGGGCATGACGGGAATCCTCCCAGATCGCTGCGACCGCGCCGGCCGTGGGCCGAGAGGCCAACGAGGGCACCGACCCAGGGCGCTGGGCCGGAAAAACCGCCTATCTATCAGGCAGGGTCCCTGATAGTTTACGCGCATGCAGCGGGGGTCGTGTCCGGGAATCTCCCGGGAAGGGGCGGGAACATGAGTGACGTGGGCGGTGCCCGCGACGAGGTGAGGCGCGCCCGGTACGCCGTGGCGGCCGTGTTCGCCGTGCACGGCGCCGTGACCGGCTCCTTCGCGACCCGCGTGCCGTGGATCCAGGACCACGCCTCGCTGAGCGCGGGCCAGTTGGGGTTCGCGCTGGCCTTCACGGCGTTCGGCGCCTCCTGCGCGATGCCGCTGGCGGGCCGGATCAGTCACCGTTTCGGCAGTCGTACGGCCCTGCGGGGGCTGCTCGCGCTGTGGACCCTGTCGCTGGTCCTGCCGTCCCTCGCGCCGAACCTGTACACCCTGTGCCTGGCGATGTTCACCTACGGCGCCACCTCCGGCATGGCGGACGTCGCGATGAACGCGCTGGGCGTCGAGATCGAACGGCGGCTCGAGAAGTCGATCATGTCGGGCCTGCACGGCATGTGGAGTGCGGGCGCGCTCATCGGCTCGGCGGCGGGCACGCTCGCCGCGCACCTCGGCTCGGACGCCCGCCTGCACCACGCGCTCGCCGCGGTCACCCTCACCCTCCTGGGACTGCTGGCCTGCACCTGGGTGCTCGATGTCCAGCCCGCCGAGGACGAGGAGCCGCCCCCGCGCTTCGCCCTCCCGCCCCGCTCCGCGCTGCTGATCGGCACCGTCGGCTTCTGCGCGGTCTTCGCGGAGGGCGCGAGCCTGGACTGGTCGGCCGTGTTCCTGCGGGACCGGCTGGACAGCTCGGCCGGCCTGGCGGCGGCCTCGACGACCGGCTTCATGCTGACGATGGCCGTGGCCCGTATCGCCGGGGACGCGGTGGTCAACCGCTTCGGCGCGGTCCGCACGGTCCGGGCCGGTGGAGTCCTGGCCGTGCTGGGCGGGCTGCTGGTCGTCCTCGCCGGGCACCCGGCCGTGGCGATGGGCGGGTTCGCACTGATGGGCCTCGGCATCGCCGTGGTGGTACCGCTGTGCTTCGCGGCGGCCGGGCACGCCGGGCCGAATCCGAGCCAGGCCATCGCGGGCGTGGCGACCATCACCTACACCTCGGGGCTGATCGCGCCGAGTCTGATCGGCGGGGTGGCGCAGGCGACCAGCCTGACGGTGTCCTTCTGCGTGGTGACGGCGCTGGCGTTCGGGCTCGCGGTGTTCGCGGGCGTGCTGCGCACCGCCGAACGCGGTGGCCGCAAGGAGATCAGTCCGCGGGCCGCAGCAGTTCCCGGCCCGCGGCCCTGAAGCCGTCGGTCCAGGGCGCGGGGCGCAGGGTCGTCGCGTCCAGCCGGACCAGTACCCGGGTGCCCTGGGCGTAGGTCCGCGTCCCGTCGGCCGAGCAGAAGCGGAAGCCGTAGGTCAGGCCGGTGGTGCCCAGCCGCTCCAGCCACAGGTGGACGGCGTAGGCGCCGGGCCGGGTCACCGGCGCCTGGTAGGTGATGCGCAGTTCCTTGACGGCGTTGCAGGCGTCGCCGGCCGCCGCCCAGTCGCCGTCGAAGCGGACACCGTGCTCGCTCCACAGCTCGGTCCAGGCGCGCTCGACCATCAGCGGGTAGCGGGCGTTGTGGAGGAGCCCGAGCGCGTCGAGGTCGTCGAAGTGGACGGTGACGGGGATCAGCCGGCCGTGGGTGACGGCAGGGGCGATCGGGGCTTCGGCGGTCACGGGACGGGCTCCTGAACGATGGGCAACGGGGCGGGCACACCCCCCGGGCACACCCCATACTAAGCGACCGCTCAGCAGCCTCGGCCGACAAGGCAGCTGGTCAGCCCGCTATCGAGTCCAGCTGCTCGGCCGCGGGCCGCAGCGCCCACAGGTCTCCCCCGGGCAGCGCCTGGAGCTTCGGCACGGCCGCCCGCGCCGCGGCGTCCCCGGCGTCCGCGGCCGCGTGCACGACGTCACTCGCCGCGTAGCGGTGGAACTCCAGCTCCGGGTGCGGCCAGGCGGCGGCGCCGGTCGCGGCCGGCAGCAGATACTCGACCGCCTTGGACACGCTCTGCCCGTCCGGCCCCCGATACGCCCACAGGTTCACGCCCACATGCCGGCCGATGGCCGCGAGCCGGGTGTAGGCGACCAGGTCGAAGGTCGAGTAGTGCCAGCTGCGGGTGCGGGCCAGCTCCTGCGGCTGACTGCCGTCGGCCGCGATCTGCGGGTCGATCCGCTTGCCGCGCGCGTCCAGCACGGTCCGCCGGGCGAGAGCGGTGTCGCCGGTGGCGTAGGCGAGGGCGGCCAGCTGCAGGTCGTAGAAGGTGCCGTGGTTGTTGGCGGCGGCGCCCTCCTGCCTGCCGAAGTCGCTGTTCCTCAGCCAGCCGAGGAAGTCGGTGTTCCATTTGCCCATGGCGGTGCGGTCCTTGGCGGTCCAGCCGGGTGCGCCGGTGGCGAGGATCGCCTGGGCGTCCAGGACGCTGGTGTACGACTGCGAGAAGTCGATGATGCCGATGGCCCGGCCGTCGTACCTGCAGGGGATGAACTGGGCGTGGTCCAGGTTCGGGTTCATCCGGGTGGCCGGTTCCAGGAACCAGGTGCGCAGGATCTGCCCGGCCTTCTCGGCGTAGCTCCGCCTGCCCGTGTAGTACCAGGCGAGCGAGAGGTCGTAGGCGGAGTCGAAGACCTTCTCGGCGTCCTGGCGGTCCGTCCCGCTGTCGACCTCCGGGTTGCGCCGGCCGTCGCGCTGGACGTACGGGCAGCCCCAGGGGTTGTCGGTGGTGGGGGTGGTCGTGGGCCACCAGTAGGGGGCCTGGCTCAGGTAGTCGTGGACGTCGCCGCCGGGTGCGGGCTTCGGCTTGTCGGCGACCGTCCAGGGGCCCTGATCCAGCCAGGCGTCGGCGCGAGTGGTCAAGTCGCCGAGTACGCGCCGCAGTCGGGGGTCGCGGTCCAGACGGGCCCGGGTCTGCTGGAGGCGGGCCCCGTCGAGGACGGCCGTCCGGGGGGCTCCGGTTACCGCGTGGGCGGAGGGAACGAGCACGGCTCCCACAATCACCACCGCGGCCGGCAGCACGGCCGCACGGAATCTTCCACTCATCAGGCACCCCGATCGACTTGGTCACATACGCGAACGTAGTTCACATGCTGGGCCATGTGAGCGTAGAGCCGCCAGATATCGCTGACAATGGTCCGGACCGTCTTCACGTACAGAGAAAGCGAAACCCCACCATGGACCTCGGCGTGCGCTGGCAGCTGCACGGTGACGGGCGCACGCCCGCGCCCGGAGCGGTGGTACGCCCCGACGAACGGCTCTCCTGGCCCCGTACCGTGGGCCTGGGCGCCCAGCACGTGGTCGCAATGTTCGGCGCCTCCTTCGTGGCGCCCGTGCTCATGGGCCTGGACCCCAACCTGGCGATCATGATGTCGGGCGTGGCGACCGTGATCTTCCTGCTCGCCACCCGCGGCCGGGTGCCGAGCTACCTGGGCTGCTCCCTGTCGTTCGTCGGCGTGGCCGCCGTCATCCGCGCGCAGGGGGGTACGAGCGCGACCGTGACCGGCGCGGTGCTGGTCGTCGGTGCCGTGCTGTTCCTGGCGGGACTCGCGGTGCAGCGCTTCGGTGCGCGGATCATCCATGCCGCGATGCCGCCGATCGTCACCGGCGCGGTGGTCATGCTGATCGGCTTCAACCTCGCCCCGGTGACCGCGTCCACCTACTGGCCGCAGGACCAGTGGACGGCGCTGCTGGTCATGCTGTTCACGGGTCTGGCCGTGGTCTGCCTGCGCGGCTTCTGGTCGCGTATCGCGATCTTCCTGGGCCTGGTCTTCGGGTACGGCGTCTCCTGGGCCTCCGACCGGATCTTCGGCAAGATCCACTCCCTGAGCCCGAGCGGCAAGGTCACCGACTACTGGCGCCTCGACCTCTCCGGCGTGTCGAAGGCCGACTGGATCGGCCTGCCCTCCTTCCACGGGCCGTCCTTCCAGTGGTCGGCGGTCCTGGTCGCACTGCCGGTCGTCATCGCCCTGGTCGCGGAGAACGCGGGCCACGTCAAGGCGGTCGGCGAGATGACCGGCGCCCCGCTGGACGACCAACTCGGTACGGCCATCTCGGCGGACGGCGTCGCCTCCGTGCTGTCGACTGCCGTCGGCGGCCCGCCGAACACCACGTACTCCGAGAACATCGGCGTGATGGCCGCGACCCGCGTCTACTCCACCGCCGCCTACTGGGCCGCCGCCGGCTTCGCCCTGCTCTTCGGCATCTGTCCGAAGTTCGGCGCGGTCGTGGCCGCGATACCGGGCGGTGTCCTCGGCGGCATCACCGTCATCCTCTACGGCATGATCGGCCTGCTCGGCGCCCAGATCTGGCTCAACGCCGAGGTGGACCTGCGCAACCCGCTGAACCTGGTGCCTGCCGCCGCGGGCATCATCGTCGGCGTCGGCAACGTCACCATGAAGTTCACCGACACCTTCTCGCTCAGCGGCATCGCGCTCGGCACGCTGGTCGTCATCACCGGCTACCACGCGCTGCGCGCCTTCGCCCCGGTGCACCTGAAGGAGCAGGAGCCCCTGCTGGACGAGGGCACGTCCGCCTACGACGAGGAGACCCCGCGCGCCAAGTCGTAGGCGTACGACGGGGTGAACATCCCGGCCGGGCCCTCGCAGCCGTCGGACTCTCCCGGCGGCTTCACCCCCAGGTAGGCGTCGACGCGGGCCTCACCGGTGGTCAGCGTCGGCGATCGCCCGATCCTCCGGACGGCCGGGTCGCACCACCGGCCGTCCGGCGGGGCGCCGTTGCCGTCGCGGCTGGTGTCGATCACCGCGCCGAGGCTCGCCGGGCCCCCGAGGGCGTCGAGGACCTGACGGTCGTAGGCCATCTCGTCCGTCGCGGTGCGGAAGTGGGAGACATCGCTGAAGCTGCCGTCGAAGGAGGCGGCGCCCGCCTCTGTGAGCAGGGCCGCCTGCCGGTCGGGCGGCTTCCAGCCGGAGTGGCCGGCGTCGAAGTACACCCGCGCCTTCGGGTTCGCTCCCCTCCTCGCGACCGCCGCGCGTTCCCCCGTTCCGGCGAAGCGCCGGGCCGGTCGGCACGCCGGCCGGCCTTGGGCTGGGACCCTTCCCCCATGGCGCGGTTGGAACACTTCACCACTCCCGTCGACGCGGTCGTCTCCCGGATGCGCGCGCTCGACGCTGCCCTGCCCGAGCGGGACGGGGTCGCCGTGTTCAACCGCGTCTACCTCGCCGTCACCGAGGAGGTCGACCGGCGCCTGGACAGCGGGGGGTTCACCGACCCGCGGGCCGCGGTCGCGCTGGATGTGCGGTTCGCCGAGCGGTATCTGACGGCGGTCGACGCGGCGGCCGCGGACCGCCGTCCGCCCGCCTGCTGGCGGCCGCTGTTCCAGCTGCGCCGCCATCCCGGAGTACGGCCGCTGCAGTTCGCGCTGGCGGGCATCAACGCGCACATCGGACACGATCTGGCGCTCGCGGTGGTGGACGCCTGTCGTACGCTCGACTGCGAACCGGCCGACCTGGAGGACGAGTTCGACCGCGTGGGCGACCTCCTCGTCTCGCTGGAGGAGCGCATCCGCGAGGATCTGATGCCGGGCCCCGATCTGCTCCAGATCGCCGATCCGCTCACCCACCTGCTGGGCTCCTGGAGCCTGGAGCGGGCCCGGGACGCGACCTGGGCGGCGGCCCGGGCGCTGTGGACGCTGCGCCGGTTCGGGGACGTCGCCGAGGAGTTCACGGAGCGGCTGGACGCGGCGGTGGGCTTCGCCGGCCGGATGCTGCTGACCCCGCTGGCCGACTGACCTGGCCTGATCCCGCCGCCCCGCACGGCTTCCGGAACCCGCAGACGATCGCAAGACGTTGATGCCGCGTATCCGATCACAGAGGAGCAACGGCATGGCGACCAGGCTCGGGCTCAGTCTTCCCCAGATGCAGCAGTACGCCCTCGGCAAGGACGTGCCCGACGTGGCACGCACGGCCGAACAGATCGGCTACGACAGCCTGTGGGTCTTCGAGCGGGCCCTCTTCCCCGAGCCGGCCACGCAGGGCCTGTACGGCATCGAGGGGATGGCCTGGCCCGGTGAGTACCGGAACACGGCGGACCCGCTGGTCACCCTCACGCTGGCGGCGGCGGCCACGGAGCGGGTCCGGCTGGGCACCAGTGTCCTGGTGGCACCGCTGCACGTGCCGTTCCAGCTCGCCAAGGCCCTGGGCTCGCTGGACGCGGCGAGCGGCGGCCGGGTGATCGCGGGCTTCGGCACGGGCTGGTCCCTGGATGAGTACGCGGCCTCGGGCGTCCGGCCCTTCGAGGAGCGCGGCGCGGTGCTCGACGAGGTCATCGAGGTGTGCCGGAAGGTCTGGGGGCCGGATCCGGTCGTCCACGACGGGCCGATCAGCAAGATCGCCCCCGCGGTCGTCGGGCCCAAGCCGGCCCGGCCGATCCCGATCATGCTCGCCGCGGGCAACAGGCGGGCCTGGCGGCGGCTCGTGGACCACGCCGACGGCTGGCTGCCGGTGAACATCGGGAAACCGGAGCTGATCGAGGCCCACTGGCGCCAGTTGCGGGAACTGGCGGAGGAGCGGGGCCGCACGGAACCGATCCGGACGGTCCTGCGGGTGAACAGCTACCGCCTGCCCAGGGCGGACGCGGGCGTCGGGCGGCGGCTCTTCCAGGCGAGTGTGGACCAGACCGTCGAGGACCTGATCGCGCACGCGCAGATCGGCTTCGACGAGATCATGGTCGACCTCCAGAGCATCGCGCGGGACGCGGAGGAGTTGAAGGACATCGCGTCCGAGGTGTTTGAAAAGGCGCGGGCGGCCGGAGTCTGAGGCCGGCCGCCCACGCCTTGGTCCTTGCTCCCGGTCAGTCCTCGGGAAGCTCCACCGGCGCGATCTCGTCGTAGACGTCGCCCGGGCCCGGGTTCGTCGTGTCGGTCTCGCCGCCGAAGTGGTGCATGACGCCCCAGACCGCGTTCAGCGCGGTCTGGATCGCGCCCTCGGCCCAGCCCGCCGTCCAGGAGATGTCGTCGCCGGCGAGGAAGATGCCCCGCTTGTCCTCCGGCAGCCGGTCCTGCATGAAGTGCGTGAACAGGCGCCGCTGGTAGCGGTAGTGGCCGGGCAGGTTGGCCTTGAAGGCGCCCATGAAGTAGGGCTCGTTCTCCCAGGAGACGGTCACCGGGTTGCCGATGATGTGCTTCCGGATGTCGACCTTGGGGTAGATCTCGCCGAGCGACTTCAGCATGACCTCCATCCGCTCGTTCGCGGACAGCGGCAGCCACTTCAGGCTGTCGTCGCACCAGGTGTACGACAGGCAGATCACGGCGGGCTTGTCCGGGCCGTCGTCCAGCAGATAGGTGCCGCGGGTCATGCGATCGGTGAGCGTCATCGACATGACGTCCCGGCCGGTCTCCTCGTCCTTGTCCAGCCAGAAGGGCCGGTCCACGGGCACGAACAGCTTGGAGGACTCCATGTAGTGGGTGCGCTCGATCGCCGTCCAGTGGTCGATCGGGAAGAGCGAGTCGTCGCAGGCGATCTTGGACAGCAGCATCCAGGACTGGGCGGTGAAGATGGCCGCCTGGTAGGTGCGGATGTCGCCGTTCGCGTCCGTCACGGTGATCTGGTTGCCCGCGGTGCGGTGCAGCCGGGTGACGGCCGGGCGGGGCTCGCCGTCGACGTGCAGGGACTTCAGCGAGGTGCCGTACGGCCAGTGGACGATCTTCTCCGGCTCGCGCTCCCACAGGCGCAGCGGCAACTGCTGGGAGCCGCCGACGATGCCGCGGTGGTGGTCGTCGGCCTCGGTGTAGACGACGCGCAGGATCTCCAGAATGGAGTTCGGGAAGTCGGTGTCCCAGCCGCCGGTGCCGAAGCCGACCTGGCCGAAGATCTCGCGGTGCCGGAAGGACTTGAAGGCCTCGGAGTCGCAGAGGAAGCCGTAGAAGGTCTGGTTGTCGAGCTTCTCGACGAGCTGCGCCCAGATCTCGCGGATGCGCGGCACGTCCCGCTCGCGCATGGCGCGGTTCATGTCGGAGAAGTCGGCGCCCTCTTCGAGGCACTTGTTCCAGGCCTCGGCGACGTCCCGGTACACCTGGGGCAGGTCGCCGATCGTCTCGGCGTAGTGCGACTCGCCCTTGAGGTCCACGACGGTCGACGGGGTCGCCTCGGCCAGCGGGTTCGGGAAGGGACGCGTCTCGAGTCCGACCAGGTCGATGTAGTGCTGGAGGGCGGTGGAGGACGGTGGGAAGCGCATCGCGCCCATCTCGGCGGTCAGCGACTCGTCGCAGCCCTCGAAGCCGACCGTGCGCAGCCGGCCGCCGATCTGGTCGGCCTCGTAGACGACGGGCTTGAGGCCCATCTTCATCAGCTCGTAGGCGGCCACGATGCCGGACAGGCCGCCGCCGATGACCGCGACCTCGGTGCCGTGCTCGGTCGCGGGGATCTGGCCGAGGCCCGCCGGGTGGGCGAGGAAGTCGTCGTAGGCGTAGGGGAAGTCCGGGCCGAACATGGTGATCGGCGGCTGCTGCTCGTCGGTGTGCTCGACGGCGTTGGGCACCGTGGACGTCATGGGGTACGGACTCCTTGCGCGGGGGTGGTTCGGGGGAAGGCTCGGGGGGGTTCAGACGAGAGACCCGTACAGACCGGGGCGGCGGTCCTTCAGGTACGGGTTGGCCGCACGGGAGGCGGTGAGGAAGGCGGGGTCGACGTCGGCGACGATCAGCTCCTCGCCGCGGCCGGCGCGGCTGCGGGCGATCCCGTCGGGCCCGGCCAGAGCGGAGAGTCCGAAGAACTCGAACTCGCCCTCCGGGCCGACCCGGTTGACGTACGCGACGTACATCTGGTTCTCCCAGGCACGCACCGGCACCATGGACTCGGCGACGAACTGGAACGGGTGCATGTTCGCCGTCGGCACGACGAGCAGGTCGGTGCCGGCCAGGGCGTGGGCGCGGGCGTTCTCCGGGAACTCGACGTCGTAGCAGATCATGATGCCGACGGTCAGGCCGCCCAGCCGGGCCTGGACGAGCGACTGCTCACCGGGGGTGAAGTGGTCGCGCTCGGCGCAGCCGAAGAGGTGGGTCTTGCGGTAGTTCGCGAGACGGGTGCCGTCGGCGGAGATCAGCTGGGCGGAGTTGTAGACGGTCTCGCCGTCCCGCTCCGGGTAGCCGTAGACGAGGGCCAGCCCGTGCCGGGTGGCGATCTCGGCGATCGCGTCGGCGGAGTCACCGTCGGCGGGCTCGGCGAGGCGGGCGATGCCGTCGCCGATCGCGTACCCGGTGAGGTACATCTCCGGTGCCGCCAGCAGCGCGGCGCCCGCGGCGGCGGCACGGCCCGCGGCCTCGTCGAGGACCTTGAGGTTCTCGGCGACGGAGCCGGGGCGGCCGGAGCTCTGGAGCAGGGCGGTGCGCATGCGTGATCCTCACCGGAACGGGGGTTTTCGGAGGCCATGAAAAAGGTACGGTCGGCGCGCTCGGCCGGACAAGCAGGAGCCGTTGCGCGCCGGTGCGCGGATCGTTGCGTGCGGCCGACGTCCTACGGCGATTCGTTGCGCGCGGGGGCGGGCGGTGCCCGTTCTGCCCGGGGCGCAGGTCACACGGGGGTTCCCGCCGGGTGGCGAGGACGGGGTGCTGCCCGCGCGGCGATGCGCGAAACGCCCGGTCCCAGAAGAGCGGTGATCGCTCGGCGCACGTGCTTGACCTGCGGAAAGGAACGATCGTCGCGGTCATGCTGTCGTACCGCCGGTCGGTGAGCGGATCGCCTGCCGCATGGGCCCACGGCCCGGCCGCTACGGCGCTGCTTGCCCGAGCGCCTGCGGTACGGCCCCTGGAGCCGGTTCAGCGCGGCCGAGCACGAGCGCCACGATCCGCGCGCGGACGGTGGCCGGACGGCCGAGGGACCAGCCCATGGGTACCTGCCGGTGCTACCGGTCAGGAGACCGGAAAGCCCGGGTCGGAGCACGGATGCGCGCTCTTACCCGGGCTGTGTTCACCGGCGACGGTCCCGCGCCGCATGCCGGCGTCGATCGGCCGCCGGACGGGCCGGCTTCGATCGGCCGCCGGGCGGGCTGAAGGGCTATCCGGGCGCGCCCGACGAGAAGCGCCGCAGCAGTGGCGAGAGGACCAGGACCGACTTGGTGCGTTCCACGAACGGCTCGCCGGCGATGCGCTCCAGCACTCGCTCGAAGTGGCGCATGTCGGAGGCGAAGACCTGGGCGACCGCGTCCGCGTCGCCGGTGACGGTCGATGCGGCCACGACCTCCTGGTAGCGCTCCAGGCCCCGCTGGATGGTCTCCGGCGAGGTGTTGCGCCGGCAGTAGATCTCGATGAATCCCTCGGTCTCCCAGCCGAGCGCCGCCGGGTCCACCCGGACGGTGAACCCGGTGATGGCTCCGGTGGCGCGCAGCCGGTCCACGCGCCGCTTCACGGCGGGCGCGGACAGGCCGACCAGCTGCCCGATGTCCGCGTAGGAGCGGCGGGCGTCCTCGGCGAGGGCGTGCACGATGCGTTCGTCGAGATCGTTCAGCACAGGGGGTGGTTCACTTCTTCGGTCCGGTCACTTCTCTGCCGTCACCGCGACGTCCTCGGCGGTCGCGAGACGGGAACGGCGGTAGCCGTACACGAAGTAGAACACGAGCCCGACGGCCATCCAGACACCGAACACGATCCAGGTGACGGTGGACAGGCTGCCCATCATCCATACGCAGAAGGCGAAGCCCAGCGCGGGCAGCACCGGCGACAGCGGGACGCGGAAGGTGCGCTTCATGTCCGGGCGGGTCCGGCGCAGCACCACGACGGCCACGTTGACCAGAGCGAAGGCGAACAGCGTGCCGATGCTGGTGGCGTCCGCCAGCTGGCCCAGCGGGATCGCGGCGGCGAGGACACCGCAGAACAGGGACACGATGATCGTGTTGGCGCGCGGCGCGCCTGTCTTCGGGTGGACCTTGGCGAAGACCTTGGGCACCAGGCCGTCGCGGGACATCGCGAAGAGGATGCGGGTCTGGCCGTAGAGCACGGTCAGGACGACGCTGGCGATGGCGATGACGGCGCAGAAGGCCAGCAGGGTGCCCCAGAAGCTCTGCCCGGTGACGTCCTTCATGATCTGGGCGAGGGCGGCCTCGGAGTCGTTGAACTGCCGCCACGGCTTGGCGCCGACCGCGACGGCGGCGACCAGCACGTACAGGGCCGTCACGATGACCAGCGACAGCATGATCGCGCGGGGCAGGTCGCGCTGGGCGTTCTTGGCCTCCTCACCGGCGGTGGACGCGGCGTCGAAGCCGATGTAGGAGAAGAACAGCGTGGCACCGGCCGCGCTGACGCCCGCCATGCCGAACGGCATGAAGTGCGCGTAGTTGCCGGACTTGAAGCCCATGAAGCCGATGGTGCAGAACAGCACCAGCGCGGCGATCTTGACGCACACCATGACGGTGTTGGCGCGCGCGGACTCCTTGGCGCCGCCGATCAGGAACACCATCGCGAGGACGACGACGATCAGGGCGGGCAGGTTGAAGACACCGCCGTCGACGCCGGGCGGGTTGGCCAGGGCGTTCGGGATCGTCACGCCGATGGTGCCGTCCAGCAGCTCGTTCAGGTACTCACCCCAGCCGACGGCCACGGCGGCGACCGAGACGCCGTACTCCAGCAGCAGACACCAGCCGCAGACCCAGGCGATCAGCTCGCCCATCGTTGCGTATGCGTACGAGTACGAGGACCCGGCGACCGGGATGGTGCCGGCCAGCTCGGCGTAGGACAGGGCCGAGAAGAGCGCGGTGAGACCGGCGATCACGAAGGATAGGGTGACGGCCGGGCCCGCCTTGGGGACGGCCTCGCCGAGGACGACGAAGATGCCGGTGCCGAGGGTGGCCCCGATGCTGATCATGGTCAGCTGCCACAGCCCGAGAGAGCGGCGAAGCTGCCCTCCCTCGCCCTGGCCGCCCTCCGCGACCAGGCGTTCCACGGGCTTGCGACGCATGAGGCGCGCGGCGACGCCCGGGGACGCGGGGGCGGCCGTTGTCTGGTTCTGCGGGGGTGCGCCTTGATCGAGCACGCGCTGGCTCCTTATCGCTGCCGGTGATTGCGGGCGGGGACCGGCGACGCTCTGCCCAGGGCAGGAACCCGCCGAGCGGAGTCCCCGCCACACCACGTACAGCGCAGCACCCTACGGGGCACCGCTTCACGGGCGTAATGCAGCAACCTTGCGCGTCCCCGCATGATCATTGCGTTCATCGCACCGGAATGCCAAATCGTTGCGTACGGACTGTCGACCGTTGCACAGCGGCCTCGCACGCCCCGGCCGGGGTCCGTCTCATGCCGCGCGCGGCGTCGGGTGTGGAAGGGCGTGCGGCGCGGTGAACGGACGTACCGGCCGAGCAGGGCGGACGGTGGCCCTGGCATGCCGACGGCCCCCGTCTCCCCCGGGCGAGGGGAGAACGGGGGCCGTGGGGGCGGGAGTCGGCTCAGTTCCAGCTGGCGTGCAGGGCCTTGCCCTCGGCGTAGCCGGCCGCGCTCTGGATGCCGACGATGGCCTTCTCCGTGAACTCCTCCAGGGAGCCGGCACCGGCGTAGGTGCAGGAGGAGCGGACGCCCGCGATGATCGAGTCGATCAGGTCCTCGACGCCGGGGCGGGCCTGGTCGAGGAACATCCGGGAGGTGGAGATGCCCTCCTCGAACAGCGCCTTGCGAGCGCGGTCGTACGCGGACTCCTCGGACGTACGGTTGCGCACCGCGCGCGCGGAGGCCATGCCGAAGGACTCCTTGTACGGACGGCCGTTCGCGTCGTGCTGCAGGTCGCCCGGGGACTCGTAGGTGCCCGCGAACCAGGAGCCGACCATCACGTTGGAGGCGCCGGCCGCGAGGGCCATGGCCACGTCGCGCGGGTGGCGGACACCGCCGTCGGCCCACACGTGCTTGCCGTACTTCTTCGCCTCGGCGGCGCACTCCAGCACGGCGGAGAACTGCGGCCGGCCCACGCCGGTCATCATGCGGGTCGTGCACATGGCACCGGGGCCCACACCGACCTTGATGATGTCCGCGCCGGCGTCGATGAGGTCCTTGACGCCCTCGGCGGAGACGATGTTGCCCGCGGCGATCGGCACCTGCGGGTCAAGGGCGCGCACCACCTGGATGGCGCTGATCATCGACTCCTGGTGGCCGTGCGCGGTGTCGATGACGAGCGTGTCCACGCCCGCGTCGAGGAGCTGCTTGGCCTTGCCCGCCACATCGCCGTTGATGCCGACGGCCGCGGCGATGCGCAGCCTGCCCTGCGCGTCGACGGCGGGGGTGTACAGCGTGGCCCGGAGGGCGCCCTTGCGGGTGAGGATGCCGGCGAGCCTGCCGTCGGCGTCCACGGCCGGGGCGTAGCGGCGGTTGGCGGCGTCCAGACGGTTGAAGGCCTCGCGCGGGTCGATGTCCGCGTCGAGGAGCAGCAGGTCCTTGGACATGACCACTTCGAGCTGGGTGAAGCGGTCGACGCCGGTCAGGTCCGCGTCGGTGACGACACCGATCGGCCGTCGGTTCTCGTCCACGACCACGCCGGCGTTGTGGGCGCGCTTGGGCAGCAGCGCCAGGGCGTCGGCGACGGTCTGGTGCGGGGCCAGCACGATCGGGGTGTCCAGGACCAGATGGCGGCTCTTCACCCAGGAGACGACATCGGTGACCACGTCGATCGGGATGTCCTGCGGGATGACCACCAGACCACCGCGGCGGGCCACCGTCTCGGCCATGCGGCGGCCGGCGATGGCGGTCATGTTGGCGACGACGAGCGGGATGGTGGTGCCCGTGCCGTCCGGCGAGCTGAGGTCCACGCCCTGACGCGAGCCGACCGCGGAGCGGCTCGGCACCATGAACACGTCGTCGTACGTCAGGTCGTACGCGGGCTGGATGTCATTGAGGAAACGCACGTGCTGCACATCCCAGTCGATCAGAGGTGACCCCCGGACAGGTGTGCCAGGGGGAAAGAGCACGTACTTCATCCTCCCATGGCATGGCCGGTGCCGGGCCCCGACAGAACATCCAGGGTGCTCGCCGATCACCTAGGAGGATCCTCCAAGGGCGAGCGCGACGGTGAGGGACGGAGTGCGGCCCACCGCCTCGGTGAACACGTCCTGCGCGGTGCGCCACTCCTCGGGGCGCGCCTCCGCGTACGCCTGCCAGCCCCGGACGACGATCAGCAGTCCCTGCTCGACGGCGCCCTCGGGCCAGACGGTGTGGTCGGACAGCGAATCGGCCAGCGCGTCCCAGTTGCGGCCGAACCAGCCGGGCAGCGCGAGGGCCCGGGCGACGCGGTCCATCAGGTCCGCCTTGTCCTCGACGCCGTCGAGGTCCAGCGCGACCACGAAGCGGGCCGCCAGGTCTTGGCTCATCTCAGTACCGCCCGGAACGAGTTGTAGTGATCATCGGTGTAGTAGATCTCCCCGCCCCGTCCGGTGACGATGCGCCGGGCCCCTCGGTCGCGGGAGCCGGGGGTCCGCACGGTGTACTCGTGGTAGTAGCCGCGCTGGTGCCTGGGCAGATGCCCCTCGAAGTTCCCGAAGACGACCCCGTCCCTGGTGTAGGGGTAGGGACCGCCCCTGTCGATGAGGGCGAGCGTCCCGCGGGCCTCGGCGGGGAGCCGGGACTCCTCGACGGTGCTCATGCCCTTCGCCCACGCCGGGGTGGACGTGCCCGAGGCGGTGGTGGTGCCCGGGTGGGGGGACGAGCATCCGGTCAGCAGGACCGCGAGACAGACCAGCAGTCCCGCGAACGCACGAGGGACGGACCGCAGCAGCATGCGGACGATGCTGCCACGGCCGTCCCGTCGCGACGACGCCACGACCCGCCGGACGGAGCCCGACCTGGAGATCGGCCTGGACCTGGGCCTGTGGACCTGGGCCTGTCAGGAACCGTCCGGGTCCGCGCGGCTCAGCGCGGGCTTCGGCGTCGGCCCCGCCGTCATCAGAGAGTCCGCGGCCGAGGTGTCGGTCACCAGGCTCGTGACCAGCCCCGAGCGCAGCACCGCGTCGATCGCGGCCGCCTTGCGCTGGCCGCCGGCGATCGCCACGACCTCCGGGATACGGCGCAGCTGGTCGGTCTTGACCGTGATGCACCGCTCCCCCAGGTCGCGCCCGATCCGGCGCCCCTCGGCGTCGAAGAGGTGCGCGGACATCTCGGCGGCGACACCGAGCGAGGCGTAGTGCGCGCGCTCCTCGTCGCTGAGCATGTCGTGCACCGTCGAGATGCCCGGCTCCCAGGAGCCGATGGAGACGCAGGCGACCGTGACCTTGTCGAAGTACTCGAAGGCCCGGGCGATCCCGGTCTGGTTGCGCAGTGCCACCGCGGTCGCCGCGTCCGGCAGCAGCATCGGCGCGTAGATGGGGTGCGCGTCGCCCCCCGACACCTGGGCGGCACGGCGCACGGCCTCCACGGAGCCGCGCTCGGCGGTCCCGGCGTCGTACACGCCCGTCAGCTGCACCACCGTGCACGGCGGCAGCCGGTCGAGCGC
The DNA here is from genome assembly GCF_056432605.1 of Streptomyces sp. NPDC045022. Classification (NCBI taxonomy): domain Bacteria; kingdom Bacillati; phylum Actinomycetota; class Actinomycetes; order Kitasatosporales; family Streptomycetaceae; genus Streptomyces; species Streptomyces sp. NPDC045022. The sequence continues at coordinate 107,224 of NZ_JBWKIR010000011.1, forward strand.
CGCCGCCATGTGGATGGTGGACCGGCCCCAGGCCAGCCCGAGCACGTCCCCCTCGTTGACGAGTTCGCCGAGCAGGTCGGCGGCGACCTCGCCGAGGTTCTCGGGATCGGGGGTCTCCTCGGCCTCGGCCGGGGACTCGACCACGACGGCGTGCCTCAGGCCGTAGCGGGCGCGGAGCGCGTCCGAGCGCTCGGCGTCCAGCTCGGCCGGCACGCGGATCTCGATGCGTACGAGATCCCGTTCGAGGGCCGTTTCCAGGACCCGGGCCACCTTGAAGCGGCTGACGCCGAACTCCTCCGCGATCTGGATCTTGGACTTGCCCTCGAGGTAGAAGCGGCGGGCCATGGCCGCCGCCTGCACCAGCTCAGCGGGTCCCATCCGCATGGCTGACCGGCCCGCCGACATACCCGACACGGCGATCTCCTCACTGCTGTTCACACTCTGGATTCGCCGTTCATCCTTGCAGATTCGGCGCAACTGATCCGCCCTGATGGGCGCCGTTCCCTTAACCGTTCATGTATCTGTGGCTCAGTGGTCGCATGCCCACGACGCCTTGGCGGTGGCCGCCTCCGCCTGGCTGCGCAATGCACGGACCGCCTCTGCCGGGTCCTTCGCCCCGTAGACGGCCGAGCCGGCGACGAACACGTCCGCTCCCGCGTCCGCGCACTGCTCGATCGTCGAGGCCGAGACACCGCCGTCGACCTGCAACCACAGCTGCAGACCGTGCTTGCTGATCAGCTCCCGGGTGCGGCGGATCTTCGGCAGCATGATGTCGAGGAACGCCTGGCCGCCGAAGCCCGGCTCGACCGTCATGACCAGCAACATGTCGAGTTCCGGCAGCAGGTCCTCGTACGGCTCGATCGGGGTCGCCGGCTTGAGCGCCATCGAGGCACGGGCGCCCTTGGCGCGGATCTCCCGGGCGAGCCGCACGGGGGCGGCCGCGGCCTCCACATGGAAGGTGACGGACGAGGCCCCCGCCTCCACGTACCGGGGAGCCCAGCGGTCGGGGTCCTCGATCATCAGATGGCAGTCCAGCGGGGTGTCCGTCGCACGGGCCAGGGACTCCACGACCGGCACGCCGAGGGTGAGGTTCGGGACGAAATGGTTGTCCATCACGTCGACATGGAGCCAGTCGGCGCCTTGGACCGCCTTGGCCTCCTCCGCGAGGCGGGCGAAGTCGGCGGACAGGATGCTGGGGTTGATCTGCGCGGCCATGCCCCAAGCCTGCCATGTCCGGGGCACTGATGTTCGCACCGGTCCACAGGCGAGACCGTTCATTCCACTTGTACGACAGTATGCGGCTGCCTGTGGACAACACCCGGCGTACCCGACTCGCACCTGCGACGCTCAGCGGGTGGTGCGGTGCGGTCAGCCGGTCCGGCGGATCAGCGCGAGGTACATCGCGTCGGTGCCGTGCAGATGCGGCCACAGCTGCACGTCCGGGCCCTCGCCGAGCGCGGGGAGGCCGGGCAGCAGCGGGCGGGCGTCGATCAGCTCGGCGTCCGGGTGCTGCTTGAGCACATCGGCGACGACCGCCCGGGTCTCGGCGAGGTGCGGCGAGCAGGTGGCATAGCCGACGACCCCGCCCACCCGCACGGAGTCGAGCGCGGTGCGCAGCAGGGAACGCTGGAGCGGGGCGAAGTTGTCCAGGTCCTCGGGGCGCCGCCGCCAGCGGGCCTCGGGGCGCCGGCGCAGCGCGCCGAGCCCGGTGCACGGCACGTCCATCAGCACGCGGTCGAAGGCGCCGGACCGCCACGGCGGCCGGGTCCCGTCGGCCGCGATGACCTGGTACGGCCCGGGGTTCCCGGCCAGTGCCCTGGCCACCAGGCCGGCCCGGTGCGGCTGCTTCTCCGAGGCGAGCAGCGCGGCCCCGCGCTCGGCGGCGAGGGCGGCCAGCAGCGCGGCCTTGCCGCCGGGCCCGGCGCACCCGTCGAGCCACTTCTCGTCGGGCCCGTCGATCGGGGCGTTCGCCAGCGCGAGGGCGACCAGCTGGCTGCCCTCGTCCTGCACTCCGGCGCGCCCCTCGCGCACGGCATCGACCGCGCCCGGCTCTCCACCCTCGGCGAGCCGCACGGCGTACGGCGACCAGCGCCCCGGGACGGCGGACTCCTCGCGCAGCAGTTCCTCGGCGGTGGCCCGGCCCGGCCGCGCGACGAGCGTCACCTCGGGCCGCTCGTTGTCGGCCTCCAGCAGGTCCTCCATACCGGCGCGCCCGCCACCGAGGGAGTCCCAGAGCGCGGAGACGACCCAGCGGGGGTGCGAGTGCACGACGGCGAGGTGTTCCTCGGGGTCGTCGTCATAGGGCGGCGCGACCTTCTCGGTCCATCCCCGGAGGTCGTCCTGCGCGACCTTGCGCAGCACGGCGTTGACGAACTTGGCCCGTCCGTCCCCGAGCACCACCCGCGCCAGTTCGACGGAGGCGGACACGGCGGCATGCGTGGGGATCCGCGTCCCGAGCAGCTGGTGCACACCCAGGCTCAGCACATCGAGCACCGGCGGGTCGACCTCACGCAGCGGCCGGTCGACACAGGCGGCGATGACGGCGTCGTACGTCCCCTGCCGGCGCAGCGTGCCGTACACCAGCTCGGTGGCGAGGGCGGCGTCCCGCGCGTCGAAGTCGCCCTTCTCGCGCGCCTTCCTGAGCAACGGGGGCAGCACGAGGTTGGCGTACGCGTCCCGCTCGTCGACCGCGCGCAGGGCCTCGAAGGCGAGGAAGCGCACGGGGTCCTTCTGCGGACGGCGGTAGGGCTTGGCGGGCTTACGGGGCCGCCGGGACTGCTCGCTCACGAAAAAGGTGCTCCGGATGTGAAGAAGGGGCTGCGGTTTCCAGCCTACGTCGGCAGTCCGTGGCCCTGGTCGACCGGGGCTCGTCCACCACACCGGGCCGTTGTGCGGCCGCCCCGCCGTTCGGGGTCCCGCCGTACGGGGTCCCGCCGTGCGGGGTCCGGGTGTCCGGCCGTACGGGGTCCGGGCGTACGGGGTCGGGGTGTCCGGCCGGACGGGGTCCCGCCGTACGGGGTCCGGGTGCCCCGCCGAACGGGGGCGGGCGTCGCACTGTCCGGGCCGCGGACTCAGCCGCCGAGTGTCTCGCTCTCCGCGATACGGACGCCCCGCGCCCAGTCGGCCGCGCGCATCGGCTTCTTGCCCTGGGCCTGCACCCAGACCAGCTCGACGGCGTAGGAGCCGGTGCCCACGTGCACGCTGTTCTTGCCCACCGCGAGCTGTCCCGGTGCGAGGTCGGTCCGCTCGGGCACGGGCGCGACCTGGATGAGCTTGAGCCGCTCCCCCCGGAACACGGTCCAGGCGCCGGGCGCCGGAGTGCAACCGCGCACGACCCGGTCGACCCGCAGCGCGGGCGCCGGCCAGTGCACCTGGGCGTCCTCGACGGTGATCTTCGGCGCGAGGGTGATGCCCTCGGACGGCTGCGGCACGGCCTTCAGGGCGCCGTCCTCGATGCCGTCCATGGTCGCGGCGAGCAGCCCGGCACCGGCGAAGGCGAGCCGGGTGAGCAGGTCACCGCTGGTGTCGGTGGGCCGGATCTCCTCGGTCACGGTGCCGTACACGGGCCCGGAGTCGAGTCCCTCCTCGATGAGGAAGGTGGTGGCACCGGTGATCTCGTCGCCCGCCATGATGGAGTGCTGCACCGGCGCGGCCCCGCGCCAGGCGGGCAGCAGGGAGAAGTGCAGGTTGACCCAGCCGTGGGCGGGGATGTCGAGAGCCGCCCTGGGCAGCAGAGCGCCGTAGGCGACGACGGGGCAGCAGTCGGGCGCGATCTCCTTGAGCCGCTCCAGGAACTCGGGGTCCCGCGGCCTGACCGGCTTCAGCACCTCGATCCCGGCCTCCTCCGCCCGCTCGGCCACGGGTGACGCGACCAGCCTGCGTCCGCGCCCGGCCGGTGCGTCGGGCCGCGTGACGACGGCGGCCACCTCGTGCCGCCCGGAGGCGATCAGAGCGTCCAGGGCGGGAACGGCGACCTCGGGGGTACCGGCGAAGACAAGCTTCATGGGCGGGATCGGGCCTCTCGGGCGGGGGTTGGACGGGCAGCGCACCAGTCTATGACCACGACCGGAAAGCCGCGGACGGCCAACACCGCTGTCGGTTCATTCGTCCCGGGCCCACCATCCCTCCCCCGTCCGCTCCCCTCGTCCCGCCCCCGGCCCGGCCCCGGCTCCACACCGGCGGGCGGCGCGCGAGGCGGACGGCGGCGTACGCATATGCCTGTACGCCCCCAGCCCGTGACCAGCGGAGCGCAAACGCGTTGGTCAAGAAAGAGTTGACCACATCGGGCCGCTTCGCGGCCCAATTCCTTTCAACGCCGGTTCGAGAGGCTTGTTCATGGCCGACCACGCAATCCACGACGCCCAGGCCCGGGCCAGCCTGCACTTGCTGGTGCGGGACATCGAGCGGGTCCGCCGGCAGGTGGACGCGCTGCGCACGCTCACCGCCCAGTTGGGCAACGTCTACCGCCCGCGCCGCTCCGGCCCGTCCACGGGCTTCGTCGTCTACGGACGCGCCCCCGCCCCGACGGTGCGCCTCGCCCAGGAACTCCGGGACAGCGTCGAAACCCTGGTCACGGCCGCCGTGGACTTCGACCGTTCGCTCGGCTTCTCGTGGGACGCGGTGGGCTCGGCGCTCGGAGTCACCAAGCAGGCGGTGCACCGCCGTTACGGCGCCCGCCGTGCCGCGGCCCAGACGGCCGCCGAGCCGGAGCTGACGGCGGAGCCGTCGGGTGGCCGCACGATCAACGTGAACACCGGCCTGCCCACGGTGCCGACGGTCCCCGCGGCCCGCTCCATGCCCACCCAGCCGACCGCGGGCAGCCCCGCCCTGCGCGACGACGCCCGGCCGACGGCCTTCCCGGGTCCGCGCAACGGCTGACGGCTCCTGACCCCGCCCTTCCGGGAGGCTCGCCGGAGCCCTCCGGGAGGGCAGAACGTCCCGTGCCACGGCAGGGTGACGACGCCTGGTCACGCCGACGGAGCGCGCACCTGGTCACGCCGGCGGAAGGGACACCCACCGGCACCGGCGGAACGGACACCCGGCGACACCGGCGGAGCGCCCCGTCGGACCACGCCCGGCACCACAACGCACTCGCATCACCACGCACCCCCGGCACGGAAAGTCCCCGTCAGCCGATGTCCGGCGGATCGATGCGCACCCGCACCGCCTCCTCGCTCCCCCGCGCCATGCGAGCGGCCTGCGCGGTCTTCAGTGCGGCGGCCAACGCGGCCCCGCTGCCCGGCGGTACGCGTACGAGTGCCCGCTCCCAGTGCTCCCCCGGCGGCGCCGCACCGGGCCTGCGCGGCCGGCCGGGCAGCGTGGGCGGCACCGGCACCGGCCCCAACACCTCGGCGTCCGACGGCAGTTCGACCGCCGCGAGGAACTCGGCGACGGCCGCGGGGGTGCCGGACACGGCTGCCATCCGCGAGACCGGCGGGAAGCCCAGCTCGGCCCGCTCGGACAGCTCCCGCACCGCGTGCCCGACGGGGTCCCACCGCACGAGCGCCTGCACGGGCCGCAGAGTCGGCTCGGCCACGACGGCCACCGTCCCCCCTTGCTCCTGCGGCCGTACGAGTGCTCCCGCCGCGATCCACCGGCGCAGTGCGTCCTCACCGGCCCGCAGGTCGGGCCGTACGAGCATGGCCCAGCCGTCCAGCAGCAGGGCCGCCGCGTAGCCGCCCTCGGCGACCGGTTCGGCCCCCGGGGTGCTCACGACCAGCGCGGGCGTGCCCGGCACGGTGTCCAGCACGTGTTCCCGCCCCGAGGTGCGCACCGGTACGGCGGGAAAGGCCCGCCCCAGCTCCTCGGCGGTCCGCCGCGCGCCCACGACCTGGGCGCGGAGCCGGAAGCCGCCGCACTCCGGGCAGTGCCAGGCGCTCTCCTCGCGCCCGCACCAGCCGCACCTCAGGACACCCCCGTCCTGCCCTTCGAGCGGCCCGGAACAGTGCCGGCACCGCGCGGGTGCCCGGCACTGGGCGCAGGCCATACGGGGCGCGTAGCCGCGCCGGGGCACCTGCACCAGTACCGGTCCGTGCCGCAGCCCCTCGCGGGCCACCTGCCAGGCGAGCGTGGGCAGCCGGGCGGCGCGGGCGGCCTCGTCGCGCGCGAGGTCCTCGTCCCCGACGGTCCGCACCAGGGGCGCGGCCCGCCGCACCTGCTCCCGCCCGGGGACCAGCGGCCGGGCCCAGCCGCTCTCGACCAGCTGGGCCGCCTCCACGGTGCAGCCGAACCCGCCCAGCAGGAAGGCGCACCTGTCCAGCGCGGCGCGCAGCAGCAGTACGTCCCGCGCGTGCGGCTGCGGGGCGTGCTGCTCGCTGTGGCTGTCGTCGCCGTCGTCCCAGATGGCGACGAGCCCCAGGTCCCGCACGGGAGCGAACATGGCCGCACGCGTCCCGACGACGGCCCGTACGGACCCCCGCCGCACGGCGAGCCACTGCCCGTACCGCTTCTCGGGTCCGGCGTCGGCGGTGAGCAGCGCGTGCCGGCCCTCCCCGAGCAGCGCGGTGAGCGCGTCGTCGACCCGCGCGGCGGCCCGCCCGTCGGGTACGACGACGAGGGCGCCGCGTCCCGAGGCGAGGGTGGCGGCGACGGCCCGGGCGAGTTCCTCGCTCCACAGCGGGCCGGGCAGGGCGTTCCACACGGCCCGGGGGGCCGCCCCGGTGGCGAGCGCGTCGAGGAAGGCGCCCCCGTGCTCGTACCGCGTCCAGGACCCGGTGTCGGGCGCCCGCGGTGGCGGCAGCGGCGTGGGGGACGGCCGCTGCTCGGCACGCGCGTTGCGCGGGGGCACGGCGAGCTGGAGGACGTCGGCGAGGCTGCCCGCATACCGGTCGGCGACGGCCCGTGCGAGCCCGAGCAGCTCCTCGCTCAGCACGGGCTCCGGCGAGACGACCTGGGCCAGTGCGGCCAGCGGTCCGGAGTAGTCGGACTCGGACCGCCGCTCGATCAGGAAGCCGTCGATGAGACCGCCGCCCTCCCGGCGCCCGTCGCGCACCCGGCCGCGCCCCGCCCCGAACCGCACCCGTACCCGCACTCCGGGCTGCGCCTGCTCGTCCAGCTCCGCGGGCACCGCATAGTCGAAGTACCGGTCGAGGTGCAGCACACCCTTGTCGACCAGTACCCGGGCGACGGGCAGGTCCTCGGCGAGCGCGGCCCCCCGCCAGGTCCGCGGCTTGGCACGCGGCGCCTTCGCCTTGCGCACACTCTCCCGGATGAGCGCGAGCTGCTCCGGCGGCGCGCCTTCCGCCCCGCCGTCCCCCACTCCGTTCTCGCTGCTCACGCTTGCATTTCTACCGCACGCCACTGACAACACCGGCCCGCGTCCGCCGGGCAGCGGCCGGCCGGCGGACTCGCCGAGGCGGGCCGCGCACGCCGAAGCCCGGCTCCCGAAGGGAAGCCGGGCCCCGGCGAGAAGAAGTGCGGCGCCTACAGGCCCGCGGCCGCGCGCAGGACGTCGACGCGGTCGGTGCGCTCCCAGGTGAAGTCGGGCAGCTCGCGGCCGAAGTGGCCGTACGCCGCCGTCTGGGCGTAGATCGGGCGGAGCAGGTCGAGGTCGCGGATGATGGCGGCCGGGCGCAGGTCGAAGACCTGGTCGATCGCCTTCTCGATCTTCTCGGGGTCGATCTTGGCGGTGCCGAAGGTCTCCACGAACAGGCCGACCGGCTCGGCCTTGCCGATGGCGTAGGCGACCTGGACCTCGCAGCGGGAGGCCAGGCCGGCCGCCACGACGTTCTTGGCGACCCAGCGCATCGCGTAGGCGGCCGAGCGGTCCACCTTGGACGGGTCCTTGCCCGAGAAGGCGCCGCCGCCGTGCCGGGCCATGCCGCCGTAGGTGTCGATGATGATCTTGCGGCCGGTCAGGCCGGCGTCGCCCATCGGGCCGCCGATCTCGAAGCGGCCGGTCGGGTTGACCAGCAGGCGGTAGCCCTCGGTGTCCAGCTTGATGCCCTCGTCCAGGAGCGCCTTCAGCTCGGGCTCGACGACGAACTCGCGGATGTCGGGGGCCAGCAGGGACTCCAGGTCGATGTCGGAGGCGTGCTGGGAGGAGACGACCACCGTGTCGAGGCGGACGGCCTTGTCGCCGTCGTATTCGATGGTGACCTGCGTCTTGCCGTCCGGGCGCAGGTAGGGGATGGTGCCGTTCTTGCGGACCTCGGAGAGGCGCTTGGACAGGCGGTGCGCCAGGAAGATCGGCAGCGGCATGAGGGTCGGCGTCTCGTCGGAGGCGTAGCCGAACATCAGGCCCTGGTCGCCCGCGCCCTGCCGGTCCAGCTCGTCCTCGTCGCCCTCGACCCGGGTCTCGTAGGCCGTGTCGACGCCCTGCGCGATGTCGGGGGACTGCGCGCCGATGGACACCGACACGCCGCAGGAGGCGCCGTCGAAGCCCTTCTTGGAGGAGTCGTAGCCGATCTCGAGGATCTTGCTGCGGACGAGGGTGGCGATGTCCGCGTAGGCCTTCGTCGTCACCTCGCCGGCCACGTGCACCAGGCCGGTGGTGATCAGCGTCTCGACGGCGACCCGGGAGGTCGGGTCCTCGCGCAGAAGCGCGTCGAGAATGGTGTCGCTGATCTGGTCAGCGATCTTGTCGGGGTGACCCTCGGTCACGGACTCCGAGGTGAACAGGCGACGGGACACAACGCTCCCTGGGGTTGCAGCGGCTGCTGGCTGATCATTTGCGGACGACACGGGGCTGCGCCTGGCGTCGACCGTGAACAGTTTATCGGTCGCACTCGGCCGATGGGCCACCGTCTCGCCTCTCGGGAGCGCTGTGACCTGCGGCACGGGCATTCTGCACAATGCCGAGTGGCCTTGGCCAGGGGCGCCACGCGACATTGCCCGGGGGAGAAGAGACGTCGAACGGCTGAAACAAATCGGGCCGGACGGCGGAACCGGGTCGGGCCCGGACGGCCCAGCGGGTCAGCCCAGACGGGCGGCCACGAGGTCCCAGACGGTGTCCGCGAGGGCCTCCTTCGGCCCGTGCGGGACAGGGGTCTCGCTGCCGTCGGCGCCCAGCACGACCGCCTCGTTCTCCTCGGAGCCGAAGGTCTTGCGCTCCCCCACCTCGTTGACCACGAGCAGGTCGCAGCCCTTGCGGGCGAGCTTGGTGCGGCCGTTGGCCAGGACGTCGTCGGTCTCGGCGGCGAAGCCGACGATCACCTGGCCGGGGCGGGCGCGGTCGGCCGAGATCTCCGCGAGGATGTCCGGATTCCGCACCAGGACGATCGGGTCGGGGTCCTGGCCGTCCTTCTTCTTGATCTTCCCGGCCGCATAGGACGCCGGGCGGAAGTCGGCGACGGCGGCGGCCATGACCACCGCGTCTGCGTCGGCCGCGGCCTTCAGGACGGCCTCGCGCAGCTGGACGGCCGTGCCGGCCCGCACCACGTCGACGCCGGCCGGGTCGGGCAGTGCGGTGTCGGCCGCGATCAGCGTCACGCGGGCGCCACGGACGGCGGCGGTGCGGGCCAGGGCGTAGCCCTGCTTGCCGGAGGAGCGGTTGCCGAGGAAGCGGACCGGATCGAGGGGCTCGCGTGTGCCGCCTGCCGAGACGACGACATGGCGTCCCTGGAGGTCGGGCTCCGCGACGCCCCGGGCCAGCACCCGGCGGCAGATCTCGAAGATCTCGGCCGGGTCGGGCAGCCGGCCCTTGCCGGTGTCGACACCGGTGAGCCGTCCGACGGCGGGCTCGATGACGACGGCGCCGCGGCGGCGCAGCGTGGCCACGTTCTCCTGGGTGGCGGGGTGCTCCCACATCTCGGTGTGCATGGCGGGCGCGAAGACGACCGGACAGCGGGCGGTGAGGAGCGTGTTGGTCAGCAGGTCGTCGGCGAGGCCGTGGGCGGCCTTGGCGAGCATGTCGGCCGTCGCCGGGGCCACGACGACCAGGTCGGCGTGCTGGCCGATGCGGACGTGCGGGACCTCGTGGACGTCGTCCCAGACCTCGGTGGAGACGGGGTTGCCGGACAGGGCGGACCAGGTCGCGGCGCCGACGAAGTGCAGTGCGGAGGAGGTGGGCACCACGCGCACGTCGTGGCCCGACTCCGTGAACCTTCTCAGCAGCTCGCAGGCCTTGTAGGCGGCGATCCCGCCGCTGACCCCCAGAACAACCCTCGGCTTGTCCGCCATCTCTCGCCATCTCTCTCCGGCTCGACAACGTACGAGGCTACGTACGAGACCATCACACACCACAGGCCCGGCAGCGTGACTGCCGGGCCTGTGGACAAAGCAACTGCGATCTGAAAGTACTACTGCGCCGGGCCCTCGATGGCCTCGGAGGTCAGCAGACCGGCGTTGATCTCCCGCAGGGCGATCGAGAGCGGCTTCTCGTGCACGTGCGTGTCGACGAGCGGACCGACGTACTCGAGGAGGCCCTCGCCGAGCTGCGAGTAGTACGCGTTGATCTGGCGGGCACGCTTGGCCGCGTAGATCACGAGGCTGTACTTCGAGTCGGTGGCCTCGAGAAGCTCGTCGATCGGCGGGTTGATGATGCCCTCGGGCGCGGTGATGGAAGAGGACACGCTCTACCTTCCGATGGGTGGGAAAGATGCAGTCGGTGTGACCGGTCGGCACCGTTCAGTGCACGGCGGGCTCGATCACAGGACGTCCATCAAGGCTAGCAGCTCACGGGCCACGTCCTCGACGGAGGTGTTGACCAGGGTCTCGTCGAACTCCGGCTCGGCCGCCAGCTCGGTCCTGGCGGCCTCCAGGCGGCGCTCGATGACCTCGGGCGGCTCGGTGCCCCGCCCGGTGAGCCTGCGCACCAGCTCCTCCCAGGAGGGCGGAGCCAGGAACACCAGCTGGGCGTCGGACATGGACTCGCGGACCTGCCGGGCCCCCTGGAGGTCGATCTCCAGCAGGACGGGCTCGCCGTTCTCCAGCCGCTCCAGCACGGCCGCGCGGGGCGTGCCGTAGCGGTTGCCGGCGAACTCGGCCCACTCCAGCAGCTCACCGTTGGCGATCAGCTTGTCCATCTCGTCGTCGGTGACGAAGAAGTAGTGGACTCCGTGCTGCTCGCCGGGGCGCGGCTTGCGAGTGGTCGCCGACACCGAGAGCCAGACCTCGGGGTGTTCCTTGCGCATATGGGCGACGACCGTGCTCTTGCCGACCCCCGAGGGGCCGGAGAGCACGGTCAGCCGCGGACGTGCGTCCGGGGGCTCGGGGGTCGTCCCCCGGAGTGTTACTGCCATGCAGCGATTATTCCAGCAATCCCGCAGTGCCCGGGACTCCCGGTCCGGCGGGAACCGGACTCAGGAGCCGGTGCTGCCGAACTCACGCTCCAGAGAGGCGATCTGGTTGGAACCGAGACCCCGCACTCGGCGGCTCTCGGAGATTCCCAGACGCTCCATGATCTGCTTGGCGCGGACCTTGCCCACGCCCGGCAGGGACTCGAGCAGCGCGGAGACCTTCATCTTGCCGATGACGTCGTTTTCCTGGCCCTGCTTGATGACCTCGTGCAGGGAGGCGCCGGAGTGCTTGAGTCGATTCTTGACCTCGGCCCGCTCCCGGCGAGCCGCGGCGGCCTTTTCGAGCGCGGCTGCGCGCTGTTCAGGGGTAAGGGGCGGAAGAGCCACGCCTACGTCACCTCGGATGTCGAACTGTCGGATACGGACCGGTGAGGAACCTAGTCGCCCCACACCTGGGGAGCTACGAGCAACACGCTTCGCCCGTTCACTCTGCTCGGAGACTAGCGGGCAAGTCCGCCAGAGTCAGCGAGAACAGCGGAAAAGTCCTGGTCAGCCTCCGTCAGGCCGGACATTTCAGACATACTGCCCACGATTTGAGGATGTATTCACACTCAAGTCGCCCCGGTGTCGCTCCGCCGGGCACTCATCGGAGGACTCAGGCGCCGCCGAGGGCGGTCCGGATCTCCTCCGCGAAGCGCTCGGTGGCCGTCCGCAGCGCCTCGATGTCCGGACCGTGACGCAGCACACCCCGGCTGACGTTCGGCACGACGTTGCGCACCGCCGACCCGAAGACCTTGGGCAGGTCGGCCGCCGTCGCCCCCTGCGCGCCGACGCCGGGCGCGAGGAGCGGGCCGTTGATGTCGAGGTCGTACGACGACAGGTCGCCCACCGTGGCGCCGACGACCGCCCCGAAGGACCCCAGCGGCTCCTCCCCCGCGTTCTCGGATGCCAGGTGGGCCAGCATGGTCGCGCCCACGCCCCGGCCGTCCGCGCGGACGGCGTGCTGGACCTCGGGTCCCTCCGGGTTCGAGGTCAGGGCCAGCACGAACAGCCCGGCCCCGCTCTCCCGGGCCAGTACGACGGCCGGGCTGAGCGAGCCGTAACCGAGATAGGGCGAGACGGTGAGGGCGTCGGAGAACAGCGGGGCGTCCTGGTGCAGGTAGGCCTCGGCGTACCCCGCCATGGTCGAGCCGATGTCGCCACGCTTGGCGTCCATCACGACGAGCGTGCCGGCCGCCCGCGCCTCCTGGACCGACTTCTCCAGGACGGCGATGCCGCGCGAACCGAACCGCTCGAAGAAGGCGCTCTGCGGCTTCATGACGGCGACCCGGTCGGCCACCGCCTCGACGACCGTGCGGCTGAACCGCTCCAGGCCGGCGATGTCGTCGTTCAGGCCCCACTCGGCGAGCAGCGAGGCGTGCGGGTCGATGCCGACGCAGAGCGGGCCGCGCTCGTCCATGGCTCGGCGCAGCCGGGCGCCGAAGGGCTCCGGAACAGTCATGCGGTCTTCCTCACGTCGGCGCCGACCGCGTCGGCGAGGGTGGCGTACGGGCTGGTGCGCAGGCGCGCGGCGAGGCCCTTGTGGATCGCGCGGCACCAGAAAGGGCCCTCGTACACGAAGGCGCTGTACCCCTGCACCAGCGTGGCACCGGCCAGGATGCGCTGCCAGGCGTCCTCGGCGGTCTCGATGCCCCCGACGCCCACCAGGGTGATCCGGTCGCCCACGCGCGCGTACAGGCGGCGCAGGACCTCCAGGGACCGCTCCTTGAGGGGCGCTCCGGACAGGCCGCCGGTCTCCTTCACCAGCGACTGGGCGGACCTGAGGCCGAGGCCCTCGCGCGCGATGGTGGTGTTGGTGGCGATGATGCCGTCCAGGCCCAGTTCCACGGCCAGGTCGGCGACGGCGTCGATGTCCTCGTTCGCGAGGTCGGGGGCGATCTTCACCAGGAGCGGGACGCGCCGATGGGCGACCGTACGGTCGGCGGCCTCGCGCACGGCGCTCAGCAGCGGGCGCAGCGCCTCCGTGGCCTGGAGGTTGCGCAGGCCGGGCGTGTTCGGCGAGGAGACGTTGACGACCAGGTAGTCGGCGTACGGGGCGAGGCGCTCGGCCGACTTCACGTAGTCGCCGACGGCCTCCGCCTCCGGGACGACCTTGGTCTTGCCGATGTTGACGCCCACGACGGTCTTGAAGACCGGCTCGCGGGTCGCGAGGCGGGCCGCCACGGCCAGTGAGCCGTCGTTGTTGAAGCCCATCCGGTTGATCAGCGCGCGGTCCGCGACGAGCCGGAACAGCCGCTTCCTGGGGTTGCCCGGCTGCGGCTCCCCCGTCACCGTGCCGATCTCGACGTGGTCGAAGCCCAGCATCGACATCCCGTCGATGGCGACGGCGTTCTTGTCGAAACCCGCGGCGAGCCCGAAGGGGCCGTGCATGCGCAGCCCGAAGGCCTCGGTGCGCAGCTCCTTGTGGCGGGGCGCGAGCGCGGCCGCGACGAAGGTGCGCAGCACGGGGACGCGGACGGCGAGGCGGATCCAGCGGAAGGCCAGGTAGTGGGCCTTCTCGGGGTCCATCCGGGTGAAAACCAGACGGAAGAAGAGCTTGTACATGTCTGTGTGTCCTCATGAAGAGGGGGACACCGTTTCCGGTGTCCCCCTCAGGGCTGCTAGTCGCGGGCCGCGGTCAGGTGTTCCGCGTGTTCCTGGAGCGAGCGGACGCCCACGTCGCCGTGGTTGAGGGCGTCGATGCCCTGGACCGCCGCGGCGAGTGCCTGGACGGTCGTCAGACAGGGCACGGACCGCGCCACGGCCGCCGTACGGATGTCGTAGCCGTCGAGGCGGCCGCCGGTGCCGTACGGGGTGTTGACGATGAGGTCGACCTCGCCGTCGTGGATGAGCTGGACGATGGTCCGCTCGCCGTTCGGGCCGGTGCCCTCGGACTGCTTGCGCACGACGGTGGCGTTGATGCCGTTGCGCTTGAGGACCTCGGCCGTGCCCGAGGTGGCGAGCAGTTCGAAGCCGTGGGCGACCAGCTCGCGCGCCGGGAAGATCATCGACCGCTTGTCGCGGTTGGCGACCGAGATGAACGCGCGGCCCTTGGTGGGCAGCGGGCCGTAGGCACCCGCCTGCGACTTGGCGTACGCCGTGCCGAAGACGGAGTCGATGCCCATGACCTCACCCGTGGAGCGCATCTCCGGGCCGAGGACGGTGTCGACGCCGCGGCCGTGGATGTCGCGGAAGCGCGACCACGGCATGACGGCCTCCTTCACGGAGATCGGCGCGTCCAGCGGCAGCTCGCCGCCGTCGCCGTTCGCCGGAAGCAGGCCCTCCGCCCGGAGTTCGGCGATGGTCGCGCCCAGCGAGATGCGCGCGGCGGCCTTCGCGAGCGGCACCGCCGTCGCCTTCGAGGTGAAGGGGACCGTACGGGAGGCACGCGGGTTGGCCTCCAGGACGTAGAGGATGTCGCCGGCCATCGCGAACTGGATGTTGATCAGGCCGCGCACGCCGACGCCCTTGGCGATGGCCTCGGTGGAGGCGCGCAGCCGCTTGATGTCGAAGCCGCCGAGGGTGATCGGGGGCAGGGCGCACGCCGAGTCGCCGGAGTGGATGCCGGCCTCCTCGATGTGCTCCATGACACCGCCGAGGTACAGCTCCTCGCCGTCGTAGAGCGCGTCGACGTCGATCTCGATGGCGTCGTCCAGGAAGCGGTCGACCAGGACCGGCCGGGAGGGGCTGATCTCGGTCGACTCGGCGATGTAGGAGGCGAGGCGGGTCTCGTCGTAGACGATCTCCATGCCACGCCCGCCGAGGACGTACGACGGCCGGACCAGGACCGGGTAGCCGATCTCGTCCGCGATGGCCTTGGCCCCCTCGAAGGTGGTGGCCGTGCCGTGCTTCGGGGCCGGGAGGCCCGCCTCCGCGAGGACGCGGCCGAAGGCACCGCGGTCCTCGGCGGCGTGGATCGCCTCGGGGGACGTGCCGACGACCGGCACGCCGTTGTCCTTCAGCGCCTGCGACAGGCCGAGCGGGGTCTGGCCGCCCAGCTGGACGATCACACCGGCGATCGGGCCGGCGAGGGACTCCGCGTGGACGATCTCCAGCACGTCCTCGAGCGTCAGCGGCTCGAAGTACAGGCGGTCGGAGGTGTCGTAGTCCGTGGACACGGTCTCCGGGTTGCAGTTGACCATCACGGTCTCGTACCCGGCGTCGGACAGCGCGAAGGAGGCGTGGACGCAGGAGTAGTCGAACTCGATGCCCTGGCCGATGCGGTTGGGGCCGGAGCCCAGGATGATCACCGCGGGCTTCTCACGGGAAGCCACCTCCGTCTCCTCGTCGTAGGAGGAGTAGAAGTACGGCGTCTTCGCGGCGAACTCGGCGGCGCAGGTGTCGACCGTCTTGTAGACCGGGCGGATGCCGAGGGCGTGCCGGACCTCGCGGACGACGTCCTCGCGCAGCCCGCGGATCTCGGCGATCTGCTGGTCGGAGAAGCCGTGCCGCTTGGCCTCGGCGAGCAGTTCGCCGGTCAGCTCGGGCGCCTCGGCCAGCTCGTCCGCGATCTCCTTGATCAGGAACAGCTGGTCGACGAACCAGGGGTCGATCTTCGTGTACTCGAAGACCTCCTCGGGCGTGGCGCCCGCGCGGATGGCCTGCATGACCGTGTTGATCCGGCCGTCGGTGGGCCGTACGGCCTCGCGCAGCAGAGCGTCCTTGTCGCCGGGCGCGCCGACGAAGGTGAACTGGCTGCCCTTCTTCTCCAGCGAGCGCAGCGCCTTCTGGAAGGCCTCGGGGAAGTTGCGGCCGATGGCCATGGCCTCGCCGACCGACTTCATGGTGGTGGTGAGGGTGGAGTCGGCCTGCGGGAACTTCTCGAAGGCGAAGCGCGGGGCCTTGACGACCACGTAGTCGAGCGTGGGCTCGAAGGAGGCCGGGGTCTCCTGCGTGATGTCGTTCGGGATCTCGTCCAGGGTGTAGCCGACGGCGAGCTTCGCGGCGATCTTGGCGATCGGGAAGCCGGTCGCCTTGGAGGCCAGGGCCGACGAGCGCGACACGCGCGGGTTCATCTCGATGACGATCACACGGCCGTCCTCGGGGTTCACCGCGAACTGGATGTTGCAGCCGCCGGTGTCGACGCCGACCTCACGGATCACGGCGATGCCGACGTCACGCAGGATCTGGTACTCGCGGTCGGTCAGCGTCATCGCCGGGGCGACGGTGATCGAGTCACCGGTGTGCACGCCCATCGGGTCGAAGTTCTCGATGGAGCAGACGACCACGACGTTGTCGTGCTTGTCGCGCATCAGCTCCAGCTCGTACTCCTTCCAGCCGAGGATGGACTCCTCCAGGAGCACCTCGGTGGTCGGGGAGAGCGTGAGGCCCTGGCCGGCGATGCGGCGCAGCTCCTCCTCGTCGTGCGCGAAGCCGGAGCCGGCGCCGCCCATGGTGAAGGACGGGCGGACGACGACCGGGTAGCCGCCGAGGGTCTCCACGCCCTTGAGGACGTCGTCCATGGAGTGGCAGATGACGGAGCGGGCGGACTCGCCGTGCCCGATCTTGCGACGGACCTCCTCCACGACCTCCTTGAACCGCTCACGGTCCTCGCCCTTGTGGATGGCCTCGGGCTTGGCGCCGATCAGCTCGACGCCGTACTTGTCCAGGACACCGTTCTCGTGCAGCGAGATGGCGGTGTTCAGGGCCGTCTGGCCGCCCAGGGTGGGCAGCAGGGCGTCGGGGCGCTCCCTGGCGATGATCTTCTCGACGAACTCGGGGGTGATCGGCTCGACGTAGGTGGCGTCGGCGATCTCCGGGTCGGTCATGATCGTCGCCGGGTTGGAGTTGACGAGGACCACACGCAGGCCCTCGGCCTTGAGCACGCGGCACGCCTGGGTGCCGGAGTAGTCGAACTCGGCGGCCTGGCCGATGACGATCGGGCCGGAGCCGATGACCAGGACGGACTGGATATCGGTGCGCTTAGGCACGCTGGCCCTCCATCAGGGATACGAAGCGGTCGAACAGGTAGGCGGCGTCGTGCGGGCCCGCTGCCGCTTCGGGGTGGTACTGGACGGAGAAGGCCGGCTGGTCGAGCAGCTGGAGCCCCTCCACGACGTTGTCGTTCAGGCAGACGTGCGAGACCTCGGCGCGGCCGAACTCGGTCTCGCTGACCTTGTCGAGCGGCGCGTCCACGGCGAAGCCGTGGTTGTGCGCGGTGACCTCGACCTTGCCGGTCGTACGGTCCTGGACCGGCTGGTTGATGCCCCGGTGGCCGTACTTCAGCTTGTAGGTGCCGAAGCCGAGCGCGCGGCCGAGGATCTGGTTGCCGAAGCAGATGCCGAACAGGGGCGTCTTGCGCTCCAGGACGGCGGACATCAGCGCGACCGGGCCGTCGGCGGTCGCCGGGTCACCGGGTCCGTTGGAGAAGAAGACTCCGTCCGGGTCGACCGCGTAGACGTCCTCGGCGGAAGCCGTCGCCGGGAGCACGTGCACCTCGATGCCGCGCTCGGCCATGCGGTGCGGGGTCATGCCCTTGATGCCGAGGTCGATGGCGGCGACGGTGAAGCGCTTCTCGCCGACCGCCGGGACGACGTACGCCTCCTTCGTCGCGACCTCCTCGTAGAGGCTCGCGCCCTTCATGTGCGGCTGGGCCTGCACGCGCGCGAGAAGCTCGGACTCGGGGGCGATCGCCTCGCCGGAGAAGATGCCGGCGCGCATCGAGCCGCGCTCACGCAGGTGGCGGGTGAGGGCGCGGGTGTCGATGCCGCTGATGCCGACGACGCCCTGTGCGACCAGCTCGTCGTCCAGGGAGCGCCTTGAGCGCCAGTTGGACGGCACGCGCGCGGGGTCGCGCACGACGTAGCCGGAGACCCAGATGCGCCCCGACTCGTCGTCCTCGTCGTTCCAGCCCGTGTTGCCGATCTGCGGGGCGGTCGCGACGACGATCTGGCGGTCGTACGACGGGTCGGTGAGGGTCTCCTGGTAACCGGTCATGCCGGTGGAGAACACGGCCTCGCCGAAGGTCTCCCCCACGGCCCCGTAGGCGCGGCCGCGGAAGCTGCGGCCGTCCTCCAGGACGAGTACGGCGGGAACCTTGGCAGCTCCCCTGGTGGAGGTCGTCATCGCGCGCCTTCCGTGTCGTTGATCATCTGATTCAGGGTGTCGACCCATTCGGTGTGCTCGGCCGCGTGGTCGGAGCGGAAGCCGGAGTCGATCAGTTTGTCGCCGTGCGCCCAGGTCACCACCAGCAGTCCGCCCTCGGTGAGCACCTTGCCGGCGATGCCCTTGTCGAGCCGGGCCTCGCGCAGCGCGGCGGTGGGGACGAAGAAGTCGGTGGCGCCGGGGCGTTCGACCTCCAGGCCCAGGTCCGTCAGGGTCAGCTCGACCCGGCTGCGGGTGCCCAGACCGTGGGCCACGATGCGGTCCAGCCACTGCCCGGCGGTGGTGGAGCCGTGGTAGCGGCCGCTCATGCTCAGTCTCGCCGGGCCCGTCTCCTCCGGCGCGCTGGGCAGCGCGGGCAGATCACTCTGCAGCGTGCCGCGCCACTTCCAGCCCTCGCGCATCAGCCAGTAGACGAGCGCGACGAAGAGGGCGAGCCCGACGAGCCAGCCGATGCGGGCCCCCCAGTCGGTGACCTCGGCCGACTTCCTGGCCTCGGCCAGCAGGATTACAGGTGTCACGTGAGCTTCCCGTCGACGAGCGTGGCCTTGCCCCGCAGCCACGTGTGTGTCACACGGCCCGGCAGCTCACGCCCCTGGTACGGGGTGTTGCGGCTGCGCGAGGCGAAGCCCGCGGGGTCCACCTGGCCACGGTATTCCGTGTCGACGAGGGTGAGGTTGGCGGGCTCACCAGCCGAGACGGGACGGCCGTGTCCGGTGGCCTGTCCGATCCGCGCGGGCTTGAAGGACATACGGTCGGCGACGCCGGCCCAGTCCAGCAGGCCCGTGTCGACCATGGTCTCCTGGACCACCGACAGCGCGGTCTCCAGGCCGACCATGCCCATGGCGGCCGCGGCCCACTCGCAGTCCTTGTCCTCGTGCGGGTGCGGGGCGTGGTCGGTGGCGACGATGTCGATCGTGCCGTCGGCGAGCGCCTCGCGCAGGGCCAGCACGTCGCGCTCGGTGCGCAGCGGCGGGTTGACCTTGTACACGGGGTTGTACGTGCGCACCAGCTCGTCGGTGAGGAGGAGGTGGTGCGGGGTGACCTCGGCGGTGACCTGGATGCCGCGGGACTTGGCCCAGCGGACGATCTCCACCGAGCCCGCGGTCGAGAGGTGGCAGATGTGCACCCGGGAGCCGACGTGTTCGGCGAGCAGGACGTCCCGGGCGATGACCGACTCCTCGGCGACGGCCGGCCAGCCGCCCAGGCCCAGCTCGGCGGAGACGACGCCCTCGTTCATCTGGGCGCCCTCGGTCAGCCGCGGCTCCTGCGCGTGCTGGGCGACGACACCGCCGAAGGCCTTCACGTACTCCAGCGCCCGGCGCATGATCACGGCGTCGTCCACGCACTTGCCGTCGTCGGAGAAGACGGTGACGCCGGCGGCGGACTCGTGCATGGCGCCCAGCTCGGCGAGCTTCTTGCCCTCCAGGCCGACGGTGACGGCGCCGATGGGCTGCACATCGCAGTAGCCGTGCTCCTGGCCGAGCCGGTAGACCTGCTCGACGACGCCTGCGGTGTCGGCGACCGGGAAGGTGTTGGCCATGGCGAAGACGGCCGTGTAACCGCCGCTCGCCGCCGCCCGGGTACCGGTGAGCACCGTCTCGGAGTCCTCGCGGCCCGGCTCGCGCAGGTGGGTGTGCAGGTCGACCAGACCCGGCAGCAGCACCTTGCCGCCGGCGTCCACGACCTCGGCGCCCTCGGCGGACAGCCCGGTGCCCACGGCCTCGACGGTCTCGCCGTCGATCAGCACGTCCTGCGGCTCGCCGCCGAGCACCTTCGCACCACGGATCAGGATCTTGCTCATGGGTCTTACTTCTCCTCGGCGAAAGAGGTGTGCGCGGAGCGCTCGTCGGAAGGGTGGTGGTGGGAGACGGGCGGGCGGGCGTGGGTGACGGCGGGTTCGTTGCCGCCCAGCAGCAGGTAGAGGACGGCCATCCGGATGGAGACGCCGTTGGCGACCTGTTCGACGACGGTGCAGCGCTCCGAGTCGGCGACCTCGGCGGTGATCTCCATGCCGCGGACCATCGGGCCGGGGTGCATCACGATGGCGTGCTCGGGCATCTTCGCCATGCGGTCGCCGTCGAGGCCGTAGCGCCGCGAGTACTCGCGCTCGGTCGGGAAGAACGCGGCGTTCATCCGCTCGCGCTGGACCCGCAGCATCATCACGGCGTCGCACTTGGGCAGGGTGCTGTCGAGGTCGTACGACACCTCGCAGGGCCAGGTCTCGACGCCGACCGGCACCAGGGTGGGCGGGGCGACGAGGGTGACCTCGGCGCCGAGGGTGTGCAGCAGGTCGACGTTGGAGCGGGCGACCCGGCTGTGCAGGATGTCGCCGACGATGGTGACGCGCTTGCCGGACAGGTCCTGACCGAGGCCGGCGTCCCTGCCGATCAGCCGGCGGCGCAGGGTGAAGGCGTCCAGCAGGGCCTGGGTGGGGTGCTGGTGGGTGCCGTCGCCGGCGTTGATGACGGCCGCGTCGATCCAGCCGGAGTTGGCCAGGCGGTACGGGGCTCCGGAGGCACCGTGCCGGATGACGACGGCGTCCACGCCCATCGCCTCCAGGGTCTGGGCGGTGTCCTTCAGGGACTCGCCCTTGGACACGCTGGAGCCCTTGGCGGAGAAGTTGATGACGTCCGCGGACAGCCGCTTCTCGGCGGCCTCGAAGGAGATCCGGGTGCGGGTGGAGTCCTCGAAGAAGAGGTTGACGATCGTGCGGCCGCGCAGGGTCGGCAGTTTCTTGATCGGCCGGTCGGCGACCCGGGCCATCTCCTCGGCGGTGTCGAGGATCAGGACGGCGTCGTCGCGGGTGAGGTCGGCGGCCGAGATGAGATGACGCTGCATCTGTCAGGCTCCGTAAGGCAGTTCATTCGGGAGGATTCGGGCAAACCGGCGCGTGTGCGGGCACACCGAAACGGCCGTGCGCCTGGCTTGCTACTGGCCGGCCGGCTTCGCGCCGAGCAGCACGGTGTCCCGACCGTCCTCCTCGGCGAGCTGGACCTTGACCGTCTCCCGCAGCGACGTGGGGAGGTTCTTGCCGACGTAGTCGGCACGGATGGGCAGTTCCCGGTGGCCGCGGTCGACCAGGACCGCGAGCTGCACCGCGCGCGGGCGCCCGATGTCGTTCAGGGCGTCGAGGGCGGCGCGGATGGTGCGGCCGGAGAAGAGCACGTCGTCGACGAGGACGACCAGCTTGCCGTCGATGCCGTCACCGGGGATCTCGGTGCGGGCCAGCGCACGCGGCGGGTGCATGCGCAGGTCGTCGCGGTACATGGTGATGTCGAGCGAGCCGACCGGGACCGTGCGGTCGGTGATCTGCTCCAGCTTGGCGGCGAGCCGCTGAGCGAGGAAGACACCCCTGGTCGGAATGCCGAGGAGCACCACGTCGTCGGCGCCCTTGGCGCGCTCGACGATCTCGTGGGCGATTCGGGTGAGCACCCGCGCGATGTCGGGGCCCTCGAGTACGGGCCGCGCATCGGTCGCATGCGCATGTGCGTGCGTGTCCATATGAAACGGACCTCCTTCTCCGCCTCACGGGACGGACCTTAAAGGACGTCGGATTTGCGCCATCCACGGTAGCAGGTCGCCGACAGCCCCACGATCACCCCCTTGGCCTAATCCGCGACCGCTAGCACGGAAGAGTCGGTGTGGACCATTCGGCTTGACGCACCAGAGTCACGCTGCGTAACCTCACAGTGAGTTACCAGCCGCGCGGCGGGAAAACAGCCGGCCGCGTCGACACAGTGTCCGGGGAGCCATATGTCCAGCGAATACGCCAAACAGCTCGGGGCCAAGCTCCGGGCCATCCGCACCCAGCAGGGCCTTTCCCTCCACGGTGTCGAGGAGAAGTCCCAGGGGCGCTGGAAGGCCGTGGTGGTCGGTTCGTATGAGCGCGGTGACCGCGCCGTGACCGTGCAGCGCCTTGCCGAGCTGGCCGATTTCTATGGCGTTCCCGTGCAGGAGCTGCTGCCGGGCACCACGCCGGGCGGCGCCGCCGAGCCGCCGCCGAAGCTGGTCCTGGACCTGGAGCGGCTGGCCACGGTGCCGGCCGAGAAGGCGGGCCCTCTCCAGCGCTACGCGGCGACGATCCAGTCCCAGCGTGGTGACTACAACGGCAAGGTGCTGTCGATCCGCCAGGACGACCTGCGCACACTCGCCGTCATCTACGACCAGTCCCCCTCGGTCCTCACCGAGCAGCTGATCAGCTGGGGCGTCCTGGACGCGGACGCGCGCCGCGCGGTGGCCACGCACGAAGACGCGTAAACCGCTTCACGACTCAGCAGAAACGTGCCGCCGGGGTGGCCGGAACTGGACAGTTCCGGCCACCCCGGCGGTGTTTTCAGCACTGTTCCGGGGACTTCCCCCGGTGGCGCCGTGAGAACGCCGGAGGGCCCGCAGCACGCGCGCTGCGGACCCTCCGGCGTATGGTCTTACCGGCTCACGCCTCGCGGCGCAGCGTCGGCTTGAGTTCCTTCAGGCGGCCGAGAAGACCGTTCACGAACGACGGCGACTCATCAGTCGAGAACTCCTTCGCCAGCTGCACCATCTCGTCCAGGACGACGGCGTCCGGGGTCTCGTCGACCCAGATCAGCTCGTAGGCGCCCAGCCGCAGGATGTTGCGGTCGACGACCGGCATCCGGTCGAGCGTCCAGCCCACCGCGTACTGCGCGATCAGCTCGTCGATGCGCCTCGCGTGCTCCGCGTAGCCCTCGACCAGCTGCATCGTGTACTCGCTGACCGGCGGCTGGCGGGTGTCGGACCGGGAGAGCCGGATCCAGTCCGCGAGGACCGTCAGGACGTCGGCTCCGCGCTGGTCGCCCTCGAAGAGGATCTGGAAGGCGCGCTTGCGGGCCGTGTTGCGGGCAGCCACGGTTAGCTGTTCACCCGGCCGAGGTAGTCGCTCGTGCGGGTGTCGACCTTGATCTTCTCACCGGTGGTGATGAAGAGCGGGACCTGGATCTGGTGGCCGGTCTCCAGGGTGGCGGGCTTGGTGCCACCGGTGGAGCGGTCACCCTGGACGCCCGGCTCGGTCTCCTGGACGGTCAGCTCGACGGCGGCCGGCAGCTCGACGAAGAGCACCTCGCCCTCGTGCTGCGCGACGGTGGCCGTGAAGCCCTCGATGAGGAAGTTGGCGGCGTCGCCGACGGCCTTGCGGTCGACCATCAGCTGGTCGTAGGTCTCCATGTCCATGAAGACGAAGTACTCGCCGTCCATGTACGAGAACTGCATGTCGCGCTTGTCGACAGTGGCCGTCTCGACCTTGACACCGGCGTTGAAGGTCTTGTCGACGACCTTGCCGGAGAGCACGTTCTTGAGCTTGGTGCGCACGAAGGCCGGGCCCTTGCCGGGCTTGACGTGCTGGAACTCGACGACGGACCAGAGCTGGCCGCCTTCGAGCTTGAGCACCAGGCCGTTCTTGAGGTCGTTCGTGGAAGCCACGGTTGCGGAATCTCCTGGACTGACGTGGACGACCCCGGGGCACGCACTCCTACAGCGCGAGCAGCTCCTTGGTCGTGATGGTGAGTAGCTCGGGTCCGCCGTCCGCCTCGGGGCGCACGACGAGCGTGTCATCGATCCGGACACCGCCCCGGCCCGGGAGGTGGACCCCCGGTTCGACGGTGACCGGCACGCAAGCGTCCAGTTTACCCATGGCTGCGGGGGCCAGCTGCGGGTCCTCGTCGATTTCGAGTCCGACACCGTGTCCGGTCAGCGGTGGGAGGGCCTCCGCATAGCCCGCGGAGTCCAGTACCTGGCGTGCCGCGCGGTCCACGTCCCGGTATGCGGCGCCGGGCGCCAGGGACTCGCGGCCGGCCCGCTGGGCGGCGAAGACGAGGTCGTACAGCTCGATCTGCCAGTCGGCGGGCGAGGTGCCGATGACGAAGGTGCGGCCGATCTCGCAGCGGTAGCCGCGGTAGGTGGCGCCGAGGCACACGGAGAGGAAGTCGCCCTCCTCCACGCGCCGGTCGGTGGGGCGGTGGCCACGGCGGCCGGAGTGCGGCCCGGTGGCCACGGAGGTGGGGAAGGCCGGCCCGTCGGCGCCGTGGTCGACCAGGCGCCGCTCCAGCTCCAGCGCGAGGTGCCGTTCGGTGCGGCCGACCAGGATGGACTCCAGCAGCTCGCCGAGGGCCTGGTCGGCGATCTCCGCACCGATGCGCAGGCAGGAGATCTCCTCCTCGTCCTTGACGACCCTGAGCTGCTCGACCGCCGCGCCGAGGTCGGCGAGGCGGAGCCCGGGGGCGACCGAGGTGAGGGCCCGGTGCCGGGCCACGGTGACATGGTGCTCTTCCACGGCCAGGGCATCGGCACCCTGTGCCGCGGCGAGGCCGGCCGCGGCGACCGCGGGGTCGCCGTCGGGTGCGGACAGGTGCAAGCGCAGGTGCTCGTCCGGCCGCCCTTCGTACGGACGGTCTTCGGGCGGCCCGGTGCAGACGAGCAGGTCCTCGTGCTTGCCCAGGAGCAGGACGGAGCCCTGCGGGGCCGCGGCGGCGAGGTAGCGCACATTGGCGGGGCGGGTGACGAGCGCTGCCGCAGTACCGGCCGCGTTGAAGTGTTCCCTCAGCCGGGATCGGCGGTTCGCGTACACCTCTGACATGAGACGAGCGTAGGAGTTTTGGGCGAATTGTGCCGGTTGGTGGGGGCCGAGTGGGGTTGGTGGGGGTGCTGGGGCCCGTGTGCTCCGCTCCGCCCGTTGCTCCGCTTCGCTACCAGCTCGGCGGGCTCGCGATGGCCCTGGCCAGGACCTCGTCCAGGACCTGCGCCGTCGCGGGAACGTCCAGCTGGGAGTTGTCGATGATCGGGAGGCCCGAGCCGTACCAGCCGGCCATACGGCCGTGGATACGCGCCACCTCCTCGTCGGTGAGGCGGCGGTTGCCGGTGCGCTCGGCGTTGCGCTCCAGGACGATGTCCAGGCCCGGGAGCAGGACGACCGGAAGCAGACCGGGGCCCACGTGGCGCTTCCAGCCCCCGAGGCCCACGACCGGGCGGTCCGGGAAGACGGCGTCGTCCAGGATGCAGGAGATGCCGTTGGCCAGGAAGTTCCGGGCGGCGAAGCCGCAGGTGCGGCGGGCGAGGCGGTACTGGGCCTCGGAGTTGTCGTTCCAGCCGGACTGGGGGTCCGCGAAGCCCGAGCGGACCCATTCACGGACGTCGTCCAGGCTGATGTGGGCCGTGGGCACGCGCCGTCGGTTCGCCCAGTACTTGGCGACGCTCGTCTTGCCCGCACCCGCCGGGCCGATCAGCAGGACCGCCAGCGTGGTGGCCGTCGGGTCGGGGACCGTGACCGCGGCGGGCGGCGCCGTGGGGACTCCGACGGGGCCGCCGGGTGGCAGCGGTACATGGCCGGTGGTATCCGGGGCCGGCTGGGCGGGGGCATGCTGTGCGGCCGGAGGCTGCGGGGGTGCCGGCGGCATGACAGCGGGCGGGACCGGGAAGCCCGGCGCCGGGGGTGGCTGGGGAACGGGGGCGGGTCCCTGGGAGACTCCCGGGTGCGGGCCCGGGTGGTGCCCGGCCGGCGCCCAGCCGGCGTGCGGTCCCTGCCCCGGCCGGTGGGGCGGCGGCAGCGGCGACCCCACTGCGTGCTGCATCCGTTGCCACTCCGTCTCGTCGTCTTGACTCGTTCGCCTCCGGGGCGCCCGAGTCGGTGTCGACAGCCCGATCCTGCTCAGCCCTTCGGGCCTGCGCGCTCCCTACCGAACGGTACCGTCCCCGGCCGTCGTTTGGTGAAACGGCCGGGGGCGGCCGGAAGTGCCCGGTCCGCACGGCACGTTGGACGGCCGGGAACCGGACATGGGGAGCGACGCGGGATCTACTGGCCCACTTCTCCGTAGGCGGCGAGCAGGACGGCCGGGTCGGGGCCTTCCAGGACGGTCGGCTTGGCCAGGCCGTCGAGGACGATGAAGCGCAGCAGGTCACCGCGGGACTTCTTGTCGACCTTCATCGTCTCCAGCAGCTTGGGCCATTGGTCGTAGCGGTAGTGCAGGGGCAGGCCGACGGACTCGAGGACCGTCCTGTGCCGGTCCGCCGTCGCGTCGTCCAACCGGCCCGCCAGACGGCCCAGTTCGGCGGCGAAGTGCATGCCGACCGCGACGGCGGCACCGTGCCGCCACTTGTAGCGCTCGTTCTTCTCGATGGCATGGCCCAGCGTGTGGCCGTAGTTGAGGATCTCCCGCCGGCCGGACTCCTTCAGGTCCGAGGAGACGACCTCGGCCTTCACCCGGATCGACCGCTCGATCAGCTCGGCCGTGTGCGGACCCGACGGGGTCCGGGCCGCCTCGGGGTCGGACTCGATGAGGTCCAGGATCACCGGATCGGCGATGAAGCCGGCCTTGATGACCTCGGCGAGCCCGGAGACGTAGTCGTTGACCGGGAGGGAGTCCAGCGCGGCCAGGTCGCACAGGACACCGGCCGGCGGGTGGAAGGCGCCCACCAGGTTCTTGCCCTCGGCGGTGTTGATGCCGGTCTTGCCGCCGACCGCCGCGTCCACCATGGCGAGCACGGTGGTCGGGACGGCGACCCAGCGCACCCCGCGCAGCCAGGTCGCGGCCACGAAACCGGCCACGTCCGTGGTGGCGCCGCCGCCGACACCGACGATGACGTCGGTGCGGGTGAAACCGGACTGCCCGAGCGCCTTCCAGCAGTAGGCGGCGACCTCGGCGGTCTTGGCCTCCTCCGCGTTCGGCACCTGGATCGCGACGGCCTCGTAGCCCTGCTCGGCCAGATCGGCGCGCAACGCGTCCCCGGTCTCGGCGAGGCCCTCCGGATGGATCACCGCGACGCGCTTGGCCTTCGGCCCGATCAACCCGCCCAGCTCGCCCAGGAGCTGCCGGCCGACCAGCACCTCGTACGGGTCGGTGCCCGCGGTGCCGGCGACCTGGATCCGGGTGACTGCCTCGCTCATGCTTCCCTCAACTCCAGTACGTCCAGCGCAGCTTGGGTGACCTCTTCGGGGGTACGGCCGTCGGTCGGCACGACGGCGCGGGCGACCTCCTCGTACAGGTGCCGCCGGGCCTCCATCAGCTCGCGCCACTGCTTGCGCGGATTGACCGCGAGCAGCGGGCGAGCCACGTTGAGGCCGGTGCGCCGGACGGCCTCCTCGACGTCCATGGAGAGGTAGAGCACCCGGTGTCCGGCGAGCAGCGCGCGCGTGTCCGGGTCGAGGATCGCGCCGCCGCCGAGCGCGAGGACGCCCTCGTGCTCGGTCAGCGCGGTGCGCACCGCGCGCTTCTCGATCGCGCGGAAGACGGGCTCGCCCTCGTCCACGAAGATGTCGGCGATGGTGCGGCCCTCGGCGGCGACGATGTCCTCGTCGGTGTCCCGGTAGCCGACGCCGAGCCGCTCGGCCAGCAGCCGGCCGACGGTGGACTTGCCGACGCCCATCGGGCCGACCAGTACGACGGCGGGCACAGCGCTCACCGGATCCGCAGGTTGTCGAGGTAGGACCGCACGTTGCGGCGGGTCTCGGGGACGGAGTCGCCGCCGAACTTCTCCGCGACCGCGTCCGCCAGGACGAGCGCGACCATGGCCTCGGCGACGATCCCGGCGGCCGGCACCGCGCAGACGTCCGAGCGCTGGTGGTGGGCCTGGGTCTCCTCGCCGGTGGAGACGTCCACCGTCTTCAGGGCGCGCGGTACGGTCGCGATCGGCTTCATCGCGGCGCGGACGCGCAGCAGCTCGCCCGTGGTCAGGCCGCCCTCGGTACCGCCGGAGCGGCCGGAGGCCCGCTTGATGCCCTCGGGGCCGGTCAGGATCTCGTCATGCGCCTTCGAGCCCGGCACCCGGGCCAGCTCGAAGCCGTCGCCGACCTCCACGCCCTTGATGGCCTGGATGCCCATCAGGGCGGCGGCCAGACGGGCGTCCAGGCGGCGGTCCCAGTGCACGTGCGAGCCCAGGCCGACCGGAACGCCGTAGGCCAGCACCTCCACGACGCCACCGAGCGTGTCGCCGTCCTTGTGGGCCTGGTCGATCTCCGCGACCATCGCCTTCGAGGCGTCCGCGTCCAGGCAGCGCACCGGGTCCGCGTCCAGCTTCTCCACGTCGGCAGGGGTCGGGTAGACGCCGTAGGGGGCCTTGGCGGAGGCCAGTTCCACGACGTGGGAGACGATCTCGATGCCGGCCGCCTCCTTCAGGTAGGAGCGGGCGACGGCGCCGAGGGCCACACGGGCCGCGGTCTCGCGCGCGGAGGCACGCTCCAGGATCGGGCGGGCCTCGTCGAAGCCGTACTTCTGCATGCCCGCCAGGTCGGCGTGGCCGGGCCGGGGGCGGGTCAGCGGCGCGTTGCGGGCGAGTCCGGCGAGGATCTCGGGGTCGACCGGGTCGGCCGCCATGACCTGCTCCCACTTGGGCCACTCGGTGTTGCCCACCATGACGGCGACCGGGGAACCGAGCGTGAGTCCGTGCCGCACGCCGCCGAGGAAGGTGACCTCGTCGCGCTCGAACTTCATACGCGCACCGCGGCCATAACCGAGCCGCCGCCGTGCCAGGTGGTCCGCCACCATCTCCGTGGTGATCGGCACGCCGGCGGGAAGGCCCTCCAGCGTTGCGACCAGTGCCGGACCGTGGGACTCCCCCGCGGTCAGCCAACGCAGCCTGCTCAACGGTGCTCCTCAGTGTTCGCGCCCGGTACTGCCCTGCGTACGCACGTCCTCGCGTACGGCGACGGCGTCACCGGGTGCGCGACCCCGGTACGCCACCTCCGATCCTCCCACGTCCGGTGCCGGTGTCCGGCCGCCGGTCCAGCAGGCGGACGCGACGGCGGCGGTTCAGCGGGCGGCGAGCGCCTTCTCCCCGGCGTGGCGCATGGCCTCCAGCGGGGCCGGGGAGCGGCCGGTGATCTGCTCGACCTGGAGGACGGCCTGGTGGACCAGCAGGTCGAGGCCGCTGACCACGGCACCGCCGAACATGGACCAGCGGGCCGCCAGCTCGGTGGGCCAGGGGTCGTAGAGCACGTCGAAGAGGGTGGCGGGGCGTTCGGGTACGGCGGCGGCGAGGGCGTCGGTCGTCCCGGCCGGCGTGGTCGCGACCACCAGCGGGGCACGCAGGGCCTCGGCCGCGTCCGCCCAGTCCGCCGTCCGCACGTCCACCTCCAGCCGCCGGCCCCACTCGCGCATCTCGGCGGCGCGGGCCTCGCTTCGGACGTAGGCGACGACCTCCCCGGTACAGATCCGGGACAGCGCGGCGAGCGCGGAGGAGGCGGTGGCACCGGCGCCGAGGATGGCGGCGGAGTCGACCTCCTCGATGCCGTGCTCGCGCAGGGCGGCCATCATGCCCGGGATGTCGGTGTTGTCGCCGAGCCGGCGGCCGTCCTCGGCGAGGACGACCGTGTTGACCGCGTCGACGGAGGCGGCCGTGTCGCTGATCTCGTCCAGCAGCGGGATGACCGCCCGCTTGAGCGGCATGGTCAGCGACAGCCCCGCCCACTCCGGCCCGAGCTTGTCGAGGAATGCGGGCAGCCCGGCCTCGTCGACCTCGAAGCGGTCGTACGACCAGTCGGTGAGCCCGAGTTCGCCGTACGCGGCCCGGTGCAGCACCGGGGAGAGGGAGTGGGCGATGGGCGAACCGAGCACGGCGGCTCGGCGGGTCACTGTCATCAGTTCTTTTTCCTCGACGCGTTCCACTCCTCGACCAGCTTGTTGTGCTCATCGAGCGTCTTGGTGAACTTGCTGGTCTTGCCGTCCATGGAGATGAAGTAGTACCAGCCGTCGTGCGTCGGGTCGAGCGCGCCGCGGAGCGCCTCTTCGCCGGGGTTGTCGATCGGGCCCGGCGGCAGCCCCTTGGAGAAGTACGTGTTGTAGGGATTGTCGTACCTGCGCAGCTCGGCGATGCTCAGATCGAGCTTGCTCTGGTTCTTCACGTAGTTGTACGTGGAGTCGAACTCCAGCCGCCCGTAGGTCTGCGGGTTGTCGGGTTCGAGGCGGTTGTAGACGACCTCGGCCATCTTGCGGAAGTCGTCGTGGCTCGTGCCCTCGGCCTGCACCAGGCTCGCCACGGTGAGCAGCTGCCAGGGACCGTCGAGGCCGAGGACCTTGGCCTTCTTCTCCAGGCCCAGTTCCTGGTACTTGGCGGTGGCCTGGGACACCATGCTCTTCAGGACGGCTTCAGGCTTCTGGCCCTTGGCCACCGCGTAGCTGGAGGGATAGAGGAAGCCTTCCAGCGGGTCCTTGAGGCTCGTGCGGTTCAGCGCCCAGGCGGGCAGGCCGAAGTGCTTGTACTCCTTCTTCGCGACGCGCGCGGTGGTGCCCGCCGCCACTTCGAGGCGCTTGTCGATCAGGGCGTAGATCTCCGTGTTGCGCCGGCCCTCGGCGATGATCAGGTTGCTGCGGCTCTTCGGGCTGAGCATCAGCTCCACCGCGCTCGCGGCGGACATCTGCTTCTCGAGCGTGTAGACGCCGTCCTGAAGCGACTTGCCCTTGGGGTTCGCCTGCAGCGCGGAGACGAACGCGGCCGCGCTCTCGACGACGCCCGCCTCCTTCAGCTTCTGACCGATCTCCCAGCCGCCGGCGCCCTTGCCGATGGTGACCGTGACCTGCTCGCCGTTCCCGCTGCCCGCGTAGTCCGGGGCCGCGCCGAAACGATTTTGGTAGAACTTGTAGCCGAAGTAGCCGACTCCACCGAGTCCGCCGCCGAACACCAGGACGACCACCATGCAGGCGCAGCCGGTGCGTCCCTTTTTGCCCTTGACGGGCTTGCGGCCCTTGCCGCGCCGCTCGCGTCGGCTCTGGAGCTCGTGCTCCTCCTCGTCGCCGTCGCCGCCTCCCGCGAAGAAGGCGTGCTCCTCCTCGGCCGCGGGCTCCGGCTGCGGTTCCGGCTCGGGGCGCCTGCGGCTGGGCGGCACCGGCGGAGGATAGGCGTCCTCGGTGCCGTAGAGATCCGGCTGCTCACCGCCGTACGCCACGGGCTGCTGGTTGTACGGATCACCGGGGTCGGCGGCGTAGGGCACATGGCCGTGGGCGCCGGTCGCGTCCCACTCGTCCTGCTGGAACTGCTGCTGGGTGTGACCGGCGAACTGCTGGTCGTACGCGGACTGCCCCTGGGCCTGACCCTCGTAGTAGTGGTGCTGCTGCTCTCCGCCGTACCCGGGCTGCTGGTCCTGGCTCCAGTCGCCGTACTGCGGCTGCTGCGGGTATTGCTGCTGCGGCTGGCCGCCGTAGGCAGACTGCTGGCCGATGTGCGCCTGCTGCCCTTCCCATCCGCCGTCCCCGTACAACGGGTCCTCCGGATGCCACGGTTCGGAGCCTGGGCCCCGGCCATACTCAGTCATCGATCCCCTAGAGCCGCGAGGCCGACGGTCGCGCGGCTGGGGGGCCGGCTTCCGTTCCGCCTCTTCTTGTGCCCCGGCTGTTCGAAACACCGGCGCATCGCGCGGAACGTTACCGTATCGCGATCAGATGACCACTTCGACGCCCTCGCCGGGTGCTTTGCCTGACACTCGTTCGGATTCCAGGGCCTGCTGCAGGATGATGACGGCGGCCGCCTGGTCGATGACCGAGCGGCCCTTCTTGGACTTCACCCCGGAGGCGCGCAGCCCCTGACTCGCCGTCACGGTCGTCATCCGCTCGTCGACCAGGCGGACCGGCACCGGTTCGATGCCCTTGGCCAGCTCCTGGGCGAAGGCGCGGACCTTGACCGCGGCCGGGCCCTCGCCCCCCTTGAGGGAGCGAGGGAGACCGACGACGACCTCGATCGGTTCGTACTCCTCCACCAGCTGACCGAGCCGGCGGTGTGCGGCGGGGATGTCCCGGCCGGGGACGGTCTCCACCGGGGTGGCGAGGATCCCGTCGGGGTCGCACGAGGCGACCCCGATCCTGGCGTCCCCGACGTCGATCGCGAGTCGACGTCCTCTGCGCATGTCCCTGACCGCTCTCTACTTGGCGGTCTCGGCGACGAGACGTTCGACGGCCTCGACGGCCTCACCGACGGCGGCCGGGTTCTGGCCGCCGCCCTGGGCGACGTCCGGCTTGCCGCCACCGCCGCCGCCGAGCGTCTTGGCGGCCGTACGGACCAGGTCGCCGGCCTTGAGGCCGCGCTCGCGGGCGGCCTCGTTGGTGGCGATGACCGTCAGCGGCTTGCCGTTGTTGACCGTGAACAGGGCGACCACGGCGGCCCGGCCGCCCTGGATGCGGCCGCGCACGTCGAGGACCAGCCTGCGCAGGTCGTCCGGCGTGGTGCCGTCCGGGACCCGGCCGGTCACCACGGCCACGCCACGCACGTCCTTGGCGGACCCGGCGAGACCGGCGGCGGCCTGCAGCACCTTCTCGGCGCGGAACTTCTCGATCTCCTTCTCGGCGTCCTTCAGCTTGCCGAGCATGGCGGAGACCTTCTCCGGCAGCTCCTCCGGGCGGCCCTTGATCAGCTCCTGGAGCTGAGCGACGACCGTGTGCTCGCGGGCGAGGAAGTTGTAGGCGTCCACGCCGACCAGGGCCTCGATCCGGCGCACACCCGAGCCGATGGAGGACTCGCCGAGCAGCTTCACCAGGCCCAGCTGGGCGGTGTTGTGCACGTGCGTGCCGCCGCACAGCTCCTTGGAGAAGTCGCCGATGGTCACGACACGGACCCGCTCGCCGTACTTCTCGCCGAACTCGGCGATGGCGCCCTGCTTCTTGGCCTCGTCGATGCCCATGACGTCGGCGCGCACGTCGAGGTCGCGGGCGAGCACCTCGTTGATCTTCTGCTCGACGTCGGTCATCACGACCGTCGGCACGGCGGACGGGGAGCCGAAGTCGAAGCGGAAGCGGCCGGGCTGGTTCTCGGAACCGGCCTGGGCGGCCGTCGGGCCGAGGGCGTCGCGCAGGGCCTGGTGGGTCAGGTGCGTGGCCGAGTGGGCGCGGGCGATGGCGGTGCGGCGGCGGGCGTCGATCGAGGCGTGGGCCTTGGCCCCGACCGTCACCTCGCCGACCTGGACGATGCCCTTGTGGACGTACACGCCCGGGACCGGCTTCTGGCAGTCGCGGACCTCGATGACGGCACCGGAGTCGACCTTGATCCGGCCGGTGTCGCCGATCTGGCCGCCGCCCTCGGCGTAGAAGGGAGTGCGGTCGAGGACGACCTCGACCTCGTCACCCTCGATGGCGGCCGGCGAGGAGACGCCGTCGACGAGGATGCCGACGATCGTGGTCTCGCCCTCGGTTTCGGTGTAGCCGATGAAGTCGGTGGCACCGGCGGAGTCGGCGATCTCCCGGTAGGCGCCCATGTCGGCGTGGCCGGTCTTCTTGGCCTGGGCGTCGGCCTTGGCGCGCTCCCGCTGCTCCTTCATCAGGCGGCGGAAGCCCTCCTCGTCCACGGACAGGCCCTGCTCGGCGGCCATCTCGAGGGTGAGGTCGATCGGGAAGCCCCAGGTGTCGTGGAGCAGGAAGGCCTTGTCGCCGGAGAGGACCGTGCCGCCGGACTGCTTGGTCTCGGTCACGGCGGTGTCGAGGATGTTGGTGCCGGCCTTGAGCGTCTTGAGGAAGGCGTTCTCCTCGGCGAGGGCGACCTTCTCGATCCGCTCGCGGTCGGTGACCAGCTCGGGGTACTGCTGCCCCATCATGCGGATGACGACGTCGATCAGGTCCCTGACGACCGGGCCGGTTGCACCGAGCAGGCGCATGTTGCGGATGGCGCGGCGCATGATGCGGCGCAGGACGTAACCGCGGCCCTCGTTGCCGGGGGTCACGCCGTCGCCGATCAGCATCGTGGCCGTACGCATGTGGTCGGTGACCACGCGCAGGGAGACGTCCGAGTCGTGCGCGTCGCCGTAGGCGACACCGGTCAGCTCGGTGGCCTTGCCGATGACGGCCATGGAGGTGTCGATCTCGTACATGTTCTGCACGCCCTGCAGAATCATGGCGAGCCGCTCCAGGCCGAGGCCCGTGTCGATGTTCTTGCTCGGCAGGTCCCCGAGGATCTCGAAGTTGTCCTTGCCGGTGCCCTCGCCCCGCTCGTACTGCATGAAGACGAGGTTCCAGATCTCCACGTACCGCTCGTCGTTGACGGCGGGGCCGCCCTCGACGCCGAACTCGGGGCCGCGGTCGTAGTTGATCTCGGAGCAGGGGCCGCAGGGGCCGGGGACGCCCATGGACCAGTAGTTGTCCTTCATGCCCAGGCGCTGGATGCGCTCCCTGGGCACGCCGACGACCTCGTGCCAGATGCGCTCGGCCTCGTCGTCGTCCTTGTAGACGGTGATCCACAGGCGCTCGGGGTCGAGACCGTAACCGCCCTTGTCCTGGGGGCTGGTGAGCAGCTCCCAGGCGAGCTTGATGGCGCCTTCCTTGAAGTAGTCGCCGAAGGAGAAGTTGCCGCACATCTGGAAGAACGTGCCGTGGCGCGTGGTCTTGCCGACCTCTTCGATGTCGGGCGTGCGCACGCACTTCTGCACGCTGGTGGCACGCGAGAAGGGCGGCTTGACCTCACCCAGGAAGTAGGGCTTGAAGGGCACCATGCCGGCGGGGACGAGGAGCAGAGTCGGGTCGTCCGCGATGAGCGACGCCGAAGGGACGACGGTGTGCCCGCGCTCCTCGAAGAAGCTCAGCCAGCGGCGGCGGATCTCAGCCGACTCCATCAGTGGTCCTCATTCCGGTCGTTCCAGTACGTCGTGTTCTCGATGTACTTCGGGTTGCTGCGGTTCTCGATGGCGGTGTACCGCCGGGGTGCGGGGAGTTCGGGGTCCGCGTCGATACCCAGCGCCTCCCCCAGCTCGGCCTCCCGCTGCGCCATGTTGTCGCGGACGTCGAGCGCGAAGCCGACCGCGCGGTCCTTCAGCCGCTGACCGGTCTCCAGGGCCTTGTTCGCCGCGGTGGCGGCCAGGCTCTCCGGGGTCAGTTGCCTCAGCTTGCGGTTGACCTTGGTGGTGGCCCACACACCGGCGGCGACACCCGTGCTGAACCAGAACGTACGGCGGAACATCGCTCGGTCTCAGTCCCTCTTCCCGCGGGGGTTTCGCTTGCGTCGTGCGGCAGGGACCGTGCGGCCCACGATCACCGTACGCCGGGGCGACTTGACGGGCTCGTCCTCCTTGCGGCCGCCCAGCGCCCGGCGCACGCCGTAGCCGAAGGCCGCGACCTTGACCAGCGGGCCGCCGAAGGTGGAGGCGACGGTGGTCGACAGCGCGGAGGCGTTCGACGTGACCTCCTGGACGTCGGAGGCGATCGCGTCGACCCGGTCGATCTGGGTCTGCGCGGAGCGCACCGCCGTGGATGCGTCGGCGAGCAGCGGGACGGCCTGATCGGTCACGTCCGCCACGAGTTTGGTCGTCGCCTTCAGCGTCTGGGCCAGCCTCACCAGTGCGACGGCGAGGAAGGAGACCAGGATCGCCCAGAAGACGGCCACCAGGATCCCGGCCACCTCTCCACCGGACACTGTGCGCACCCGCTCCCTGAAACGTGCTCTGAACATCGGAACCATGAAAAAGCAGTGCCCCGAGCCTATCGCGCCGGGGCCGAGGCTCCGTACCGGATTACCGGGCAGCG
This sequence comes from Streptomyces sp. NPDC045022, assembly GCF_056432605.1. Classification (NCBI taxonomy): domain Bacteria; kingdom Bacillati; phylum Actinomycetota; class Actinomycetes; order Kitasatosporales; family Streptomycetaceae; genus Streptomyces; species Streptomyces sp. NPDC045022. Next base: position 142,976 of record NZ_JBWKIR010000011.1, read on the forward strand.
GGGACGGAGTCGCGTGAAGCGATTGTACGGAATGAACACACTTCAGTACGCTCCGTGCCCATGCGAGGTCCTCAGAGCCGCGGCCCCCGGACGGACGGCGATCCGCCCCTCGAACTCACCGCTTTCGTCGGGCGCTCGGCCGAGCTCGCCGAGCTGGCGACGGCGCTCGACCGGTCCCGGCTGGTGACCGTGACCGGGGTCGGCGGCGTCGGGAAATCCCGGCTCGCCGTGCGCGCGGCGGCACACCGGGCGTCCGGTGCCCCGGCCGGCGGCCTGGGCTGGGGCCGGGTGGAGCTGGCACCGGTACGCGATCCGCAGTTCGCGGAGTACGCGGTCGTGGAGGCGCTGGGGATGACCGACCACACCGCCCGTATGCCCCGGGAGATGCTGCTGGAGCACCTGGCCGGTCGCCGGGCCCTGCTGGTGCTGGACGGTTTCGAGCATCTGGTGGAGGCCTGTGCCGAGCTGACGGCGGAGCTGCTGCGCAAGCTGCCGCAGCTGCGGGTACTGGCCGTGGGCCGGCGTCCGCTGGGGCTGGCGGGCGAGCGGCTGTTCCCGCTGGCGCCGCTGACGGAGGACGAGGCGGTGGAGCTGTTCACGGACCGGGCCCTGGGCCAGGGGGTCCAGGTGGCCGACGGCCCCGAGGTGCGGGAGCTGTGCCGTCGTCTGGAGGGGCTGCCGCTGGCGCTGGAGCTGGCGGCGGGGCGGCTGCGGGCCCTTACCCCGGGGCAGCTGCTCCAGCGTCTCGACGACCGGTTCCGGCTGCTGACCGGCGGCGGCCGGGACGCGCTCCCCCGGCACCAGACGCTGCGCACGGCGATCGGCTGGAGCCACGAGCTGTGCACGCCGGCCGAGCGGCTGCTGTGGGCCCGGCTCTCGGTGTTCGCGCAGTCCTTCGACCTGGAGGCGGCCGAGTACGTGTGCGGCGGGGACGGGCTGCCCGCCGAGGACGTCCTGGACGTGCTGTCGGAGCTGCTCGCCCAGTCGGTCGTCTCCCATGAGCAGACCCCGACGGGCCCCCGCTACCGGATGCTGGACACCGTGCGGGCCTATGGCGCCGACTGGCTGGAGGCGACCGGGGACGCGGGCCGGCTGCGCAGACGGCACCGCGACTGGTACCTGGGCCTGGCGACCTGGTGCGAGCTGGACTGGTTCTCGCCCCGGCAGCGGGAGGTGGCCGCCCGGGTCGAGGCGGAGCTGCCGAATCTGCGGGCCGCGCTGGGGTTCTGCCTGACCGAGCCGGAGGAGGCGCACCTCGGCCAGTATCTGGCGGGGGCGCTGTGGTTCTGCTGGGTCGGCTGCGGCCGGCTGGCGGAGGGGCGGCGCTGGCTGGAGGGCAGCCTGGAGCGGGAGTCGGAGTACGAGCGGTCCCGGCTGAAGGCGCTGTGGGTGCTGGGCTATGTGGCGATCCTGCAGGGCGACACCGTGCCCGCGCTGAAGGCGCTGCGCGAGTGCCGTGAGCAGGCGGAGCGGTCGGCCGATGCGACGGCGGTGGCGTACGCGGAGCACCGCACCGGCTGTCTGGCCCTGGTCACGGATGACATGGCCCGCGCGGAAATCCTGCTGCGGTCGGCGCTGGAGCGTTATCAGGAGATCGGCGAACTCAACAGCAACGTCCTGATGGGTCAGGTGGAGCTGGCGATGACCCGGGCCTTCCAGGGGGACCTGCCGGACGCGGTGCGGCTGTGCGAGGACGTGCGCCGGGTCTGCGAGGACCACGGGGAGCGCTGGGCGCGTTCGTACGCGCTCTATGTGCTGGCGTACGCGGCCTGGCGGAACGGCGAACTGGAGCGGGCGCGGAAGCTGCTCGCGGACTGCCTGGGCAACGCGCACGTCTTCCACGACCTGCTGGGCTCGGTGCTGGCGATCGAGCTGCTGGCGTTGGTGACGGCGACCGAGGGCGACCCGGCCGAGGCCGCGGTGCTGCAGGGCGCGGCGGGCCGGCTGTGGCCGTCGGTGGGGCTGCCGCTGTTCGGTTCGGCGTACTACAACGCCCCGCACGAGCAGTGCGAGGCGACCGCGCGGCAGGCGCTCGGTGACACGCGGTACGAGGAGTGCGTCCGCGAGGGGGCGCGGCTGGACCGGCAGGGGGCCGTGGCCCGGGCGCTGAGGCAGGGCGGCGTGCGGCCGTTGGGGGCTCTGCCGGCTCCGCGCGGGCGGGTGCCGCAGGGCCCCGGGGAGGCCGTGAAACGCGAACCCGCCGCCTCGCCCACCCGGAAGGGCGGGGAGACGGCGGGCTGAGGTGCTGCGCCGGGGCTGGGATCAGCGGGCGTAGTACTCGACGACGAGCTGCTCGTCGCAGATCACCGGGATCTCCTTGCGGTTCGGCTCGCGGTCCAGGCGGAAGGCCAGGGCGCGGAGGTTCACCTGCAGGTAGCGCGGGGTCTCACCGTCGGGGGCGAAGCCACCCTCGCGGGCGATCTGGAAGAGCGTCTTGTCCTTGGAGCGGTCGCGGACCTGCACGACGTCGTCCGGACGGACACGGAAGGACGGCTTGTCGACCTTCTGGCCGTTGACCTGGATGTGGCCGTGGACGACCATCTGGCGGGCCTGGTAGATCGTGCGGGCGATGCCCGAACGCAGGACCAGCGCGTCGAGACGGCGCTCGAGCTCGATGATCAGGGCCTCACCGGTCTTGCCCTGGACCTTGGAGGCACGCTCGTAGGCGCGGACGAGCTGGCGCTCGGACACGTCGTACTGCGCGCGCAGACGCTGCTTCTCGAGCAGACGGACCTTGTAGTCCGAGTTCTGCTTGCGGCCGCGGCCGTGCTCACCCGGCGGGTAGGGGCGGGCCTCGAAGTACTTGACGGCCTTCGGGGTCAGCGCGATACCGAGGGCACGCGACTTCTTGACCTTGGGGCGGGACTGGTTCGCCACTGTCTCTGTCTCTTTTCGTGATTTCCGGCTTGTCAGGTGGAGAGAGGTCGCATCCGCAGCCGGGAAAACCCGTCGGGTCCGCGAGGGACCTTCCGGGCAGCCGCTTCCCTGGTCTGGGCACATACGTGCAGCACGCGAGTGGCCCACCGACCGTTCCCGGAACCTCGGGTGGTGGTGGGCTGCCCGCGACACCGTTCGACGGTGCGCGACGCTCCTGGAGTCAGTCCGTGAGGACCGGGTCTCCGGCTGGTTGTCCCGCTCTGACAGCACGGGACTCAGCACTTCGGAGCATTCTACAGGGTGCTCAGGTGCGCTTGCGACCGAGGTGCTTGCGGGTCCATTCGACCGCGTCGGCATACCGGGCCTCGGCGCCGTGCCGGGTCGGCGTGTAGTACTCGCGGTCCTTGAGGGCGTCCGGGGCGTACTGCTGTTCGGCGATGCCCTCGGCCAGGTCGTGCGGGTACACATACCCCTGCGCGTGGCCGAGCTTGGCGGCGCCCTTGTAGTGGCCGTCGCGCAGGTGGGGCGGGACCGGGCCGGCCAGGCCCTTGCGCACGTCCTGCATCGCGGCGCCGATCGCGGTGGTCGCGGAGTTGGACTTGGGGGCGAGGGCCAGGGCAATGGTCGCGTGGCTGAGGGTGAGCGCGGCCTCCGGGAAACCGATCATGGCGACGGCCTGGGCGGCGGCGACCGCGGTCGGCAGGGCGTTCGGGTCGGCCAGGCCGATGTCCTCGCTGGCGGAGATCATCAGGCGGCGGGCGATGAACCGGGGGTCCTCGCCCGCCTCGATCATGCGGGCCAGGTAGTGCAGGGCCGCGTCGACGTCGGAGCCGCGGATGGACTTGATGAGCGCGCTGGCGACGTCGTAGTGCTGGTCGCCGTCGCGGTCGTACTTCACCGCGGCCCGGTCGACGGTCTGCTCCAGCGTCCGGAGGCTGATCTCGGCCTCGCCCTGGTCCAGGGCGGACCCGGCGGCGGCCTCCAGGGCGGTCAGGGCCCGGCGGGCGTCGCCGCCGGCGATCCGCAGCAGGTGGTCCTCGGTGTCCTCGGGTAGGCCGACGGCGCCCCTCAGGCCGCGCTCGTCGCTCAGCGCCCGTCTCAGCAGGCCCCGGATGTCGTCGTCGGTGAGCGGTTCGAGGGTGAGCAGGAGGGAGCGGGAGAGCAGCGGGGAGATCACCGAGAAGTACGGGTTCTCCGTGGTGGCCGCGATCAGGGTCACCCAGCGGTTCTCGACGGCCGGGAGGAGGGAGTCCTGCTGGGCCTTGCTGAAGCGGTGGATCTCGTCCAGGAAGAGGACGGTCTCCTTGCCGAAGCCGCCGGTGGCGCGGCGGGCGCCGTCGATGACCGCGCGGACCTCCTTGACGCCCGCGGTGATCGCGGACAGCTCCACGAACCGCTTGTCCGTGGCCTTGGAGACGACGTACGCGAGGGTCGTCTTGCCGGTGCCGGGCGGGCCCCAGAGGATCACCGAGGAGGGTCCGGCGGGCCCGCCGTCGCCCTCGCCCACCAGCCGGCGCAGGGGCGAGCCGGGCTTCAGCAGATGCTGCTGGCCCACGACCTCGTCGAGCGTGCGCGGGCGCATCCGCACCGCCAGGGGACTGGCCGCCGGGTCCTTCTCCTGGCGTTCTTCCGCTGCGGCGGTGAAGAGGTCGGGTTCCACGGTGAAACCCTAGAACACCGCACTGACATTCCGGTCCCGGCGGTCAGCGGGGCCCTGCTGTCAGCTGGTCCAGAAGTCCCACCAGCGGGTCAGCACCAGCATGCCGATGATGCCGACGTGCAGGACCGGCAGCACCCAGGTGAACTCGCCGAAGAAGGACTTCAGCGGGCGCGGGGCCGGCAGGAAGCCGTTGCGGACGTTGAAGGAGGTGACGTACCAGAACATGGTGATCGTGGCGACCCAGGCCAGCGAGCACCACAGGCACAGCGCGTTGATCCGGTATAGGGACTGGAACTGCAGCCAGGTGCAGAAGGCCACGCCGAACAGGGTGCCGAAGTTGAACGTCAGCCAGTACCAGCGGGGGAAGCGGGCGCGGGCCAGCAGGCTCATGCCGACGCAGATGACGATGCCGTAGCAGACCAGTCCGAGCATCGGGTTCGGGAAGCCGAACGCGGCGGCCTGCTTGCTCTCCATGACGCTGCCGCAGGAGACGACCGGGTTGAGGCTGCAGCCGGGGGTGAAGGTCTTGCCCGCGACCTTGGCCTCGAGGATCTTGAACTTGTCGATCGTGATGACCCAGGCGGCGAGCAGTCCGGCCGCGCCGGTGATCACCAGCAGGATGGCGAAGGCACGGCTGCCGCCCACCGCGCGGGGGGCGTCGGCGGCACGCTCGGGCCCGGGCTCCGTGGAGACGTCCTTGACTGTCGTCTTGCTCATCACGCCGATCCGTCACTTGAGAGTGGACCATCTTCGGGCAGGGCCATTGTGCCGCACGGACATGTGTGTCGACCGTTCGCGGGACACAAGGAGGTACGCACGGCGGTCACGGACCGTTCGGTTCCGGGCCGTTCCTCGGAGGGCATGGCAGCACACGCGAACGAACTAGCGGTGGACATCCGGGGGCCGCGCGGGCGGTACGGAGACGTGACCGCGGTGGACGGGCTCGTCCTCGGCACCCGGCGCGATGAGGGGTTCGGCCCGCTCGGGGCCGATGGCGCCGGGAAGAGCGGCACGGTGGAGATCCTCCAGGGCGACCGGTCCCGGCACGCGCGCAAGGCCCCGGTCCTCGGCGCCGGCCAGGCGACGGGCACGCGCGCGTGGAGGTCTCATGTGGGCATCGCCCGGCAGGACGAATCCGCTCCCGCCGGGTTGACGGTCCGCCAGACGTTGCCTGAGCAGCGCGAAGGGCGCCGGGAAGACCCGGCGCCCTTCGGGTGGCTCCGCGCTAGCCGAGCCGGGACTCCAGCTCCGCCACGATCTCGTTCACGCCGATCGCCGTCTGCTCGCCGGACTCCATGTCCTTGAGCTGGACGACGCCCTCGGCGAGGTCCCGCTCGCCGGCGACGACCGTGTAGCGGGCGCCACTGCGGTTGGCGTTCTTCATGGCGCCCTTCAGGCCCTTGGCGCCGTAGGAGAAGTCCGCCGCGATGCCCACCTTGCGCAGCTCGGTGACCTTCGCGAACAGCACGCGCCGGGCCTCCTCGCCGAGCGGGACCGCGAAGACGCTGGTCGCGGCCGGGATGCCCAGCTCGACGCCCTCGGCCTCCAGCGCCAGCACCGTGCGGTCGACGCCGAGGGCCCAGCCGACGGACGGCAGCGCGGGGCCGCCGATCATCTCGGACAGGCCGTCGTAGCGGCCGCCGCCGCCCACCGCGGACTGGGAGCCCAGGCCGTCGTGCACGAACTCGAAGGTGGTGCGGGTGTAGTAGTCCAGGCCGCGCACCAGCTTCGGGTCGTCCTCGAAGGCCACACCCGCCGCCGTGATCAGCTCGCGGACCTCCTCGTGATACGCCTTGCAGGCGTCGCAGAGGTAGTCACGGAGCAGCGGGGCACCCGTGAGCTGCTTCTGCACCGACTCGCGCTTGTCGTCGAGGACGCGCAGGGGGTTGATCTCCGCGCGGCGCAGCGTGTCCTCGTCCAGGTCCAGGCCGCGCAGGAAGTCCTGGAGCGCGGCCCGGTACACCGGCCGGCACTCCTTGTCGCCCAGGCTGTTCAGCAGGATGCGGAAGTCGCGCAGGCCCAGCGAGCGATACGCCTGGTCGGCCAGGATGATCAGCTCGGCGTCCAGCGCCGGGTCCTCCGCGCCGATCGCCTCGGCGCCGACCTGGGAGAAGTGCCGGTAACGGCCCTTCTGGGGGCGCTCGTAGCGGTAGTACGAGCCGGAGTACCAGAGCTTGACCGGGAGGTTGCCCGCCTTGTGCAGGTTGGCCTCCAGGGCCGCGCGCAGCACGGACGCGGTGCCCTCGGGGCGCAGGGCCAGCTGGTCGCCGCCCTTGGTCTCGAAGGCGTACATCTCCTTGGTCACGATGTCGGTGGACTCACCGACACCGCGCGCGAACAGCTCGACGTTCTCGAAGCCGGGAGTCTCGACGTAGCCGTAGCCGGAGTTGCGCAGCGGGGCCGCGATCGCCTCGCGGACCGCCAGGTACTTGGCGGAGTCCGGCGGAATCAGGTCGTAGGTGCCCTTGGGGGCCTTGAAGGTGCTCACGGAAGCTCTCTCGTCACATTCCTCGTCGGGGAGCCTCGGAGGCTCCCTGGCCGGCCGCCACCTGCCGCAGATAGGAATTGGTGGCGCGCTCCTGGCCGATGGTCGTCTGGGGGCCGTGGCCGGACAGCACCACGGTGGAGTCGTCGAGCGGCAGGCACACGCGGGCCAGCGACTCGAGCATGTCCGCCATGGACCCGCCCGGCAGGTCGGTACGTCCGATGGAGCCGGCGAACAGCAGATCCCCGGAGAAGAACACCGACGGGATGTCGGTCGTCTCGGGCATCCGGAAGGTCACCGACCCCTTGGTATGGCCCGGCGCGTGCGCGACGGAGAACGTGAGGCCGGCCAGCTCCAGCGTGGCGCCGTCGGTCAGCTCCTTGACGTCGTCCGGCTCGCCCACGGTCAGCTCGCCCATCAGGGGCATCCCGATGGACCGGCCGAGCGCCTTCTCGGGGTCGCTCAGCATGTACCGGTCCCCGGGGTGGATCCAGGCCGGTACGTCGTGTGCCCCGCAGACCGGGACGACCGAGGCCACGTGGTCGATGTGGCCGTGGGTGAGGACGACGGCGACGGGCTTGAGCCGATGCTTCTTCAGTGCTTCCTCGACGCCTTCGGTGGCCTGGAGGCCGGGGTCGATGATCACGCACTCCTCACCGGCGGCGGGGGCGACGAGATAACAGTTCGTCCCCCAGGCCCCGGCGGGGAACCCGGCAATGAGCACGATCGTCCTTCGTTGTGTCGATTACAGGCGGCTTCCAGCTGCGGTCAGAGCCTACCGGCGCTGCCGTTTCCTCAGCGAACCCATATACGGTACGGGGCTACACGCAGCGGTCGGCTCACGATGACGTACGCGTTCCGCCCGACACACGACACGCATGAGGAGACAACCCGGTGGTCAGCCAGGAGCAGCGGCGGCGTCAGCTCGCCCGGGAGAAGTTCTTGCGGCAGCAGCAGCGGCGCACCCAGGCACGGCGCAAGGCCCGCCTGCGCAACTCCGTGATCGCGTCGGTACTCGGCGTGGTCGTGATCGGCAGTGTCGCGCTGTACACGACGGGGGTGCTCAAGGACGACGAGAAGAAGGCGAACGCGAGCGCGGAGACCACGCCCAGCGCCACGCCCACCAGCAAGGCTCCGGACCCGTGCGCGAAGCCCGCGGCCGGCTCGGTGAAGAAGCTGAGCTGGAAGAAGGAGCCGGCGATGACGATCGACACGTCGGCGAAGTACACGATGAAGCTGGCGACGACGTGCGGTGATGTCGACATCGCGTTGAAGGCGTCGGCGGCCCCGCACACGGTGAACTCGTTCGACTTCCTTGCCGGCAAGGGGTACTTCGACCACACGAAGTGCCACCGGCTCACCGCCGACCAGATCTTCGTGCTCCAGTGCGGCGACCCGACGGCCACGGGCAGCGGCGGCCCCGGCTACACGATCCCGGACGAGAACCTGAAGGACAAGAGCCTCAAGGGCAACACGTACCCGGCGGGCACGGTCGCGATGGCGAACACGGGACAGAAGCACACCGGAGGCAGCCAGTTCTTCCTGGTGTACAAGGACAGCCCGCTGCCGCCCAGTTACACGCCGTTCGGAACGGTGTCGGAGGCCGGTATGAAGGTGCTCGGGAAGATCGCGGCGGCCGGAGCCCAGGCCGCCGATCCGACGACCGGCAACACCGCTCCGAACGCGACTGTCGTCATCGACAAGGCGACCGTCACCAAGTCCTGATGTAGTCGGAAATCCGAGAACGGCCAACTGCGGAATTTCGGTCGCGCTGGATGCGGACACGCAACCCGCTGGTCGCCTATGTTGGCCGTGACGAAACTGTGGACGATGCCCGGGGGTGCTGAGGCCCCCCGCAGGCATCATGTGGAGGAGGCGCTGTGAGCAGCGACCCGTGGGGCCGCGTCGACGAGACGGGGACCGTGTACGTGCGTACGGCCGACGGCGAGCAGGTCGTCGGTTCCTGGGCGGCCGGCTCCCCTGAGGAGGCGCTTGCCTACTTCGAGCGCAAGTACGAGGGCCTGGTTGTCGAGATCGGCCTCCTCGAGAAGCGGGTAAAGACCACCGACCTGTCGGCGAAGGACGCCCAGACCGCGATCGGCCATCTGCGCGAGCAGGTGGACGCGCACCACGCGGTCGGCGACCTGGAGGCGCTGCGGGGGCGGCTGGACAAGCTCGTGGAGACCGTCGAGGCGCGTCGCGAGGAGCGCAAGCAGCAGCGGGCCAAGCAGTCCGACGAGGCCCGCAAGTCCAAGGAGGCGCTGGTCGCCGAGGCGGAGGAGCTGGCCCAGTCCGACCAGTGGCGGGCCGCCGGTGAGCGGCTGCGGGCGCTGGTGGACACCTGGAAGGGGCTGCCGCGTCTGGACCGCAAGTCCGACGACGAGCTGTGGCACCGCTTCTCGCACGCCCGGTCGGCGTTCTCCAAGCGCCGCAAGGCGCACTTCGCGCAGCTGGACGCGCAGCGCGAGGAGGCCCGCCGGACGAAGGAGCGGCTGGTGGCCGAGGCCGAGGCGCTGTCCGGCTCGACGGACTGGGGTCCGACGGCGGCCCGCTACCGCGAGCTGATGGCGGACTGGAAGGCCGCGGGCCGTGCCCAGCGCGAGCACGAGGACGACCTGTGGAACCGCTTCCGCGGCGCCCAGGACGTGTTCTTCGCCGCCCGTAGCTCGGTGTTCGCCGAGCGGGACGCGGAGCAGTCGGAGAACCTCAAGCTGAAGGAGGAGCTGGCCGAGGAGGCCGAGAAGCTCCTGCCGATCACGGATCTGAAGGGCGCCCGGGCCGCCTTCCGCTCGATCAACGAGCGCTGGGAGGCCATCGGCCACGTCCCGCGGGACGCGCGTCCCAAGGTCGAGGGCCGGATGCACACCGTCGAGCGGGCGATCCAGGAGGCCGAGGAGGCCGAGTGGCGCCGGACGAACCCGGAGGCACGCGCGCGTGCCGAGGGTCTGACCGGTCAGCTGCAGGCCGCCGTGGACAGGCTGAACGCGCAGATCGAGCAGGCGCGCGCCCAGGGCAACAACGGCAAGGCCGACAAGCTGGAGCGTGAGCTGGAGGGCCGCCAGGCGCTGCTGGACCAGGCTCTGAAGGGCCTGCACGAGTTCGGCGGCTGACCGGCCGTCCTGCGAACCTCTCCGTCCCGATCGCGGCGGCCCGGTGGTGCTCCCACCCCGGGCCGCCCGGTCGTTTCAGCCGGGCCGGTTCCACGGAGACCGGATCACCCCCCGCGTCCCCGGGCTGCTGCTCCTGGAACGCGAGCCGTCCGCCCCCGTTCCGGACACTTCTACGACCGGCTGCGACCCGATGTCACGCGGTAGACGTCGTACACGCCCTCGACGCCCCGGACGGCCTTCAGGACGTGGCCGAGGTGCTTGGGGTCGCCCATCTCGAAGGTGAACCGGGAGGTGGCCACCCGGTCGCGGGAGGTCTGGACGGCCGCCGAGAGGATGTTGACGTGCTGGTCGGACAGGACGCGCGTGACGTCCGACAGCAGCCGGGAGCGGTCCAGCGCCTCGACCTGGATGGCGACCAGGAAGACCGAGGACTGGGTGGGCGCCCATTCCACGTCGAGCATGCGCTCCGGCTCGCGGGACAGTGAATCGACGTTGACGCAGTCGCTGCGGTGCACCGATACGCCGCTGCCGCGCGTGACGAAGCCGATGATCGGGTCGCCGGGTACGGGCGTACAGCACCGGGCCAGCTTCACCCAGACGTCGTCGACGCCCTTGACGACGACACCGGGGTCGGCGCTGGAGCGCCGCTTGCGGCTCCGGCTGCGCGACGGCGGGACCGTCTCGTCGATCTCCTCGGTGGCCGCCTCCTCGCCCCCGAGGGCCTGGACCAGCTTCTGCACGATGTTCGGTGCGGAGACATGGCCCTCGCCGATCGCCGCGTACAGCGCGGAGATGTCCGAGTAGCGCATCTCGTGCGCGAGCGTGACGAGCGAGTCGCCGGTCAGGATGCGCTGGATCGGCAGGTTCTGCTTGCGCATGGCCCGCACGATGGCGTCCTTGCCGTGCTCGATCGCCTCGTCCCGGCGCTCCTTGGAGAACCAGGCCCGGATCTTGTTGCGCGCCCGCGGCGACTTGACGAAGCCGAGCCAGTCGCGGGAGGGCCCGGCGCCGGCCGCCTTGGAGGTGAAGACCTCGACCAGGTCGCCGTTGTCCAGGGTGGACTCGAGCGGTACGAGGCGGCCGTTGACGCGGGCCCCTATCGTGCGGTGGCCCACCTCGGTGTGCACGGCGTAGGAGAAGTCGACCGGGGTGGCGCCGGCCGGGAGGGCGATGACGTCGCCCTTCGGCGTGAAGACGAAGACCTCGTTGCGCGACAGGTCGAAGCGCAGGGACTCCAGGAACTCGCCCGGGTCCTCGGTCTCCTTCTGCCAGTCCAGCAGCTGTCGCAGCCACGCCATGTCGTTGAGGTGGTCGTCCTTGCCGGTGCTGCGGGGCGCGTCGGACCGCACCTTGGAGGCGCCGGCGACGGCCTCCTGCTTGTACTTCCAGTGCGCGGCGATGCCGTACTCGGCGCGGCGGTGCATGTCGAAGGTGCGGATCTGCAGCTCGACCGGCTTGCCGTTGGGCCCGATGACCGTCGTGTGCAGCGACTGGTACATGTTGAACTTGGGCATCGCGATGTAGTCCTTGAACCGGCCGGGGACCGGGTTCCATCGCGCGTGCACCGTGCCGAGGGCGGCGTAGCAGTCGCGGACCGTGTCGACGAGGACACGGATGCCCACCAGGTCGTAGATCTCGGCGAAGTCACGGCCTCGCACGATCATCTTCTGGTAGACGCTGTAGTAGTGCTTCGGGCGGCCGGTGACGGTCGCCTTGATACGGGCGGCGCGCAGGTCGGCCTGGACCTCGTCGGTCACTATGGCCAGGTACTCGTCACGCTTCGGCGCCCGTTCGGCCACCAGCCGTACGATCTCGTCGTACATCTTGGGGTAGAGGATCGCGAAGGCGAGGTCCTCCAGTTCCCACTTGATGGTGTTCATGCCCAGGCGGTGGGCGAGGGGCGCGTAGATCTCGAGGGTCTCGCGCGCCTTCTTCTCCTGCTTCTCGCGCTTGAGGTAGCGCATGGTGCGCATGTTGTGCAGGCGGTCGGCGAGCTTGATGACCAGGACACGGGGGTCCTTGGCCATGGCGACGACCATCTTGCGCACCGTCTCGGCCTGCGCGGCCTCGCCGAACTTGACCTTGTCCAGCTTGGTCACGCCGTCGACGAGCAGGGCGACGACGTCGCCGAAGTCGCGGCGCAGGTCGTCCAGGCCGTACTCGGTGTCCTCGACGGTGTCGTGCAGCAGTCCCGCCATGAGGGTGGCCGGGTCCATGCCCAGCTCGGCGAGGATGGTGGTGACGGCGAGCGGATGCGTGATGTACGGGTCGCCGCTCTTGCGCTTCTGGCCGCGGTGCCAGCGCTCGGCGACCTGGTAGGCGCGCTCGATCTGGCGCAGCGTGGCGTTCTCGATCTTGGGGTCGTTACTGCGGACTATGCGGAGCAACGGCTCCAGGACCGGGTTGTACGGGTTCGCTCGCTGGACACCGAGGCGGGCGAGGCGGGCGCGGACGCGGTTGGAGGAGCCGCTGCGGGCCGGCTGGGCGGTGGGCTGGCGCACCACGGGCGGCTGCGCCGGGCGCTCGGACGACGGGGAGCCCCCCGGGCGAGCGGAGTCGGCAGTGGGGGCCGGCTTGGGCCGCGCGGCGTCGGCGCTCTTCTCGACGGGCCCGGACTGGGCGTGCTCGACCGTCCCGCGGGTGTCGTTCTTCGCGTTCGTCGCGTGCGACGGGTTCGGCGCGGGCTTGGCCGCGGGCGCCGAGGCGGGCTCGGGCTTGGCGGCGGTCAGTGGCTGGGCCTCGTCTGGCAAGAGGACTCCTCGTGCGCGATCCGGGTCCCCCGGTCAGGCTCCGGAGACCCCATGGTAGCGATCCTGCGCCTAGTCATCGCCTTCAGGCGGATGTGAGGACCGTGTACCCCTGAAACGCGGGAGGGCCCCACGGGATTCCGGAGGTGGATCTCGGATGTTCCGAGCGGGGGCGGGGGGTGGAAACGAAGCGGCCGTCGGCGAAGCCGAGATCGCTCGGTACGCCGACGGCTGCCTCGTGCCGTGCTCAGTGCCGTGTTCAGACCTGGAGCAGGGACTCCACCGGTGCCCCGCCGAGGGCGGGCTCCAGTCGGGCGCGGCCGCCCAGGAAACCCAGTTCCATCAGCATCGCGACACCGCAGACCTCGGCCCCGGCGCGCTGGATGAGGTGGACCGCGGCCTCTGCGGTGCCGCCGGTGGCCAGGACGTCGTCCACGATCAGGACGCGGTCGCCGGGGGCCAGGTCCTCGGCGTGCACCTCGATCTCGGCGGAGCCGTACTCGAGGTCGTACGCCTGCCTCAGGGTGGCGCCGGGCAGCTTGCCCGCCTTGCGGACCGGGATGAAGCCCAGGCCCGCGCGGACAGCCACCGGGGCGCCGAGGATGAAGCCCCGGGCCTCCAGTCCGACGACCTTGGTCGCGCCGGTGCTCGCGGCGATCCCGGCCAGGGTGTCGGTGAGGGCCTTGAACGCGGCAGGGTCCGCCAGGAGCGGGGTGATGTCCTTGAACATCACGCCCGGCTCCGGGTAGTCGGCGACGTCACGGATGCGGCTGAGCAGCAGCTCCGAGAGGTCCGCGAGGTCGGTCATCGGCGCTTCCCCGAGGGTCGGCCGCGGCCCCGGGTGCGGGAAGCGGGCTGGTTGCGCGGGCCCACGACGGCGGGAGCGGCGTCGTCGGAGTCGTCACCGCCGGCGGAGCGGTCCGCCATGAGGTCCTCCTCCGTGGTCGCCTGGGCCCGCTTGGCAAGCACCCGCCTGGTGAGGGCCTTCATCGCCGGCTCGCGCTCCTTGAGATCGGCCACGAGCGGTGTGGCGATGAAGATCGAGGAGTACGCACCGGCCGCGAGGCCGACGAACAGCGACAGCGAGATGTCGTTCAGCGTGCCGGCCCCGAGGAAGCCGCCACCGATGAACAGCAGACCGGCGACCGGCAGCAGGGCGACGACCGTGGTGTTGATCGAGCGGACCAGCGTGCCGTTGATCGACCGGTTGGCGATGTCGCTGTAGGTGAAGCGGGTCTGCTTCGTGATGTCTTTCGTCTGCTCCTTGAGGCTGTCGAAGACGACGACCGTGTCGTAGAGCGAGTAGCCGAGGATGGTCAGCAGACCGATGACCGTACCGGGCGTGACCTCGAAGCCGACCAGGGCGTAGATACCGGTCGTGATGGTGATGTCGTGGATCAGCGCGACCAGCGCGGCGATGGCCATGCGCCACTCGAAGGCGATCGCCAGGTAGATGACGACGAGGACCATGAAGATCGCCAGGCCCTCCCAGGCCTTGTTGGCGATCTGCTCGCCCCAGCTCGGGCCGACCAGGTCGGCGGCGAGCTTCTCGGGGTCGAGGTTCAGGTCCTTGGCCAGCTCCTGCTTGATCCTGTCGGACTGGTCGGTCTCGATGCCGGCGATCTGGATGCGCAGGCTGCCGTTGCCCAGCTTCTGCACGATCGCCTCGTGGCCGGAGGCGTCGTGGGCGTACTCCTCCGCCTTGGCCACCGAGGTGCTCATCTTGGTGGGCGTCGTGAAGACCGCGCCGCCCTGGAACTCGATGCCCATGTTCAGGCCGCGCACCGCCAGGCCGACGATGGCCGTGATGGTGATCAGGATCGAGATGCCGTACCAGATCTTGCGCTTGCCGATGAAGTCGTAGCTGATCTCGCCGCGGTGGAGCCGGGCGCCGAGGTTGCCGAGTTTCGACATCGCTCAGGCCTCCTTGGGGTCGACGGGGCCGGAGGCAGGGCCGGCGGGACGGCGGGTGCGGCGCAGCGCAGGCTTGGCGCCCAGGCTCTTCGGGTCGAGGCCGGACCACTTGTGGCCGTCGGCGAAGAACTTGCGGCGCGCGAGGAGCGTCATCAGCGGCTTGGTGAAGAGGAAGACGACGACCACGTCGAGCAGGGTGGTCAGGCCCAGCGTGAAGGCGAAGCCCTGCACCTTGCCGACGGTGACGATGAACAGCACCGCGGCGGCGAGGAACGACACGAAGTCGGAGACCAGGATGGTGCGCCGGGCGCGCGGCCAGGCCCGCTCAACGGCGGGGCGCAGTGTGCGGCCCTCGCGGATCTCGTCCCGGATGCGTTCGAAGTACACGATGAACGAGTCCGCGGTGATACCGATGGCGACGATGGCTCCGCAGACGGCCGGCAGGTTCAGCGCGAAGCCGATGGCCGGGCCGAGCAGCGCCATGATCACGTAGGTGAGCATCGCCGAGACCAGCAGCGAGGCCATGGCCACGATCGACAGACCGCGGTAGTAGGCGACCAGGTAGATCACGACCAGGGCGAGGCCGATCGCGCCGGCGAGCAGACCGGCGTGCAGCTGCTCACCGCCGAGCGCGGCGGTGACGGTGGTGACCGACTGCTCCTGGAAGGAGAGCGGCAGGGCGCCGTACGACAGCATGTTGGCGAGGCTCTGGGCCTCCTCCTGCTTGAAGCTGCCGGAGATCTCCGCCTGGCCGCCGGTGATGGCCTGCTGCACGAAGGGGCTGGAGACGACCTCGCCGTCGAGGACGATGCCGAACTCGTTCTGCGGCCGCTGGTTCTTGGCCAGCTCGCCGGTGATGTCCGCGAACTTCTTGGCCCCGGTGGAGGTGAACTTCATCTGGACCTGCCAGCCGGAGGCGCCCTGGGTGTCGAAGACGGCCTGCGCCTTCTTCACCTCGGTGCCGTCCACGGCGGCCGGGCCGAGCACGAACTTGTACCAGACCTTGTCGATCTCGCCGCAGGCCACGGTGGGCTCACTGGGCTTGGCCTTCTTGCCGGCGTTGGCGCGGTCGGCGGCCTTGCTGCAGTCCAGGGCCGCGTAGCGGGCCTGGAGCTTGGCGGTGTCCGCGCCGCTGCCGGAGGAGGCCGAGGGCGTGGCCGACGGCTTGGAGCTGCCGGAGGCGGAGCCGCTCGGCGAGGGGGTCGAGTCGGCCTTCAGCGCGTCGCTGACGGCGCGGCCCTGGGAGGTCGCCGTGGCCGTGGGGGACGCGGAGCCGGGGGAGGACGCCTTCTGCTTGGCGGAGGCGCTCGCCGACGGGCTCGGCGAGGGGCTGCCGCTGGAGGAGGCGCTCGGCGAGGGGCTCGGCGTGGCGGCGCCGCTGGGCTCGCTGGCCAGGACCGGGCGGAAGTACAGCTTGGCGGTGGTGCCGACCTGCTGCTGGGCCTCCTTGGAGTTGGTGCCCTTGGGGATGTTGACGATGATGTTGTCGGTCCCCTGGGTCTGCACCTCCGCCTCGGAGACGCCCAGGCCGTTGACACGGCGGTTCATGATGTCGACCGCGGTGTCCATGTTGGCCTTGTTGATCGCGGCCCCCTGGTCGGCCTTCGCCTTGAGCGTGATGCTCGTACCACCGGCGAGGTCGATGCCGAGACGCGGAGTGGTGTGCCCGGAGGCGAACATCCCTCCGGTCATCGCCACGATGGCGATCAGGATGAGAGCCAGCGAGCGCCCTGGCTTGCTCTGGGCGCTCGCGCTTCGGCCCCTCTTAGGTGCTGCCACCTTCTCGTACTCCCTCTCGGGCCGTCCCGCGCCCGGTCGGGTGCGGTCGGCCATGACATGGTGTCGGGCTCCCGTGCGGGAACAGACGCGCCCGGGGTGCGGGGCGTCATCATGCCGCCGCCGCACACCCCGGGGCGCGACTACTTCGCGTCGGAGTCGCCGTCGGTCTTCTTCGGCTCGTCCTCCGCCTTGGCCTTGGCGGCCTCGGCCGCGTCGGCCTTGTCCTCTGCGGCCTGGATCGCGTCGGTCCCGCGCTCGGCGGCGTCCTGCTTACCGAGGTCGATCTTGTCGTCGGAGGCGGCGGCAGCGGCGGGCCCGTCGGTCTCGTCGGTCTCGGTGAGGGAGGAGGCGTCGTCCGGGACGACGTCGGCGTCGGACTTCAGGTCGTGCTCGATGCCGTGCACGATGCGGTTGTACTCGTCGTCGGTGAGCACGGCGCCGATGGAGTTCTTGGCGAAGAGGAGATCGACGCCCGGCGCGGCGTCGAGGAGGACGGTGTCCTCATTGACCTCCTTGACCGTCGCGTACATCCCCCCGATCGTGCGGACGCCGGAGCCAGGCTGCATCTCGTTGCGCATCTGGGCGGCCTGGTGCTGCTTCTTCTTGGCCGAACGCGTCATCAGGAACATGGCCGCGATGAGCACGATGAAGGGGAGAAGGGTAAAGGTGTTCACGGGACGGGGTTTCCTTCGCGCGACCGCGACGGAGAGCGGCCTTGGATGGGGGTGTGGTCGGCGCCACCCGCAAGGGCGGCATCGGCGGAGTCTAAGCGAGTCCGCGCGCATGGAACAACGCCCAGCATGGCACCTGGGTTCCTGCCCCGGCCAATGGCCTCGCCGTCACGAAACGATCACGCCGCCGTCACGTCCCGAAGAGGTCCGGTTGTCCGTTTCCCGCCGACGCCGAGCCGGGCGGGGTCAGACCGAGGTGCGCCCACGCGGCGGGCGTGGCGACACGGCCGCGCGGGGTGCGGGCCAGCAGGCCCTCCCGGACGAGGAACGGTTCGGCGACTTCCTCGACCGTCTCCCGCTCCTCCCCCACCGCGACGGCGAGGGTGGACAGGCCGACCGGACCGCCGCCGAACAGCTTCAGCAAAGCCTCCAGCACGCCACGGTCGAGCCGGTCCAGGCCGCGCGCGTCGACCTCGTACACGGCCAGGGCCGCGGCGGCGATGTCGCGGGTGATCACGCCGTCCGCCTTGACCTGCGCGTAGTCGCGGACGCGGCGCAGCAGGCGGTTGGCGATACGGGGCGTGCCGCGGGAGCGGCCGGCGATCTCGGTGGCGCCGTCCGCCTCGATCTCCACGTCCAGCAGGTGCGCCGAGCGGTGCACGACGCGCTCCAGCTCGCGCGGCTCGTAGAACTCCATGTGCGCGGTGAAGCCGAAGCGGTCGCGCAGCGGGGGCGGCAGCAGGCCCGCGCGGGTGGTGGCGCCGACCAGGGTGAACGGGGGCAGCTCCAGCGGGATGGCGGTGGCGCCGGGGCCCTTGCCGACGATGACGTCGACGCGGAAGTCCTCCATCGCCATGTACAGCATCTCCTCGGCGGGCCGGGACATGCGGTGGATCTCGTCGAGGAAGAGGACCTCGCCCTCCTGGAGGGAGGAGAGGATCGCGGCGAGGTCACCCGCGTGCTGGATGGCGGGGCCGGAGGTGATGCGGATGGGGGCGCCCATCTCGGCCGCGATGATCATCGACAGGGTGGTCTTGCCGAGTCCGGGGGCGCCGGAGAGCAGCACGTGGTCGGCGGTGGCGCCTCGCGCGCGTGCGGCGCGCAGGACGAGGTCGAGCTGTTCGCGGACCTTCTCCTGGCCGATGAACTCGCCGAGGTCCTTGGGGCGCAGGGCGGCCTCGACGGCCTGGTCCTCCCGGTCGGCGACAGGGCCCACCAGCCGCTCCTCGGCGGAGGTGTCGGTCGTGTCGTCCCAGTTCACTGAAGGTCTCCTAGCGGGCGGCGCGGGTCAGCGGGCGCGGTTCAGGGTCTGCAGGGCGGCCTTCAGCAGCCGGCCGACCTGCGGGGTGCCGCCGGCGGCCTCGGCCTGGGGTGCCACGGCGGCCACGGCCTCGTCGGCCTCGCGGGTGGCGTAGCCCAGGCCGATCAGGGCCGCGTGCAGCTGGTCGCGCCAGCCCTGGCTCACCGGGGCGCCGATCGCGGGGGCACTGACGGGCTCGCCGAGGCGGTCCTTCAGCTCCAGCAGCAGCTTCTGGGCGCCCTTCTTGCCGATGCCCGGCACGGCGGTGAGGGCCTTCTCGTCACCCGTGGCGACGGCGCGCCGCAGCGCGTCCGGGGCGTGCACGGCCAGCATGGCCTGGGCCAGGCGCGGGCCGACGCCGCTCGCGGTCTGCAGGAGCTCGAAGACCTGGCGTTCGTCGTCGTCGGTGAAGCCGTACAGGGTGAGGGAGTCCTCGCGGACGACGAGGGAGGTGTGCAGTTTGGCGGGCCGGCCGATGCGGAGCGTCGACAGTGTGTTCGGCGTGCATTGGACGGCCATGCCGACACCGCCGACCTCGACGACCGCGGCGTCGGGAGCGAGCGCGGCGACCGTGCCGCTGACGAAGGCGATCATGCCGTACGGCCTTTCGTTGCGTTGGCGGTGTGCAGGGCTACGGCCTGCTGGAGCCGGTTCTGGGCGGGGGCGCGCCAGATGTGGCAGATGGCGAGCGCGAGGGCGTCGGCGGCGTCGGCCGGCTTGGGCGGCGCGGCAAGCCGGAGGAGCCGGGTGACCATGGCCCCGACCTGGGCCTTGTCGGCACGGCCGCTGCCGGTGACGGCGGCCTTGACCTCGCTGGGGGTGTGCAGGGCGACGGGGATGCCGCGCCGGGCGGCGCACAGCATGGCGACGGCGCTGGCCTGGGCGGTGCCCATGACGGTGCGGACGTTGTGCTGGCTGAAGACGCGCTCGACGGCGACGAACTCGGGCCGGTGCTCGTCCAGCCACCGCTCGATGCCCCGCTCGACGGCGAGCAGGCGGTGACTGAGGTCGTCGTCCGCGGGCGTCCGTACGACCCCGACGGCGAGCATGCTGAGCGGGCGCCCCGCGACGCCCTCGACGACGCCGACACCGCACCGGGTCAAGCCCGGGTCCACCCCCAACACCCGCACGGGCCGCTCCCTTCGATCTCCCCCGGCCACCGCTGGGCGATACCCCCAGTTCGTGCAGGCTATCGGGTGCCACTGACAACGCTTCGCACCAACGCCCGGCAACGCGACGGGCCGACGGGTTGACCCGTCGGCCCCTGAGACCCTGCGAAGCCCTCGGCAGCGTTACGCGTCGACCTTCTCCATGACCTCGTCGCTCACGTCGAAGTTGGCGAAGACGTTCTGCACGTCGTCGCTGTCCTCCAGGGCGTCGATCAGCTTGAAGATCTTCTTGGCGCCCTCCTCGTCCAGCTCGACCTGCATGGTCGGGACGAAGTTGGCCTCCGCGGAGTCGTAGTCGATGCCGGCCTCCTGGAGGGCGGTGCGGACCGCGACCAGGTCGGTGGCCTCGCTGATGACCTCGAAGGACTCACCGAGGTCGTTGACCTCCTCGGCACCGGCGTCCAGGACGGCACCGAGCACGTCGTCCTCGGTCAGCCCGCCCTTGGGGACGATGACAACGCCCTTGCGGTTGAACAGGTACGACACCGAACCCGGGTCGGCCATGGAGCCGCCGTTGCGGGTCATGGCGACACGGACGTCGGAGGCAGCGCGATTGCGGTTGTCGGTGAGGCACTCGATGAGCACGGCGACACCGTTCGGGCCGTATCCCTCGTACATGATCGTCTCGTAGTCGGCGCCACCGGCCTCGAGACCACCGCCACGCTTGATCGCCGAGTCGATGTTCTTGTTCGGAACCGACGACTTCTTCGCCTTCTGCACGGCGTCGTACAAGGTCGGGTTGCCATCGAGGTCCACGCCGCCCATCCGCGCCGCGACCTCGATGTTCTTGATCAGCTTCGCGAAGAGCTTGCCGCGCTTGGCGTCGATCACGGCCTTCTTGTGCTTCGTCGTGGCCCATTTAGAGTGGCCGGACATCTGCCTGTCTCCTTCGCGTAACCCATCCATGAACGAACGCCAGAGATCCTACAAGGACTCCGCCGTACGGTTCGCGCGCACCATGTCGACGAACAGGGAGTGCACACGGTGGTCGCCGGTCAGTTCCGGGTGGAACGACGTGGCGAGCGCGTTGCCCTGGCGGACGGCGACGATGTGGCCCTCGTGCTCGGCGAGCACCTCGGTCCCGGCGCCCACGGACTCGACCCAGGGAGCGCGGATGAAGACGCCCTCCACAGGATCACCCGGGACGCCCCGCACGTCGAGCGCGGCCTCGAACGACTCGTTCTGGCGCCCGAAGGCGTTGCGGCGCACGATCATGTCGATGCCGCCGATGGTCTCCTGGCCCGAGCGCGGGTCGAGGATCTTGTCGGCGAGCATGATCATGCCGGCGCAGGTGCCGTAGACGGGCATGCCGTCGCGCACGCGCGCGCGAAGGGGCTCCAGCACGCCGAAGAGCACGGCCAGCTTGGAGATGGTGGTGGACTCGCCGCCCGGTATGACGAGGCCGTCGACCTCGGCGAGTTCCTCGGGGCGCCGCACCGGCCTGGCCACGGCGTCGGCCGCGGCCAGGGCGATGAGGTGCTCCCGTACGTCGCCCTGGAGGGCCAGGACGCCTATGACGGGTGCGTCAGTCATGTACGTGCAGTTCCTCGGTGGTTCCTCGGGGGATGACTACCAGCCGCGGTTGGCGTAGCGCTCGGTCTCGGGGAGGGTGTCGCAGTTGATGCCGACCATGGCCTCGCCGAGGTTGCGGGACGCGTCCGCGATGATCTTCGGGTCGTCGTAGAAGGTGGTGGCCTTGACGATGGCGGCGGCGCGCTTGGCCGGGTCGCCGGACTTGAAGATGCCGGAGCCGACGAACACGCCCTCGGCGCCGAGCTGGCGCATCAGGGCCGCGTCGGCCGGGGTGGCCACGCCACCGGCGGAGAAGAGGACCACCGGGAGCTTGCCCAGCTCGGCGACCTCCTTGACCAGCTCGTACGGGGCGCGCAGCTCCTTGGCGGCGGCGTACAGCTCGTTGTTGTCGTAGCCGCGCAGGCGGGCGATCTCGTTCTTGATCTGCCGCAGGTGGCGCACGGCCTCGACGACGTTGCCGGTGCCGGCCTCGCCCTTGGAGCGGATCATCGCGGCGCCCTCGGCGATGCGGCGCAGGGCCTCGCCCAGGTTGGTGGCGCCACAGACGAAGGGGGTGGTGAAGGCCCACTTGTCGGAGTGGTTGACCTCGTCGGCCGGGGTGAGGACCTCGGACTCGTCGATGTAGTCGACGCCGAGGGACTGAAGGACCTGGGCCTCGACGAAGTGGCCGATGCGGGACTTGGCCATGACCGGGATCGAGACGGCGTCGATGATGCCTTCGATCATGTCCGGGTCGGACATACGGGCCACGCCGCCGTCCTTGCGGATGTCGGCCGGGACCCGCTCCAGGGCCATGACGGCGACGGCGCCCGCGTCCTCGGCGATCTTGGCCTGCTCCGGCGTGACGACGTCCATGATCACGCCGCCCTTGAGCTGTTCGGCCATTCCGCGCTTCACGCGGGCGGTGCCGGTCTCGGGAGCCTGGTTGTCGATGGTGGACACGGGTGACCTCACTGAAGTGAAAGAGGGTTTTTGCTTCACCGAGGAAACGCGAGTGGACCAGGCCACAGCAAGGGCCAATGGGAAGCCTGTGGATCCTTTTGGCTCCGGGTCGGCCCCGGGCCGGTCAGGAGACGCGCTCCACCAGGGCTGCCGGCGGTTCGTCGTCCATCTCGAAGGCCAGCGGGAACGGGGCGTGGCCGGCCAGCCGGAACCAGCGGACCTTGCGGTGCCCGCGGAGCCTGCGGGCGGCCCCGACGGCGTCGTTGTGGAAGCGGCGGGCCATCGGGACCCGGCGGACGGCCTCGGCCAGCTCATGGGCCGCCTCCTCGCCGCCCGGGGCCTCCCGCAGGACCTCCACCTGGGCCGGCTCCGCGAAGACGGCGCGCAGCGCCTGGCTCAGCTCGCTCTCGGCGACCTCCCGCTGCTCCTCCTCGGCCTGCCGGGCCGCGTGCGCGGCCTCGTACAGCACGATCGAGGCGGCCGGGTCCAGCACACCCGAGGTCGCCAGTTCCTGCGCCACGGAGGCCCGCCGCAGCAGCTGGGCGTCGAGCGCGGCCCGGGCGGCGTCCATCCGCACGTGCAGCCGGTCCAGCCGCCCGGCCGTCCAGCTCAGGTACACACCGATCACCACGAGCGCGACAAGGATCCAGATGAGGGTTGCGGTCACGGGCGAAGGCTATCGGGACGACCCACTCGTCCGGCCGCGCCGGGTGGACTCCCGCCACATGCTGCCGCTCACGATCCGTGCCGCGCGTCCGGCGCCCGGGCCGCCGCCGGGTCGGGCCACGCCGCACAAGCTCTGGCCCACGCCGGATCCGCTCCGCCGCATGCTCCCGCCTCCGGCTCCGCTAACGCCACGTGCACCGTCTGCGGCTCAGTCCCGGGCCAGTCCGAAGCGGGCCCACAGGCCCGTCGTCCGTTCGTCCGCCGCGACCGCCGCCGCGCCGGCCGTCACCGTCTCGTAGACGGACAGGATGTCCGCGCCCACCGTCGACCAGTCGAACCGCCGCACATGGGCGCTGCCGCGCTCGCGCAGCTCCGTCCGCCGTGCCGGGTCGTCCAGCAGCCGGACGGCGGCCTCGGCCAGCGCGTCGGCGTCCTCGTTGGCGAACACCTCGCCCGCCCCGCCCTGGTCGAGCACCTGCACGAAGGCGTCCAGGTCGGAGGCGAGGACAGGGGCGCCCGCCGACAACGCCTCGACCAGGATGATCCCGAAGCTCTCGCCACCGGTGTTGGGCGCGATGTACAGGTCGACGCTGCGCAGGAAACGGGCCTTGTCCTCGTCGCTGATCATGCCGAGGAACTCCACCCGTGAGCGCAGTTCCTTCGGCAGCCCCTCGACGGCCGCCTCCTCGTCGCCCCGCCCCGCGACCAGCAGCCGCGTCTGCGGGCGGGCGGCCAGAATTCTCGGCAGGGCCTTCATCAGGACGGGCAGGCCCTTGCGGGGCTCGTCGATGCGGCCGACGAAGCCGATGGTGCCGCCCTGCCACTCCGGCTTGGGCTCGGCCCTGGCGAAGAAGTCCACGTCGACGCCGTTGGGGATGACCACCGCGTCCCCGCCCAGGTGCTCGACCAGGGTGCGCCGGGCGTACTCGCTGACCGCGATCCGGGCGCTGATCTTCTCCAGGGCGGCCTGCAGGATCGCGTACGCGGCGATCATCGCGCGCGAGCGGGGGTTGGAGGTGTGGAAGGTGGCCACGATGGGGCCCTGGGCGGCCCAGCAGGTGAGCAGGCCCAGCGAGGGCGAGGTCGGCTCGTGGATGTGGACCACGTCGAACTTGCCCTCATGCAGCCAGCGCCGCACCCGCGCGGCCGACAGGAAGCCGAAGTTCAGGCGGGCCACGGAGCCGTTGTACGGCACCGGGACCGCGCGGCCGGCCGAGATGACGTACGGCGGCAGGGGCGTGTCGTCGTCGGCCGGGGCCAGGACGGACACCTCGTGGCCGAGCCGGATGAAGTACTGGGCGAGGTCGCGGATGTGGAACTGGACGCCACCGGGCACGTCCCAGGAGTACGGGCAGACGATCCCGATTCTCACGAGGATCCCTTCGCGGGGTCGAGGTCGGCGAGCCACAGCCGCTGGAGCATGTGCCAGTCCTCCGGGTGCTCGGCGATCCCCGTGGCGAAGGCGTCGGCCAGCGCCTGTGTCATGACGGACGTCCTCTCGGCCCGCGTACCCGACTCGGGGACCTCGACCGGCGGATGCACCCGGCCCTTCATGACGGGCGAGTCGTCGTACCAGAGCGTGACCGGCAGCAGCAGGGCGCCCGTCTGCTGGGCGAGCAGGGCGGGGCCCGCGGGCATCCGCGCCCGGTCACCGAAGAAGTCGACCTCTACACCGGAGGCGGACAGGTCGCGGTCGGCGACCAGGCAGACCAAGCCGCCGTCGCGCAGCCGCCGGGCCAGGGTGCCGAAGGCGGAGCCGCCGCTGTGCGGGAGCACCTCCATGCCGAGGCCCTCGCGGTAGGCGACGAAACGGTCGTAGAGCGTCTCGGGCTTCAGGCGCTCGGCGACCGTGGTGAACGGCGTTTCCAGCGCGGTGGTGAC
Organism: Streptomyces sp. NPDC045022; assembly: GCF_056432605.1. Lineage (NCBI taxonomy): Bacteria > Bacillati > Actinomycetota > Actinomycetes > Kitasatosporales > Streptomycetaceae > Streptomyces > Streptomyces sp. NPDC045022. The sequence goes on from NZ_JBWKIR010000011.1 coordinate 167,710, forward strand.
CCAGGCGCCGGCCAGGTCCCAGTTGGCCAGGTGCGGCAGGGCGAGGACCACGCCCCGGCCGGAGGCAAGACCGTCGGTCAGGAAATGTATGTCCTTGGCCTCGAAGCCCGTCTTCACGCGCTCGGCGCTCCAGGCCGGGAGCCGGAAGGACTCCATCCAGTAGCGCAGGTACGAGCGCATGCCCGCGCGCGAGAGTTCGGCCAGGCGCTCGGGCCCGGCGTCGGGCACCACGCGCGCGTAGTTCGACTCCAGCCGCTCCACGCCCTTGCCGCGCTGCTTCCAGGCGAGGTCGGCGATGGTCCGGCCGAGGCGGACCGCGGCGGGTTCGGGCAGCTTCTTGACGGTGCTCCAGCCCAGGCCGTACAGCGCGTCGGTCAGCCGCTCGCCGGTGCTCACTTCGCGGCCTCGCTCCCCTGGGACGTGTTCTCCTGGGCGGCGGCCGCCTCGGCCTCGGCGGACTCGCGGCGGACGGTCACCACCCGCTGGATCAGGGTGACCAGGCTGCCCACGGCGACGATCCACAGAGCGATCGGCAGCAGCCACTGGATGCCCGGCACGCCGAACTTGTGCAGGCCCGCGAAACCGGCCGCGACCAGCGAGATCACCAGCCGCTCGGCGCGCTCGACCAGCCCGTTGACGGCCACCGGCAGCCCGATCGACTCGCCGCGCGCCTTGGTGTACGACACCACCTGGCCGCTGGCCAGGCAGAAGATCGAGACGGCGCACAGCACATTGTCGTTGCCGTTGCCCGCGTACCAGAGCGCGAAGCCGCCGAAGATCGCGCTGTCGGCGACCCGGTCGAGCGTGGAGTCCAGGAAGGCGCCCCATCGGCTGGAACGGCCCAGCTGGCGGGCCATGTTGCCGTCGACCAGGTCGGAGAAGACGAACAGGGTGATCACGACCGTGCCCCAGAAGAACTCGCCCATGGGGTAGAAGACCAGCGCGCCCGCGACCACCCCGGCCGTGCCGATGAGCGTGACCGCGTCGGGGCTCACGCCCCGGCGGATGAGAAACGCGGCGAACGGTGTGAGGACACGCGTGAAGAATGCACGCGCGTACTTGTTCAGCATGGCCTTCCCGACGGTCGGTGTCGCCGTGGCCCTGGTGGCCGCCGGCTGGCCCATCGTAGCCACGCGCGTGCGTGCGTGACGGGCGGGCACCCGCACCTCGCGCCGCGAACCGGTGCGCGCGGCCACGGGCGGGGCGTGCGACGCCCGATCGGTGCCCGTGCGCACCCTTCGCGGTCCCTCGTATGGACGCGGCGTGACGGGAGTGGAAAGCTCGAATGACCGCGGGCGTCGCCGGAGCCGCCAGCCAGTGCACGCGGGTCCCGCGTGTCCGCGCCCACAGTGACCTCACCGTGCACGGGAGGCAGGATCATGGGCGACAAGGCACAGACACACCCCGGAGCCGCCGGCAGGGCTCTGGCGGCCGACCGTCCCGCGTCCGTAAGGAACGTGGTGCTGGTCGGCCACAGCGGATCGGGCAAGACGACTCTGGTGGAGGCCCTCGCGCTGACCGCGGGGGCGGTGAACCGGGCGGGCCGCGTCGAGGACGGCGGAACCGTCTCGGACTACGACGACATCGAGCACCGGCAGCAACGCTCCGTCCAGCTCTCGCTGGTGCCGGTCGAATGGGACGGCACCAAGGTCAACCTCATCGACACCCCCGGGTACGCGGACTTCGTCGGGGAACTCAGGGCCGGTCTGCGCGCCGCGGACGCGGCCCTCTTCGTCGTCTCGGCCTCGGACGGCGTGGACGGCTCGACGCGGATGCTGTGGGAGGAGTGCGCGGCCGTCGGCATGCCCCGCGCGATCGTGATCACGCACCTGGAGGCCGCGCGCGCGGACTTCGAGGAGATGACCCGGATCTGCGCGGAGGCCTTCGGTGGCGACGACCCGGACGCCGTCCTGCCCCTGTACCTGCCACTGCGCGCCCCCGAGGGCCCCGACGGGCACACGCCCGTGACCGGGCTGATCGGGCTGCTGTCGCAGAAGCTGTTCGACTACTCGACCGGCGAGCGCAAGGAGTCCGAGCCCGGCGAGGACCAGCTGCCGGACATCGAGGAGGCCCGTAGCCGGCTGATCGAGGGGATCATCGCCGAGAGCGAGGACGAGACCCTCATGGACCGCTATCTGGGCGGCGAGCAGGTCGACATCAAGACACTGATCGAGGACCTGGAGCGGGCCGTCGCCCGCGGCAGCTTCTTCCCCGTCCTGGCCGCCGCGCCCGCCGCCGAGGGCGCCCGGCACGGCCTCGGCACGGTCGAGCTGCTGGAGCTGATCACCCGCGGGTTCCCGACCCCGTTCGAGCATCCCCTGCCCGGGGTCACCACCATCGACGGCCGGTCGCGGGAGCTGAAGCCGTGCGACACGGAGGGCCCACTGGTCGCCGAGGTCGTCAAGACCTCCTCCGACCCCTACGTGGGCCGCATCTCCCTCGTCCGTGTCTTCTCCGGCACCCTGCGCCCCGACCGGACGGTGCACGTCTCCGGGCACGGTCTGGCCGACCGCGGGCACGAGGACCACGACGTCGACGAGAAGATCGGCGCCCTGTCCATGCCGTTCGGCAAGCAGCAGCGGCCGGTGACGCACGCCGTCGCCGGCGACCTGGTGTGCGTGGCCAAGCTGGGCCGCGCCGAGACCGGCGACACGCTCTCGGCGAAGGACGACCCGCTGCTGATGGAGCCCTGGCAGATGCCCGACCCGCTGCTGCCGCTCGCCATCCAGGCGCACAGCAAGGCCGACGAGGACAAGCTCTCGCAGGGGCTGAGCCGCCTGGTCGCCGAGGACCCCACGATGCGCCTGGAGCAGAACCAGGACACCCACCAGGTGGTCCTGTGGTGTCTGGGCGAGGCCCACGCGGACGTCGCGCTGGAGCGGCTGCGCAACCGCTACGGGGTCCAGGTCGACGTGGTGCCGCACAAGGTCTCCCTCCGGGAGACGTTCGCGCACAAGGCCGCCGGGCGCGGCCGGCACGTGAAGCAGTCCGGCGGTCACGGCCAGTACGCGATCTGCGAGATCGAGGTGGAGCCGCTGCCCGGCGGCTCGGGCATCGAGTTCGTGGACAAGGTGGTCGGCGGCGCGGTGCCCCGGCAGTTCATCCCGTCCGTCGAGAAGGGCGTACGGGCGCAGGCCGCCAAGGGCGTCGCCGCCGGGTACCCGCTCATCGACGTCCGGGTCACGCTGGTGGACGGCAAGGCGCACTCGGTGGACTCCTCCGACGCCGCGTTCCAGACCGCGGGCGCGCTGGCACTGCGCGAGGCCGCCGCGGAGGCGAAGATCCATCTGCTGGAGCCGGTGGCCGAGGTGACCGTGCTGGTCGGCGACGACTACGTGGGCTCCGTGATGAGCGACCTGTCGAGCCGGCGCGGCCGGCTGCTCGGCACCGAACAGGTGGGCTCCGGCCGGACCTTGATCCGTGCGGAGGTGCCCGAGTTCGAGATCGGCAGGTACGCCGTCGACCTGCGGTCGGTGTCGCACGGCACGGCCCGCTTCGACCGGGTCTACGCCCGGCACGAACCGATGCCGCCGCAGATCGCCGAACGGATCCGCGAACAGGCCGGGGACGGCGCGTAGTTCCGCGCGTCCGGCTCCGCACGGGCGGACGGCTTCGGCCGTCCGCCCACGGGTTGTCGGTGGCGGCGGATACGCTGATCACCTGATCACGTCGTGCCGCAGCCGTCCGGTAGTGGTCCGGTATCGGCACGACGGCCGGTCCAACAGGTGTGCGGGGCAGGGAAGTCGGGAAGGCCGCAGGAGCGACGCCGGCGGTGATGGGGGCGGGAATGTCGTTTGGAACGGAGTGGGACGGGCCCCAGGTGCCCGTCTCGGGCGACGAGGGGCAGGCGGCGACCTCCGCGCTGGCCTCGGCGGCGTACCGGGACAGTCTGGTCGAGGAGATCAAGAAGGCCGACAACGAGTGGCACCAGTCGACGGTCAAGCCCGGCAGGATCAAGCTGTTCCGGCCCAATCTCGGTGAGGCGTTCTCGCGGGCCGTGGTCGACCGGATGCTCGCCCCCGGCCGCGCGCCGCTCATCCAGTCCTTCGGTTCCGAGCCCCAGTTCGTGGTGGAGCACTGCCTGGCGGCCAACAACATCCGCCGGGAGCGCGACAACCGCCTGACGGCCGTCACGGTCGTCTGCGGTCTGCTCTTCCTGCCCGGGCTGATCGTCTGGCTGCTCGTCTTCCAGCTGCGCATGTTGGTCGCCAGACGGGACGACAAACGCGCCGGGACGATCGCCACCGCCCTGCTCCTCGGCGTCGGCATACTCGCCGCGCTGTTCCTGGTCAAGATGCCGTTCAGCGGATTCTGGGCGTGGTACGCCCGCGCGGCCGTCGTCCTGCCCGTACTCGGCTGGTTCTGGGCGAAGCGGATCTGCGAGAGCACCGCCAAGGACCTGCGGGCCCGCTGGGACGGCCTGCTCTCGGGCACCAGCGTCGGCGCGAAGGTCCCGGAGGCGGTGCCGCGCGGCCCCGGCCAGACCGCTGCCGAGGAACTGCGCCAGTCGCTGGCCCGGCTGAGCGCCGAGCAGCAGTCCAACTCGGTCTTCTACGCCGGCCCCAAGGGCATACTCGGCATGGGCACCCGCTGGGGCGCCTGGCAGCTCGCCGAGGACCTCGTGCCCGCCGACGCCACGCGGGAGATCCACCCCTTCCGCAGCTGGGACGTCATACGCGCGATCCACGACCAGCTGACCCTGCTGGAGCGCGGCCCGCTGAACACCGGCGGCTTCCCCAAACCGTCGATACGGCACTGGATCGTCACGCCGATCGGCGAGAAGGCCACGGCGGTCTCCCGGCCCGGGGGCACGGACGTGGAGGCCTTCCAGGTCAAGCCGCACGCCATACAGGAGATCTGCAACAAGCAGCAGTTCGGCAGCGGTGACCGGCACTACCTGGGCGTGCAGTGGACGCTGTGGGACGGCCAGTTGGTCATCACCATGCTGATCACGGTGACCGTGCTGCACGAGACGCTGCGCATCGAGGTCACCGGGCACGCGCTGGGACCGGTGAACCCGCTGTTCACCACCAAGCCGGAGCCGCCGAGCAAGGAGGTCGCCAAGTCCCTCAAGCCCTGGGAGACCCGTAAGGTCATGCTGCCGCTGGTCACCGCCGACGAGGTGGTACGGCTCGCCGTGCGCGCGCCGCTGACCTGGTATCCGCCGGCGCTCAACTGGCTCGGGGGCTCGCTCGGCCTGCCCGAGCCGTTCGGTCTGCGGCACGCCTGGGCCGACCAGCCGTGGCGGCACCGCTTCATGGCCGACGACGCGCTGCGCGCGGCCACGCCGGTGCTGCGGGTGGTGCACTCGGCGGCGATCAGGGTGCTGCGGGAGAACGGCGTGGACACGGAGAAGTTCGGTGCCCGCTCGGCGTTCCTCAGCGGCAATGTCCAGGACGCGACGCCGAGGAAGGCCGACCTGTACGACGCGTGAGCGGTGCCCTCGGCCGAGGGCACCGTCGGCACCGTGGGCCTACGCCGGCCACGCCTCCGCCAGCATCTTCCGCGTGTCCCCCAGCAGCTGCGGCAGCACCTTCGTGTGGCCGACCACGGGCATGAAGTTCGTGTCGCCGCCCCAGCGCGGGACGATGTGCTGATGCAGGTGGGCGGCGATGCCGGCGCCCGCCACGGTGCCCTGGTTCATGCCGATGTTGAAGCCGTGTGCGCCGGAGGCGGTGCGCAGGGCGCTCATCGCCTGCTTGGTCAGCTCGGCCAGCTCGGTGGTCTCCGGCCCGGTCAGGTCGGTGTAGTCGGCGACGTGCCGGTAGGGCACGGTCATCAGGTGGCCGCCGTTGTACGGGTAGAGGTTGAGGACGGCGTACACGTGCTCGCCGCGACGCACGACCAGCCCGTCCTCGTCGGACTTGGCCGGAATCGCGCAGAAGGGACAGCCGTCGTCGGCCCCCGGACCGCTCGGCTTGTTCTCGCCCTGGATGTAGGCCATCCGGTGGGGCGTCCACAGGCGCTGGAACGCGTCCTGCGTCCCCACTCCGATCTGCTGCTCCGGCTCACTCGTCATGCTAGGCAGCATATGGCTTCGCCCGTTCGCGGCGTGTCGCCGGGGCGTCCGGGAGGCGGTCTCCCGCCAAGCTTGGCCGGTGGACGACGACAGCCTCGCGGTCCGCTGGGAGCAGCGCACCGAGATCCCCCTCTTCGTGGCATCGCTGGTCTTCACGGCCGCGTATGCCACCCGGGTCCTGGCCATGAGCCTGCCGTCCGGCTGGCGGGATCTGTGCGGGGTCACGATGCTCGCCCTCTGGGCACTGTTCGCCGTGGACTACGTGGTCCGCTGGCGACTCGCGGGGCAGCGCTTCCTGCGCTTCGCCACCACGCACTTCCTGCACACGGTCGTGGTCGTCCTGCCGCTGCTGCGCCCGCTGCGGATCGTTCCGCTCTACGACGTCATCCAGCGCCGGCAGGGCGAGCCCCGGCTCTCCCTGTACGCACGCGTGATCGCCTATGCGAGCCTGTCCACCCTGCTGATCGGCTTCTCCGGCGCCCTCGCGGTCTACCAGCAGGAGCGCGGGGCGCCCGGCTCCACCATGCGGACGTTCGGGGACGCCGTGTGGTGGGCCGCGTCCACCCTCAGCACGGTCGGCTACGGCGACGTCACCCCGGTGACCTCGCTGGGCCGGGTGATCGCGACCGGGATGATGGCCTGCGGGCTGGGTCTGCTCGGCGCGGTGACGGGTTCCTTCTCGTCCCTGCTGATGGAGACCTTCTCCCGCCGGAGTGATCAGAAAGGGCCGTGATCCCGGGGGCCCTTCAGGCACAGGCGGTTCAGACCTGGGTCCGCTCCTCCACGACCTTCGCGATCTTCGCGATGGCCTCGTCGAACGGGATGCCGTTCTCCTGCGAGCCGTCGCGGTAACGGAAGGACACCGAGCCGTTCGACATGTCCTCGTCGCCCGCGATGACCATGAAGGGCACCTTCTGCTTCTGGGCGTTGCGGATCTTCTTCTGCATGCGGTCCGAGGAGGAGTCCACCTCGACGCGCAGGCCCTGCTTCTTGGCCGCCGCCGCGAACTTCTCCAGGTACTCCACGTGCGCGTCACCGATCGGGATGCCGATCGCCTGGACCGGGGCGAGCCAGGCCGGGAAGGCGCCCGCGTAGTGCTCCAGGAGTACGGCGAAGAACCGCTCGATGGAACCGAACAGCGCGCGGTGGATCATGACCGGGCGCTGCTTGGAGCCGTCGGGGCCGGTGTACTCCAGGTTGAACCGCTCGGGCAGGTTGAAGTCGAGCTGGATGGTCGACATCTGCCAGGTACGGCCGATCGCGTCCTTGGTCTGGACGGAGATCTTCGGGCCGTAGAAAGCGGCGCCACCCGGGTCCGGGACGAGGGGCAGCCCCTGCTTCTCGGCGACCTGGCGCAGGGTCTCGGTCGCCTCCTCCCAGACCTCGTCGGAGCCGACGAACTTCTCCGGGTCCTTCGTCGACAGCTCGAGGTAGAAGTCGGTCAGGCCGTAGTCGCGCAGCAGGCCGAGGACGAAGGTGAGCGTCCTGTCCAGCTCCTCGGACATCTGCTCACGGGTGCAGTAGATGTGCGCGTCGTCCTGGGTGAAGCCGCGGGCGCGGGTCAGGCCGTGCACGACGCCCGACTTCTCGTACCGGTACACGGTCCCGAACTCGAAGAGGCGCAGCGGCAGTTCGCGGTAGGAGCGGCCGCGCGCGTCGAAGATCAGGTTGTGCATCGGGCAGTTCATGGGCTTGAGGTAGTAGTCCACGCCCTCGTCGAGCTGCATGGGCGGGTACATGCCGTCGGCGTACCAGTCGAGGTGCCCGGACGTCTCGAAGAGCTTCCCCTTCGTCGCGTGCGGGGTGTAGACGAACTCGTAGCCCTCTTCCTCGTGGCGCCGCCGCGAGTAGTCCTCCATGACCCGGCGGACGATACCGCCCTTGGGGTGGAAGACGGCGAGGCCGGAGCCGATCTGCTCCGGGATGGAGAACAGGTCCAGCTCGTTGCCCAGCTTGCGGTGGTCGCGCTTCTCGGCCTCGGCGAGGAAGTCCAGGTGAGCCTTCAGCTCGTCCTTGGACGGCCAGGCGGTGCCGTAGATGCGCTGGAGCATCGGGTTCTTCTCGCTGCCGCGCCAGTAGGCGGCCGCGTTGCGCATCAGCTTGAACGCCGGGATCAGCCGGGTCGAGGGCAGGTGCGGACCGCGGCAGAGGTCCTTCCAGCACAGCTCGCCGGTCTTGGCGTCCAGGTTGTCGTAGATCGTCAGCTCACCGGCGCCGACCTCGACGTCCGCGCCGTCGTCGTGCGAAGCCGAGCCCTTGAGGCCGATCAGCTCCAGCTTGTACGGCTCCTCGGCCAGCTCCTCGCGGGCGGCCTCGTCGGTGACGACGCGGCGGGCGAACTTCTGCCCGCGCTTCTGGATCTCCTGCATCTTCTTCTCGATGGCCTTGAGATCCTCGGGCGTGAACGGCTTCTCGACGTCGAAGTCGTAGTAGAAGCCGTCCTTGACGGGCGGGCCGATGCCCAGCTTGGCCTCGGGGAACAGCTCCTGCACGGCCTGCGCCATGACGTGCGCGGTGGAGTGGCGCAGGATGTTCAGGCCGTCCTCGGACGAGATCTCGACACCCTCGACCTCGTCACCGTCGGACAGTTCATGTGCGAGGTCCTTCAGCTCGCCGGCCACGCGCGCGGCGATGATCGAGCGCTCGCCCGCGAAGAGGTCGGCGGCCGTAGTGCCCGTCGTCACCACGCGTTCTTCCCGCTCGGAATCGCGTTGGATGATCACACGGACGTCTGACACCGGTCTCTCCTGACTGAAGGTGGGGTGCGGCGCCATACCAGGAGCGCGCGCACAGGCGATCGTACCGACCCCACGGCACCGACCGCGAAACGGTCACCCTCGGTCCCGTCCCCTTACCCCTCAGTCCCCGTCCCCGTACGTTTCCCCGCACGCCTCCCCGAAGAAGCCGAGGTTCTCCTGCAGCGACTTCATCAGCCGGTCCCGTTCGGCGTCGTCCACCTCGACGGGTACGACCCCGCGGGCGCCGGTGAGCCTGCGGAAGCCGCCCCGGCGCTCCAGCCGGCCCTCCACGCACACGGGCAGTCCGACGAGGTGGGCGTGGCCGGCGATGCGGTAGTCCTCCTCGTCCAGGGTGACGCGGAGGTGCGGGACCTCGGCGCCGCCGAGGACGCGCAGCCGTACGGTTCCCTCGCCGCCGGGTCCGGAGCGGCGCATGCGGACGACGGCGCCGGTGATCCTGACCGGCACGGAGGGCTCGTCGCGCAGGTAGCGGGCCGCGGCCTCGCGCAGTGCGGGCAGGTCGCCGGGGGAGAACTCGACGGGTTCGGCGGAGCCGGCGCAGCCCTCGGGGACGCCGGCTCCGGGGGCCCAGGCGACGGCGACGCGGGCGCCCTCGGTGCCCCGGACGAGCGCGGTGAGCGCCTCGGTCAGCTCGCGGCTGACGCCGGCTTCGACGGCGCTGTCGAAGGCGTCCATGCCGCCGGTGGCCCGCTGGTAGTCGATGGCCTCGCGGGCGGCGTACAGGGCCTGGTGGAGGCGGACGGCGAGCGGGCGGCCGGTGGGCACCGGCACGAAGGCGGTGAGGGCGCGGCCCCCGGCGGCGGGGCCGACGAGTACGTCCTGCAGGAGGGCGGCGGCAGGCCTGCGGTGGCGGGCGCCGAAGTAGCCGGCACGCGCGCGCGTGGCGAGTGCGGCGGCGAGCAGCAGCCGGCGGGCGGCGTCGCGCAGTTGCCCGTCCGCCGTCCAGGGCGTGGCGCCGACGGGTCCGCTCGGGGTGTCCCGCCACCAGCGGATCTCGTCGCTCGGCACGGCGAGGGAGATCAGCACCTCGCGCGCGGAGGGGGTGTCGCTGCGGGCGAGGGCGTCGAGGGCCTCGCCGAGCAGGTCGTCGCTGTCCGGGAAGGCACGGCTCTCCGGCACGAGCAGGCTGGTCCCGGCGCCGCCGGGCCCCGGTGGGGTCCAGCGGCCGTAGCGCCCGGCCGCTCCCCCGCGCCGCTGCCAGCCGTGCCGGTGCAGCAGGGCGCCGAGCACGGCGGGGTCGACCTCGGCGGGCTCCGGGGGGCGGTCCCAGGGGAGGTCGTCGGGGTGTGGCCGGTCCGGCCGGGCCGGCCCGTCGTACGGACGGCTTCTCATGGCCTGCCTCCCGTCCCGACCCGCGTCATGATCTCGCACAGGGCCCGGTCGTCGAAGATGCGCGAGGTCGGTATCCGCACGGTGGTCCGGTGCCGCCCGGTGACGGGGTGGCCGGCGAGGTTGACCCAGTAGCAGCAGTGCCTGAGGTCGAGCCGGTCGTGGCCGGCGCGCAGCCAGTCGTCCTGCGAGCGCGGCACGAGCATGACGACCAGGATCTTGTGCACCGAGACGGGCGTGCGGGCGAGCTTGCGCAGATGGGCGTTGTCGAGGGTGAAGGAGAAGAAACGGCCCGGCGGATTCGGCGCGACCTGGTAGGTGCATTTGAGCTGCACCTTGATGGTGACCTCGTCGTCGACGGTGTGTCCGGGCGCGCTGTGGCTGACGTGCCAGTCGATGCCGTTGTCCGGGAAGGGCTGGGACAGCGAGCAGCCGGCCGCGGCGGCGACCGCGTGGAGATAGCCGACCTGCAGTGTCTCCATGCAGGCGGTGGTGGCGAGCGTGCCGCGAAGGGGACCCGTGCGGTCGGGCAGCAGCCCGCCCCGCTCGGGCTGCGCTATGGCCATGACCAACAGCCTTCCAAGCCAGGAGTTTCCTCGCTGTGGGCCGCTGAACTGCAAAGACCCGTACTCCTGTTGTCTCCTTCCGGCGTACGGCGCAAACGGCCCGGGTATCACCAAACGGGCAGAAGAGGGAGCGTCATCTGCCGTGGCTGAGCGAGGAGTTGGGTTGGGATGACGACCTGGTACGAGGGGCCGCTGGCCGCCTTCGACACGGAGACGACGGGCGTGGACGTCGAGACCGACCGGATCGTGTCGGCCGCCGTCACCGTCCAGGATGCGCCGGGCACCCGGCCGCGGATCATGCGCTGGCTGGTGAACCCGGGCGTGCCGGTGCCCGAGGCGGCGACGGCGGTGCACGGGCTGACGGAGGAGCACCTGCAGCACAACGGCCGTTGGCCGGCGCCGGTGATGTACGAGATAGCCGAGCAGCTGGCCGAGCACGCGGCGATGGGCCGGCCGCTGGTGGTGATGAACGCGCCGTTCGATCTGACGTTGCTGGACCGGGAGTTGCGCCGGCACCGGGCGTCGTCGCTGGACCGCTGGTTCGAGTCCGTGCCGCTCAGGGTGCTGGACCCGCGCGTGCTGGACAAGCACCTGGACCGCTACCGCAAGGGCCGCCGCACGCTGACCGATCTGTGCGAGCACTATGGCGTGACGCTGGAGGGCGCACACGACGCGGCGGCGGACGCACTGGCCGCGCTGGACGTCGTACGGGCCCTGGGACGCCGTTTCGCCACCCGCCTCGAGCGCCTCTCCCCCGCCGAGTTGCACACGCTCCAGGCCAACTGGCACGCGGCACAGGCACGCGGTCTTCAGGCGTGGTTCGCGCGCAGCGGCTCGGAGGAGATCGTCAGCACGGAGTGGCCACTGCGGCCGGAGCTGCCCGCCGCGGCATAGCCGCTGGGCTCACCAGGAGCCGCCTCCGCCGCCGCCCGCTCCACCACCGACGCCGTCGGAGGAGCTGTCACTGAAGGTGCTGCTGCCGGAGGAGCTGCCACTGGAGCTGCCGGAGGACAGGGCCAGATGGGTCACGACTGCGAGGACGAGGAGCCTGCCGGCCAGCGAGGGGCCGCGCCGCACCGCCCGCGACTCGGGACACCGGGTCGGCACCAGGGCCGACTCCAGCGCCTGCCGCCAACTGCTGCTCAGGCCCAGGGCCGTGGCCCATGCCGTGTACCGCTCCACCTGCTGGTCGTCGTCAGCTACCGCGCCCAGCAAGCCAGGCGACCTTCTGGTCGCGGTCGACCTTCTCGGCAGCGAGGATCCCGCCCTCGGCGGGGGCAGCCCGGCGGGCGGTGTGGCACTCGGGGTGAGGGAGGCGGTGAGCCGCCGGTAGCCGGCGCGGCGTTCCTCGCCGGGGGTTCCGTCGGGTCCCTCCGGGGCGTAGCGGTCCCGGCCGGCGAGGTGCAGCGCGACGGCGGTCAGGGTGGCGGCGGCCAGGGCGAGCCCGGCGGCGGGGCCTGCTCGGCGCATCGGGTGGGCCAGCGGGGTGCCGGCGCCTTGCCGGTGGGCGGTGCGGGCAGCAGCGCCTTCCTGCCGGAAACGCGGTCGCCGCTGGTGGCGTAGAGGGTGAGCCCTTCCTTGCCCTTGAGCCGGCTCAGGTCGACGGTGAGCAGACCGGGTCCGGTCTCCCGCACGGCGCAGCCGCGCCCGGAGTCGTCGGTGCCCTGCACACAGCGCGGGGCGGTGAGCAGGTGAGGGGCCACTATGTGGATCTCGACGCGGGTGCGGTCGACACGCCAGCCGGTGCCCACCGCGTCCCAGGCCAGCCGGCCCTTCTTGACGACACCCTGGAGCCGGTACTGGACGCGGTACCGGTGCAGGCCGCTCAGGGTCCGGCCGGGGTCGCCCACCTTGATGCGGGTGGCCGTCTCCCGGTGGCCGTCGGGTCGGGTGTAGTAGTCGCCGCCCGTGAGTTCCCACGGCACGCGCCGGCCGTCCAGGCTGACGGCGACTTCGTCCTCGTCGTACGGCAGGCCGGGCAGGTCGCGGTAGATGCCGTGGTGGGCGCCGCCGTCGTGCCCGAAGTCATAGTCGATGACCTCGGTGACGCGGGCACTGCCATCGGCGGGGATCCGCGCCCCGACCCACATCGTGGTGACCTTCTCGGTGGAGCCGACGGCCCAGCCGAACGCGACGAGAACGCCCAGCAGCAGTACGACGAGAAGGACCCCGATCGTGCTGAGCATCCGGCGCCGACGCAGTGCCGCGCCAACTCTCCGGCCCTCGTCGCCCTGTTCCTTGACCACCGCATGCCCCCCAAGGCAGCAAAAAAGCCGGTCCGCTGTGCGGACCGGCTCTTTCCCGGTGGGCGATACTGGGTTCGAACCAGTGACCTCTTCGGTGTGAACGAAGCGCTCTCCCACTGAGCTAATCGCCCGGGAACGCAGTGAACAATACAGGTCCCGGCGCCGTTCGTTCAAACCGCTTGCAGGTGGCGCAGCAGCCCACGCCGTCCGGCCCGCATCATCAGCCGGTGGTTGGCGCGGAAGACGGGTCGTCCGGGCACGGCGAGCCGCCTGAGCAGCGGCTTGGTCACCTCGACGACCTGGTCGTACCGCGCGAGTGTTCCCGTGCCCTCGGCCGTGACCGTCCAGCGCGCCCAGCCCTCGATGTCGCCGGCCATGGCGACCTCGAGGACGCCGGCGGCCGGATCGCGGCGTGTCTGCCGCACGGTGAACGTGATGCCGTACGGCAGCACGGAGCGGATGGTGAGGACACCGGTGCCGTGGTCCAGCCGGGTCACCGCCCGCACCTGCGGCCACCAGCGGGGATAGTCCTCGGGCCGCTCCAGCGCCGCGTACACGGCGGCCGGCGGGGCGGGCAGGGACCACAGGCTGCGGAAGCGGTAGTGGTTCCAGTCCATGAACCGAGTCTGCCCAGGACGGGCGCTTGAACCAGGACGGGCGCTTAAATCCGAGTACGCGTACCCGTGTGCCGCGCCGTGTGGCGGGCCACACTCGGGAGGCGAGCGCCGCCGCCCGTGCGACGGCGCTTCCCCATGCCCCGGTCAGCTGGGCATCCGGTCGCAGCAGGGCCAGGTTCTCGATGGCCGCGAGGCCGTAGAGGGCGGTGTCGTTGGTGGACACCCAGCTCGCCTCGCTGCCTTCCACCAGGGTGGCCGGTCCGGTCAGCTTCTCGGTCTTCCACGGCGAGGACTCGGTGTAGCCGTCGGAGCCGTAGAACTTCGTCCAGGCGCGCTTGGCGAGTGTCGCGTCGCCGGTCTGTACGGCGGCGTAGGCGTCGAGGCGCGAGTGGCCCTGGAAGAGCAGCAGGGTGCCGAAGTCGGAGCCGTAACGGGCCGCCTGTTCCGCCTTGGTGGCGTTGAAGTAGCGGCAGTAGTCCAGGTAGGCCTCCTTGAACCTGGGCATGTCGACCAGGTGGATCAGCCCGGCGCACAGCTCGCCCAGGCCGTAGACGCGAACAGTCCTACAGCCCCGGCCGGCGGCCCGCCGGGCAGCCCGGCGCGCGCGGCCTGTACGTCCACCCGGACCAGGACCGCGGCGACCCAGCCGCCGAGACCGACCACCCAGCCCCGGCGCAGGGCCGCCCGGAAGTCGGCGGTGAACTCCCGCCGGCCGCCCCCCGGGTGGGCCGTACGGCGGCGCAGGTGCCGGGCGCCGGCGGCGAAGGCGGCCGGAAAGGTGACCACTCCGATGCGAGGCGACCATCGGGCCCGCGGTCCGCAGCAGGAAGCCCGCGATCCAGGGGGACATGAAGAGGTAGCCGGCGAGGTTCTCCCGCCGGCGGTCCGGCCGCCCCGCGGTGGCGGTGGCGGCCGAACACGTCTTACGGGTCGCGGGCACGGAGTCCTTGACGAGCGTCACGGCACTTCCCATCAGCCCTGGAAGGCGGCCTCAATCAGGGAGGCGAGGTACTGGCCCGTCTGCTTGCCGTCCGTGGTGGGGATCGGGGCGAGACCGTAGCTGCTGTCTCCCTCCGCCGAGTAGCGGACGGTGAGTTGTCCCAGGTGAACTCCGAGGCGCCGTGACCGGCGGAGAGCGAGGACTTGGGCATGTCCTGCTGGACGACCTTAGGGTCGGTGACGATGCCGGCCTTCACGCGGTTGTAGCCGTCCGTCCACCACTCCGTCAGGGCGGCCTGGTCGAACCCGAGTCCGTTCTTGGTCCAGAACGCCTTGCCGTTCTGGCGGAGGTAGAGGTCGTACAGGTACATGATGGTGAAATAGCCGGTGTCTCCGGCGATCTTCGTCCTGTCGTGGATGGTCTTCAGAGCCTTGAAGTAATCCTCCCCGGTCCAGCCCTGCCGCGGTTCGACGCCCGCCTTCTGGGAGAGCTTCTTGTCGATGACGAGCGCCATGGTGTTGGAGCCGACGGGAATTCCCAGCCGCCTGCCGTCGACCTCACCGACCCTGGTGATGTCCGCGCGGAAGTGATCCAGGCTCAGATTGCCTGCCTGAACCTGCGACTTGAGGTCGAGAAGAATTCCTCGCTTGTCGTACTTCCGAAGAAAGGTGACAGCGTTCTGGAAAACGTCCGGGGGATTTCCGCCGGCGGCCTGCGTCTGGAACTTCTCCCAGAAGGACTGGTATGTCTGAAAGTCGGTCTTGACCTTGATCTTCGGGTACTTCTTCCCGAAGAGCGCGATGGTCTGGTTGATCTTCTTGGCCCGCTCCTCGGCATCCCACCATGAGTAACGGATCGTCACCGTCCCGTCCCCGGAGCCGCTTCCGCCCCCGCACCCGGCCGTCGCGGCGAGCCCGAGCGTGGCCGCCGAGGCCCGGCCACCTTCAGGACCGTACGCCTCTCAAGATTCCTGGTTCCCGCAGTCGGGCCTCCCCGCAGCGTCGCCGCCGTCACGAATCGTTTCAAGTAAGCGCTTGCTTGCGCAAGGTACGGAGGGGCCCGGGGCGCGTCAATGATTCGGACAGGATTTTCTTGCGGGCGGCGGCGGCCCGGCGCCGGCCTGCCGGCCGTCCTCACGGCCGGCTGTGTGATCGGGGGCGCCGCTGTGACCGGACAGGTCCGCCCAGTCCCGGTCCATGTTCCGGTAACGGTTCAGCGCCCCGGTCATACCGGTTCGTTCGATCTCCTCCGCGAAGACGTCGAGATCACCCTCTCCCAGCCAGCCAGCCCGGCCGACCGGCGGGGAAGCGTTCCCACGGGGTGCCGCCACGGCTGACGAAGTGCGGGTCCGGGGCGCCCGGCGCGGGCATCGTGTCGGCGGACAGGGCCGCGTAGGAACCGGCGAGCCAGCCACGCACGTCAGGCTCGATCTCCGCCTCCGCGCGGCCCGGCTGCTGGAAGCACGAGACGTAGAACTCCTCCTCGCCGCTCATACGCGCGAAGACCTCACTGGGCCGCGGGCCACCGGGCGGGTGTACGGCACGCCCAGCAGCCCCACGGCGCGGAACACGTCGGGCCTGATCAGCGGGGAGACGGCGGCGATGGTGGCACCCCAGTCATGCCCCACGACCACGGCGGACTCCTCGCCCAGGGCCTCCACCACGGCGGCGGCGTCCGCGACCAGGTCGAGCATCCGGCAGGCCTCCACGGCTGTCCGGCCTGGAGGAGCGGCCGTAGCCGCGGACGTCGACGGCCACCGCGCGGTAACCGGCGTCGGCCAGGACCGGCAGCTGGTGCCGCCAGGCGTACCACGACTCCGGGAACCGGTGCACGAGCAGCACGAGCGGGCCGCCCCTGCTCCACAAGGCTGTCCAAGAAGCCTCTGTGACACAGATCCCCGACCACAACCACCGCCTGGTGGGCGGACGCTGGAGGTCCGTGCGGAGGGGGCATCGACGATGGTCCGGGGGGAGCCCCGGCGGGCACGAGCTTTGTTGCCGATTCGGCAAAAGCGCACGTTCATGACACCCGTCCGTTCAACGGCTCAGGGCGACGGAACGGCAAACGGGCGGGTGAGGCCGCCGGCTGCCCGACGCGCGTCATGCGGGTGCCCGGGCTCGGGGGCCGGCCGAGCGGGCGCCCCGGCGCCACCTCGGCGCACAGCCGGGAGTCGGCCCTGGGCCGACGCGGCGCATGCCTCCGACACGGTCGCGCGCCTGCGCGGAGCCGCGGCAGATACGCCGACGGCCCACCTGCTCTCACAGGTGGGCCGTCGGTCCGGGTGGGCGATACTGGGTTCGAACCAGTGACCTCTTCGGTGTGAACGAAGCGCTCTCCCACTGAGCTAATCGCCCGGGCGCAGGAAGAACATTACCCCATGTCAGGCGGTGCTTCCGACCGGGCCCGGTGCCGGATCACTGGTCCTTGATCTTCCACGGCATCACCACGCCGAACTTCCACAGGTAGATCCCGGCCAGCGTCCCCACGATCACCAGCCCGGTGCCGGTGAGGATGATGTTCCGGCGGCGTACCTTGGGGTCGAGGGCCCGGTGGGCCGCCTCGGTGACCTTGCGTTTGGTCCAGCGGAGCACGAGCTGGGCCCAGACGAACTCGGTCGCCCAGATCGCCATGCCGCCGAAGATCACCACCCAGCCGGGTCCCGGCAGCGGCAGCATGACGATGCCGGCGGCGACGACCGCCAGGCCGACCACGAAGACGCCGACCTGCCAGCTCAGGTGCAGGGCCCGGCGCGCCTTGATGAATTCCGGTGCGCGGGAGCCGAGCCCGCGCTCGGCGCCTTCCTCGCCCACTCGCTCGTCCGCCTTCGTCTCGTCCGCCTCGTTCGCCCCGTCCGCCGCCACGGCGATCTCGCCCGGCTGGTGGTCACTCCCCGTATTCATACAGACAAACCCTACCGGAGTGAATCCAGTCACTGGAATGGCCGTAGGTCTGGTACGAGTTCTCGGCCGGAAGAGTTACGTAAACACACGCAAAACCCTCAGAGGGGTTTACAACGGCACCGTAGGTGGCATGTCGATTTCGCCGACGTGCGAATCCCCGAGCGCACACTGAGCGAAAGGCCCTGGCGCTTATGAACACCACGGTCAGCTGCGAGCTGCACCTGCGCCTCGTTGTGTCGAGCGAGTCCTCCCTGCCTGTCCCCGCAGGCCTGCGGTACGACACGGCCGACCCCTACGCCGTGCACGCCACCTTCCACACCGGAGCCGAGGAGACCGTCGAGTGGGTGTTCGCCCGCGACCTCCTCGCCGAGGGGCTGCACCGGCCCACCGGCACCGGCGACGTCCGCGTCTGGCCATCGCGCAGTCATGGTCAGGGCGTCGTGTGCATCGCCCTCAGCTCCCCGGAGGGGGAGGCCCTGCTGGAGGCCCCGGCGCGGGCCCTGGAGTCCTTCCTGAAGCGAACCGACGCCGCCGTGCCGCCCGGCACGGAACACCGGCACTTCGACCTGGATCAGGAGCTCTCGCACATCCTGGCGGAGAGCTAGGTCGCGGCCCCTCGAGCAGCCCGGCGCCGTCCACTCGGGGAGACGGCTCGGGCCAAGACAACCGCATACGGCACGGGCCGGCGCCGTCACCGTGAGCGCTCACGGGACGGCGTCGGCCTGTGCGCGGTCCGCGCAGGCCGGGGGCGGCGATTTCGCGGCCCTCGTCGGCGGAATCGGGAACCCCCTGGCACCCGGAGGCGTTCTCCCGGCAATCGCGGTCGGGCGGAGGACGGTGCGGTGGGCGCGGTTGTCGCTACCATCGGCCAGCATCGGCGGGCGCCGCCCGCCCGACCCCCAGGCCAGGGAGCAGAACGTGCTGATCACCCACGACACCCGGTGCGCCCTCGACACGGTGGTGGACCTGGTGAACACCGCACCGGAGGACGACGTGGCGGCGGACGGACTGCCGGATGTCGCGGCCCTCGCCGAGTTCGTGCGAAACCACGACATCAGCGATGTCGGGGTGCTGTCCGAGTTCGACCTCTCGGCGGTGCGCAAGATCCGCGGCCGGTTCGCGGGGATCTTCGCCGCCCCGGACGCCCGGGCCGCCGCCGTGATGATCAACGAGCTGGTCGCCGCGGCGGGCACCACCCCGCGGCTGACGGACCACGACGGCTACGACTGGCATGTGCACTACTTCGCGCCCGGCGCCTCCATGGCCGACCATCTCGCCGCCGACTGCGGGATGGCGCTCGCCTTCTTCGTGGTGGCCGGGGAGCAGGAGCGGCTGCGGCGCTGCGAGGCACCGGACTGCCGGCGCGCCTTCGTCGATCTGTCCCGCAACCGCTCGCGCCGCTACTGCGACAGCCGGACCTGCGGTAACCGGCTGCATGTCGCCGCCTACCGGGCCCGGCGCAAGGAGGCGGCCGGCTGACACCGAGGGGCCACGGCCGGCTCCGCCACCGCTTCCTCGTCCGAGGCGACGTCGGCCCCGGCGGGTGGCGCCGGGACGGACGTGTACGGCTCACAGCAACAGCAGGTCGTGCAGCGCAGCCATGAGGAGCAGACACCCGATCACCGCAAGGAAGATCATCAGCGGTGGCTGGGAAAGGGCGAAGAGGCACCCGCGCGGCTCGTCCTTCGGCGGCACGGCCTCGCTCTGTCTCGTGTCCAGCATCTCGCGGCCGATGATGTCCTACCGGGCACACCGAGCGCGATCACCACTCGAGGATCTTGCGGGAGTTCGCCGATTACCGTGATCTCTCGTTCGAGTGGTGAACGATTCCGGACGTTCCGGGACTCACTGTGTCGTTTCAGCAAGTCGTGTGACTGTCATATGCCGTGCTTCTTGAGGATGGCCTCGATGTCGCTGAAGTCGTCGGCCGAGTCGGCGGCCCGGGGCGCCCCGGCCGGACGTGCCCCGGGACGGGCCACCTGACCCGGGGATGGCGCCGAGGCCGCCGGTGCCACCGCCTCCCGGCCCGCACCCTTGACCGCCTTGCCACCCTTGACCGCCTTGCCACCCTGGGCCGCTTTGCCACCCTGGGCCGCTTTGCGCTCGGATCCGGCGCCGCCGCGTCGGCGCTCCACGGCACGGGTGCCGGCGAACAGCAGCCAGGCCGCGCCCAGCAGCCCGAAGCCCGCCCAGGCAGTGGGACTGAACGCGGTGTCGGCGAGCCAGCCGACGATCCCGGTCATCACCAGGCCGACCGGCACGAGCGAGTAGGCCGCGACACGGGCCGCCGCCAGGAAACGCCTGCGGTAGGCCGTGACCACCGCGATGCCCAGGCCGGCGGCGGACGCGGCGGAACAGACGGTCTCGGCAATCATCCGGTCCTCCTGGGCGGGCTCGGTCGGGTACGGCACGTGCTGGGAAGGGCACACCGGCGTCGCCGAGCGCGCTTCGTCCCTTCCATCCTGCACCGCCCGGTCCTCGCGATGCCATGCCCCGGGCGGACATCAGGGACATCTCCGGGTCGCCTCCTCCTGGAGTGCCGGTGCCCCGGGTCCCGGCCCTGGCCTGCGGCGCCGTACACTCCCGATTGGGTCACCCGTGCCCGGCCTGGAAGACTGGGGCGCATGAGCGACTCCTCCCCCGCACCCACCGAGCCCCTCGTCCTCGATGTCTGGTGCGAACTGCAGTGCCCCGACTGCCGCACCGCCCTGGACGACGTCCGCACCCTGCGCGCCCGCTACGGCGACCGGCTGGAGCTGCGCCTGCGGCACTTCCCCCTGGAGAAGCACAAGCACTCCTTCGCCGCCGCCCAGGCCGCCGAGGAGGCGCTGGAGCAGGGCAAGGGCTGGCCGTACGTGGAGGCCGTGCTGGAGCGGGTGGCGGAGCTGGACCGTGAGGGGGAACCCCTCCTGGTCGAGGTGGCCCGCGAACTCGGTCTGGACGCCGAGGAGTTCGACACCGCGCTGATCGACGGCCGGCACATCCTGATCGTCGACGCCGACCAGGCCGAGGGCAAGGCCATCGGCGTGACCGGCACCCCGACGTACGTCATCGGCGGTGAGCGCCTCGACGGCGGCAAGAGCCAGGACGGGTTGCGCGAGCGGATCCAGGAGATCGCCGACCGGCTGCTGGCCGAACCGGAGGCCTGAGCCGGGCGGCGCGTCCCGGGTCGGAAACCGGACGTCCTAGAGCAGGGCCTTGCAGAGGGAGTGGGTCACCGTTTCGTAGCCGAGTGACGCGTACAGGCCCTCGGCCGGGGCGTTGCCCGCGAACACGTTGAGACCGAGGACCGGCAGGCCGGCTTCGATCGCCTGGCGTTCCGCAAGCAGCATGAGCGTACGGCCGTGTCCACGACCGCGGTGGGCCGCGTCGGTCTCGACATCGAACACATAGGCCCTGGCGTCCTCCAGGGCCACCCACAACGTGCCCACGCGGGTCCCGTCGTGCTCCAGGACGCTGAAGACCATGCCGTCGGTGGCGAGTCCGCGCGGCAGCAGTCTGTCGTGGTCGCCTCGCGCCTTGGCACGGGCCGCGGCTTCCGGGAGGCCCCGCTCGATCCACTGCCGCGCGTACCGCTCGCTCTCGTACTCGTGCCAGGCGGTGAACTCGGCCTCGGTCATGGGCCGCGCGCGGCTGTCCGGCGGCAGTGCGGGCGGGGCGGCGCCGAGGCGCTTCTCCATGCCGCGGTTGCGCACGGTGTAGCCGAGAGTGCCGAACAGCCGCAGGGCGGCGTCCGCCGCGGCGGGGACGACGGTCTCGATCTGCCGGCAGCCCCAGCCGCGCGCCACCTCCTCGGCGGCGAGCGCTGCCACCGTGCCCCGGCCGCGCCGCCGGTCCGGCTCGTCGATCCGCAGCTCGAGGACGTCGGCCACCGAGTCGCCGAGGGACGGTGAGGTGCCGAGGTGGATCTCGCCGACGGGACGGCTGTTCACGCACACCTGGTAGCGGCGGGAGCGGGTCCCGTCGGGGTGGCGCCGGAGCGGCTCGGTCGGCCGCAGGGTCGTGGTCATCACAGGTGTTCTACCCACAGCGTCCCGGCCCCGTCAGCCCGTTTTCCGCGCGCCCGCCGGTCCGTTCACGCACGCCGGTCCGTTCGCGCACGCCGGTCCGTTCGCTCATGCCGGCCGGTTGGGCGCCGGCCCGTCGGCCGGGCTCAGGGGTCCAGGTCGTGCCCGGACCGCTCGTCGAAGATCCGCATCGCCTTGGCGGTCACGGCGCCCGGGGCGCCGGCCGGTTCCCGGTCGTCGACCCGGTGCACGGCCTGCACGTCCCGCAGTGTGGAGGTCAGGAAGATCTCGTCGGCCCGCTGCAGGACATCCAGCGGCAGGTCCGTCTCCTTGGCGCCCGTCCACTCGACGGTCAGGGCGCGGGTGATGCCGGGGAGGCAGCCGGAGGCGACCGGCGGGGTGTGGATCTCTCCGTCCAGAACGACGAAGACGTTCGAGCCGGTGCCCTCGCAGAGCTGTCCGACCGTGTTGCCGAACAGCGCCTCGGAGGCGCCGTGTTGGTGGGCGCGGGCCAGGGCGACGACGTTCTCGGCGTACGAGGTGGTCTTCAGGCCGGTGAGGGCGCCGCGCTCGTTACGGGTCCACGGGACGGTGATCACCGCGGTGGAGTCGGGGCGGCGGGTGGTCTCGCCGACGGCGACGACCAGGGTGGGGCCGTGCTCGCCCCGGTCGGAGCCGAGCGGGCCGTGGCCACCGGTGTAGGTGATCCGCAGCCGGCCGAGCGGCATCGGGTTGGCCGCCAGCACGGCCGTGCAGGCGCGGCGGACCTCGTCGTGGTCGGGGTCGGGCAGGCCGAGGCCGCGGGCCGAGCGGGTCAGCCGGTCGAGGTGACGGGTGAGCGCGAAGGGCCTGCCGCCGACCGCCTTCACCGTCTCGAAGATGCCGTCGCCGACCGTCAGCCCGTGGTCGAAGACGGAGACACGGGCGGACTCGAGATCCCGCAGCCCGCCGTCCAGCCAGATCCTCATGCGAACGCCCTTCCGCTCTCCTCGTACGCCCCCGACGCTACCGCGAGCAGCCGGGACGCCTTCAGCTCGGTCTCCCGCCACTCGCCCTCGGGATCGGAACCCCAGGTGATGCCGGCGCCCGTGCCGAAGCGCAGGACGCCTTCGGCGCGGTCGATCCAGAAGGTACGGATGCCCACGGCCAGCTCGCCGGTGCCCCGGTCGGCGTCCACCCAGCCGATGCCACCGCAGTACGGCCCGCGCGGGGCCGTCTCCAGGGCCTCGATGATCCTCAGGGCGCTCGACTTCGGCGCGCCGGTCACCGAGCCCGGTGGGAAGGCGGCGGCGAGCAGCTCGGGCCACCCGGCTCCGGCACGCAGCTCGCCGTGGACCGTCGACACCAGGTGGACCAGGCCGGGGTGCTTCTCCACGGCACAGAGGTCGGGGACCGTGACGCTGCCGGTCGCGCAGACGCGCCCGATGTCGTTGCGGACCAGGTCCACGATCATCACGTTCTCGGCGTAGTCCTTCTCCAGCAGGTCCGCCTCGGTGCGTCCGGTGCCCTTGATGGGCCCCGACTCCACCGTCCGGCCGTCCCGGCGCAGGAACAGTTCGGGCGAGGCCGTGGCGATCTCCACGCCGTGCTCCGGCAGGCGGATCGTTCCTCCGTACGGCGCCGGGTTGCCGCGGGCCAGCAGCGCGGTCAGGGCGTCCACGTCGGCGTCGGCGGCGACGGGCGCGCTGAGCACCCGGCAGAGGTTGGCCTGGTAGACCTCGCCGGCCGCGATGTGCTCACGGATCCGGCGGACGGCCGCCGTGTACGCGGCGCGGTCGAGGGAGGAGGTCCACTCCCCCACCGCCGGTCCGCGCCAGCCGCCCGGTACCGGGGCGGGCACCGGCTCCTCCCGCACGTCCGCGAAGCGGGCGCAGGTCAGCCGGCCCTCGAAGTCGGCGCAGACGGCCCAGTAGCCGGTCGAGTCCAGGGCGGCCGGATCACTGGTGACGTCGAGGAGGCCGGTGGCGACGCGGTCGCCGAAACGGGCCAGAGGAGGGGGTCCGGATGGGTGGTGGAGCACGTGGTCGAGTTTAGGTCGGGTGTCCGGGATGCGGCCCGGGGATGTCCTGGAGGGCCCCTGACCACCGGGTCCACCGGACGCACCGCAGCACGCTGCGTAAACGCGTTTTTGTGCTGGCCCGGGAATCCGCTAGAGTTCAACACGTCGCCGGGACGCGGGAGCGGACCGAAACGACAAGCGGACGTAGCTCAGTTGGTAGAGCGCAACCTTGCCAAGGTTGAGGTCGCGAGTTCGAGCCTCGTCGTCCGCTCGAAGGAAGAAGGGGTCGCCCCGATCCCCTACACTCCTGGTGGAGTGGCCGAGAGGCGAGGCAACGGCCTGCAAAGCCGTCTACACGGGTTCAAATCCCGTCTCCACCTCCAAGGACGATTAGCTCAGCGGGAGAGCGCTTCCCTGACACGGAAGAGGTCACTGGTTCAATCCCAGTATCGTCCACTGGATCTTCTCAGAAGGTCCGAGGATCTCCTCGAAGATCCGTACCCGCGCGATTAGCTCAGCGGGAGAGCGCTTCCCTGACACGGAAGAGGTCACTGGTTCAATCCCAGTATCGCGCACCGACTGCGACCCTCGGGTCACAGCCCGCGGACGATTAGCTCAGCGGGAGAGCGCTTCCCTGACACGGAAGAGGTCACTGGTTCAATCCCAGTATCGTCCACACGCACAGAAGCCCCCGGCCGTCCCGACGGCCGGGGGCTTCTTCGTGGGCTCGTACTCAGCTGGAGAACAGCATGTGGCCGAAGCTCTTGTGGCGGTGGTGCCCACCATGGTGACCGTGGCCGCCGTGCGGGGCGCCCCAGGCGGGCGCGGGCGGAGCCGGGTACGCCTGCGGGGCCGCCGGGGGCGGCGGCGCCGGCTGGGACCACTGGGATTCGAGGCGGGTCAGCGCCTCCAGCTCGCCGTAGTCGAGGAATATGCCGCGGCAGCCGCTGCACTGCTCGATCTGTACGCCGTTGCGGTTGTAGGTGTGCATCGGCGCATGGCACTTCGGACACTGCATGGTCGGCTCAACTCCTCGCCGGTCGGTCCTGCTTCGTGTTTCCCCAGGACAGACTCCGTCCGGCCCCGGGCGGTTGCAGCCTAGTCCGGGTTTCCGCGGGTCAACTGCCGGGGGGTGGACGTCATTCGCGCGCAGGCGTCGACCAGGGCCTGCTCCACCTCGTCCAGCGGGCGGTTCGCGGCGAGCGCCTTGGTGATCGCGAGGGCGGCCGTCTGCACGGTGAGGGCACGGGCCGGGACGTCCAGCGCGGGCCAGGGATCGCCGTCCGGGGGTACGGCGGGGCCACCGGCTTGCCGGTAGGCGGTCAGGAAGCGGGACCACTCCTCGGGCGGGAGGAGTCCGCAGGCGTACCAGGCGGCGGGGCGGGCGAGGTCCCAGGCCGGGACGCCGACACCGAGGTCGTCGACGTCGATCAGCCGCCAGGGCCCGTCCGGGGCCGGGTGCCGGACGAGCTGGCCGAGATGCAGATCACCGTGGCAGAGGACCGCCGGCCCGGGCATCGGGGCCTCCGCCCGGGCCCAGGGGGGAAGCGCGGCCCAGGCCCGGAGAACGGGGCGGGCGGCTTCGTGGGAGGTGCCCCGCAGGGCGTCGCGGAGACGGCCGACTGCCCGGGCGGCCTTGGCGGGGCCGCGCATGGGGGGCAGGGGGCCGAGGGGGGATGCGGTGGGGAGGGGGCTTGCGCTGGCGAGAGGGGTCGGGCTGATGTGCGGGGCCGGATGGCGGCACGAGGCTGGGCCGGGGGGCGGAGCCGATCCGTGGGGCGGGGGCGAGCCGTGGGGCGGGGGCGAGCCCTGGGACGGGGCCGAGCCCTGGGACGGAGCCGAGCCCTGGGACGGAGCCGAGCCCTGGGACGGAGCCGAGCCGTGGGACAGGGTCGAGCCGTGGGGCAGGGTCGAGCCGTGGGGCAGGGTCGAGCCGTGGGACAGGGGCGAGCCGTGGGACAGGGGCGGATCGTCGAGAGGGGTTCCGCCGTGGAGACGGGCCGAACCGTGGGGCGGGACCGGCTCGTGGGACGGAACCGAACCCTCGGAAGCAGCCCCGCCATGGAGAGGGGCCGCACCGTAGGGCGGAGCCATCTCGTGGGACGGAACCGAACCCTCGGAAGCAGCCCCGCCATGGAGACGGGCCGCACCGTATGACGGAGCCCGACCGTGGAGAGCAGCCCTTCCGTGGGCAGGGACCGCGCTGTGGAGTCGGGCCAGGAGTGTGGCGATGGCCTCCCAAGGGGCCGCGTCCGGGTCGTCCGGGTCCACGGGGGTGCCGTAGGGCCAGAAGGTCACCAGGCGGTCGTGCAGTGGGACCGGATCGGGGGTGAGCGGGGGCAGCAGGACGTCGGGGAGGTGTGCGGCCGTGGCCAGGCGGAGGCTCAGCTCGGTGGAGTCGGTGCCGGGGGCGTGGGCCTTCGCGACGGTGCCGGCGTGGCGTACGACGGTGGCGTCGGGCCGGTCGGCAAGGGGAGCGGGGGTCCCGCACGAGCAGGTGGCCGCACCGGCTTGTGGGTGGGCGGCGGCTCTGACCTTTGCGGTGAGGGCGGGGAGGAGGTTCACGGCGGCCTCGGAAGTCGGGGTGTGCAGGGTGAGCGTACGCGGGCGGGGCGCGAGGTACTGATCGCGGGACGCGCTGGTGCCCCGCGCCGGGCGGGGCCGGGCGGGGCCGCTTACCCGCTTCGGCGGGCGCCGCCTTTCCTGGGGAAGGGCGCCGTCCCAGCGGAACAGGGGTGCGGGCGCCGGCGCCGCGGACGTGCTCCCACTCGCGGGGTACGGCAAGTACGGGCCGTGGGCGCCGTCCCAGCGGAACAGGGGTGCGGGCGCCGGCGCCGCGGACGTGCTCCCACTCGCGGGGTACGGCAAGTACGGGCCGTGGGCGCGAGAACGGCCGGCGGCTCGTCGAGCTACTCGGCTCTCCGCGCTCCTGAGAACGGTCTCCACGGCGACGTCCCGGCGAGGGCTGAGCGCCCGCATCCGATGGCCCGCCGTATCCGTGGCCGTATTCGGCACCGCCCCGCGTGGTCGGCGGTCCGCTCGGGGGTCGGCTGCCGGCCGGCGAGGTCGAAGCCGCGGGGCAGCCGGCCTGCCGGTGTCCGGGCGAACTCCTGCCCGTTCCGCTCGATGCGGAGCCGGTGTGGCGGCCGCTCACCAGCGCCGGGGCTCCCCCGGGGGACGGCCTCGCCCGGTGTCCCCGCCGAAGGTCCGCGACTCGGCGAACGCGGGGTCGCACCCGGCACCGGTCAGCGCCGCCGCGCACAGTCCCCGTACACGGCGCAATGCCGGCGCAGCTCCCCAGCTGCGCCGGCATTTGTGCCGTCCGCCGTACCCCCGTCCCCACGGGGTTTCATGGATGGATGTCCCCGCCCGGACCGCTCTTCCGGGCCTGGGGACGCCGCTCAGCGCCCCAGCATCACACCCACGGACGACGCCTGTGTGGCCACCGTCTCCCAGCAGTCGAAGACGAGCAGGAGCAGGGCCGCCAGGGGAAGGGCCATGAGCGTCGCCACCAGGGGGTGGCGGCGACCCGTCCGGCGGGGGGCGAGCGCTGTGCGTCGCGGTGCCGTGTGGGCCATGGTCCCTCTCCTGACCTTCTCGGTTGTCGTTCGACAGCGGCGGGTGCCTGACCTCGGGGGACGAGTGCTGCACCCGCCGCTTGACCTCAAATCTAGGCGCGGGGCCAACGGCGGGCGTCATGCCCTCGTACCGATTGCCGGGCCTCCCGGAGGATGAGCCATGACCTGCGGACTACTCCCCTGGGTGGAGACACGTTCCTGGGTCTCGGGGTCTTCCCGGAGGGGGTGCCCGGTGTGTCCCGTCATTTCGGAAGCGTCCGACGGGCCGGGCGGAGTGACTTCGATCACTCACAGCGGGCGCGGGAGGGGCGCCGCATGTGGTGGGTGATCCGCCCCGCGCCCGGCTCCACGAGCCGTTCGCGGCGGCGGGACAGCGGACGTGAACCCCCGCCCGGCCACACTCTTCACGAGCCCAACCGCCCTTTGCCGCCGACCGGTTGAGGGGGCCGGTGACTCAAAGGCACCGCCTTTGGCGGGTTCCTGACCCCGTCTCACCTCCCACGCACGGCCGGCACAATCCATCCGCCCGAGAGGGCGCGGCCTCTGCGCGCAGGCGGCCGGGGAAACGTAAGCTGTGCCCCGTCACAGGGACCGGGCAGCGGGGATGAACATGGCGATGATGCGCCTGAGGCGCGAGGACCCGCGCGTCGTCGGCTCGTTCAGGCTTCACCGACGGCTCGGCGCGGGCGGGATGGGCGTGGTCTATCTCGGCTCCGACAAGAAGGGCCAGCGGGTCGCGCTCAAGGTGATCCGGCCCGATCTCGCGGAGGACCAGGAGTTCCGGTCCCGGTTCGCGCGCGAGGTGTCGGCGGCCCGGCGCATCCGGGGAGGGTGCACGGCCCGGCTGGTCGCCGCGGACCTGGAGGCCGAGCGGCCCTGGTTCGCCACGCAGTACGTGCCCGGGCCGTCCCTGCACGACAAGGTCGCCGACGAGGGGCCGCTCGTCGCCGCGGACACCGCGGCGGTCGGCGCGGCCCTGTCCGAGGGACTGGTCGCCGTGCACGAGGCCGGTGTCGTCCACCGGGACCTGAAGCCGTCCAACATCCTGCTGTCCCCCAAGGGTCCGCGGATCATCGACTTCGGCATCGCCTGGGCCACCGGTGCGTCCACGCTCACCCATGTGGGCACCGCGGTCGGCTCCCCCGGCTTCCTCGCCCCGGAGCAGGTGCGTGGCGCGGCGGTCACCCCGGCGACGGACGTCTTCTCGCTGGGTGCGACCCTGGCGTACGCCTCGACCGGCGACTCGCCCTTCGGGCAGGGCAGTTCCGAGGTGATGCTGTACCGGGTGGTGCACGAGGAGCCGCACTTGCACGGCGTGCCCGACGCGCTCGCCCCGCTGATCCGGGCCTGCCTGGCCAAGGACCCCGAGGACCGGCCCACCACGTTGCAGCTGTCGCTGCGACTCAAGGAGATCGCCGCCCGCGAGGCGCAGGGCCTGGCCGACGTACGACCGCCGGCGCCGCGCGCCGCCGAGGCGGACCGGCCCACCGGACGGCTCGTCGACACCTACCCCGAGCAACAGCGCACCCAGCGGCGCGCATCCCCCGGCACTCCGGCGCCGCGCGGTGGCGCCCCCTCTCGTGGTGGTGCGCCGTCGCGCGGCGGGGTGCCCTCGCGGGACGGCAGTGGCTCACGCGCCGGGAACGTCGCCTCGCGACCGGGTACGGCACGCCCGACCCCGGTGCCGCGCGGTGGTGCGCCGCGCTCCGGCAGCGGGGGCCGGCCCGCTCCGCGCAGCGGTTCCGGGCGGCCCGGGCAGCGCGCGACGGGAACCGGTCTGCGGCCGGCCAATCCGCGGTTGCTGCGGCAGCGGCTGTTCGTGTTCGTGGTGGTGACGCTGCTCGTGGCGCTCGGCATCGCGGTGGCGCAGGGCTGCCAGGGTCCGGCACGCGGGCTCGGCGGTGACGACGGCGTCCAGCGGCAGCGGCAGGCGCAGCCGAGCTTCACTCCGCTGGACAGCGGCAGGCTGATGTCCGACCGGCACGACTCGACGCTGAGCCGGGATTTCGGTAACTGAGCGCCGAGCGGCGGGTCAGGACCCCGGCCGGCCGGTGGCCACCGCGTAGAAGGCCACCGCTGCCGCCGCGCCCACGTTGAGCGAGTCGACGCCGTGGGACATGGGGATGCGGACCCATTCGTCGGCGGCGACCAGGGCCTGTGTGGTCAGTCCGTCGCCCTCGGCGCCGAGCATGAGCGCCACCCGGTCCATCCTGTGCGGGGCGGCCTCGTCCAGGGTGCGGGCCTTCTCGTCCGGGGTGAGCGCGAGGAGCGTGAAGCCGGCCTCGCGGACCGAGTCCAGGCTCTTGGGCCAGGAATCGAGCCGCGCGTACGGCACCGAGAAGACCGCGCCCATGGAGACCTTGACGCTGCGGCGGTACAGGGGATCGGCGCAGTCCGGCGACAGCAGGACCGCGTCCATGCCGAGGGCCGCGGCCGAGCGGAAGATCGCGCCGATGTTGGTGTGGTCGTTGACCGACTCCATGACCACGACCCGGCGGGCGGAGCGCAGCAGTTCGGCCGCCGTCGGCAGCGGCTTGCGCTGCATGGAGGCGAGGGCGCCGCGGTGCACGTGGTAGCCGGTGACCTGCTCGGCGAGTTCCGGGCTGACGGCGTACACCGGGGCCGGGAGCTCGTCGATGACGTCGCGCATGACGTCGATCCACTTGGCCGAGAGCAGCATGGAGCGCATCTCGTAGCCGGCTTCCTTGGCCCTTCTGATGACCTTCTCGCCCTCGGCGATGAACAGGCCCTCGGCCGGCTCGCGCTTGCGGCGCAGCTCGACGTCGGTCAGGCCCGTGTAGTCGGAGAGACGGGGGTCGGCGGGGTCCTCGACGGTGATGAGATCGGCCACAGGGTGATACTGCCTTGTCCTGGGTGTGGTGCCAACGGCTGGGAACGGGAGTGTTACCCCGGGTTACGCGTGATCAAGCCACGGGGTCGGGGCCGACGTTCACGACCTCGCCGATGACGATGACCGCCGGGGGCCTCACGTCCTCGGCGCGTACGCTCTCGGCGACCGTGGCGAGGGTGGCGTCCACCCGGCGCTGCGCGGCCGTGGTGCCCTCCTGGACCAGGGCGACCGGGGTCTCGGGAGACTTGCCGTGCGCGACGAGTGTCTCGGCGATCTTCCCGATCTTGTCGACGCCCATCAGGATCACGAGCGTGCCGGTGAGCCCGGCCAGCGACGGCCAGTCGACCAGGGAGCGCTCGTCGTCGGGGGCGACATGGCCGCTGACCACGGTGAACTCATGGGCGACACCCCGGTGCGTGACCGGGATGCCGGCCGCGCCCGGCACCGAGATCGAGCTGGAGATGCCGGGGACCACCGTGCAGGGGATCCCGGCCTCGGCGAGCGCCTGGACCTCCTCCATGCCACGGCCGAAGACGAAGGGGTCCCCACCCTTGAGCCGGACGACCGACCTGCCCTGCTTGGCATGCTCGATCAGCGCGTTGTTGATGGCCTCCTGGGCCATGTAACGGCCGTACGGGATCTTCGCCGCGTCGATGACCTCGACGTGCGGCGGGAGTTCGGCGAGCAGGTCGCGGGGGCCGAGCCGGTCGGCGATGACGACGTCCGCCTCGGCGAGCAGCCGGCGGCCGCGGACGGTGATCAGGTCCGGGTCGCCGGGCCCACCGCCGACCAGGGCGACGCCAGGGGTACGGGTGCGGTGGTGCGGGGCGACGAGGGTGCCGTCCCGCAGGCCCTCGACGACCGCGTCCCGGATGGCGGCGGTGTGGCGGGGGTCGCGGCCGCGCGCGTCCGTGGTGAGTACGGCGACGGTGACGCCCTCGCTGTGGCCGGTCGCCGGGGTCCAGGCGGTCGCCCGGTCGGCGTCGTCGGAGCGCACGCACCAGACGCGGTGCCGCTCGGCCTCGGCGGATGCCTGCGCGTTGGCCTCGGCGTCGCCGGTGGCGATCAGCGCGTACCAGGCCTCGGCGAGGTCGCCTTCGGCGTACGGCCGCTGCTGCCAGGTGATCTCGCCGGCGTCCGCCATCGCCTCGACGGAAGGGGTCGCTTCGGGTGACACGAGGA
The DNA here is from genome assembly GCF_056432605.1 of Streptomyces sp. NPDC045022. NCBI lineage: Bacteria > Bacillati > Actinomycetota > Actinomycetes > Kitasatosporales > Streptomycetaceae > Streptomyces > Streptomyces sp. NPDC045022. Next base: position 198,703 of record NZ_JBWKIR010000011.1, read on the forward strand.
CGATGTCCGCGCCTGCCGCGATCAGTGCCGGGAGGCGGCGCTGGGCCACCTGACCGCCACCGAGGACGACCACGCGGCGGCCGGAGAGGCGGAGGCCTACGGGGTAGGCGGGGTGTTCGGCCATGAGGGGCGACTCCTCGTGCAGCTGTGCGGTGGGCACGCTGCACCTTCGGAGCGGCCCTGACGTGCGGATTTTAAGCGGTGAGCAGGGCGGACGGCACGGGTGGTCCGGCGGCTGGACACCGGACCACCCCGTTCGCGACGCCTACTTCTCGGTGACACCCGCCGAATCGAACGTGGCCACTTCGTGCATCGCCCGCGCCGTGCTCTGCACCAGCGGCAGCGCGAGCAGCGCGCCCGTGCCCTCGCCGAGGCGCAGGTCGAGGTCGACCAGGGGACGCAGGCCCAGCTTGTTGAGGGCGGCCATGTGGCCGGGCTCGGCGCTGCGGTGACCCGCGATGCAGGCCGCGAGGACCTCGGGGGCGATGGCGCGGGCGACGAGGGCCGCGGCGCCGGCGCTGACGCCGTCCAGGATCACCGGCGTACGCAGCGAGGCGCCACCGAGGAGCAGTCCGACCATGGCCGCGTGCTCGAAACCGCCGATGGCCGCGAGGACACCGATGGGATCGGCCGGGTCCGGCTGGTGCAGTTCCAGGGCCCGGCGGACGACCTCGGTCTTGCGGGCCAGGGTCTCGTCGTTGATACCCGTGCCGCGACCGGTCACCTCCGCCGGGTCGGCGCCGGTGAAGACGGAGATCAGCGCGGCGGACGCGGTGGTGTTGGCGATGCCCATCTCACCGGTGAGCAGCGCCTTGTTGCCGGCCGCCACCAGGTCGCGGGCGGTCTCGATGCCCACCTCGATGGCCGCCCGGGCCTCCTCGCGGGTCATCGCGGGGCCGGTGGTCATGTCGGACGTGCCGCCGCGGATCTTGCGGGGCAGCAGACCGGGCGTGGCCGGCAGGTCGGCGACGACACCGACGTCCACCACGCACACCTCGGCGCCGACCTGGTTGGCGAAGGCGTTGCAGACCGCGCCCCCGCCCAGGAAGTTGGCCACCATCTGGGCGGTGACCTCCTGCGGCCAGGGGGTGACGCCCTGGGCGTGCACGCCGTGGTCGCCCGCGAAGATCGCGACGGCGGCGGGCTCCGGGATCGGCGGCGGGCACTGCCGGGACAGCCCGGACAGCTGCGCGGAGATGATCTCCAGCATGCCGAGCGCGCCGGCCGGCTTGGTCATGCGCTTCTGGCGCTCCCACGCCTCGCCGAGCGCCTTGGCGTCGAGCGGGCGGATCTGTGCGACGGTCTCGGCAAGCAGGTCGTGGGGTTCCTCTCCGGGCAGGGCGCGGCGGCCGTACGTCTCCTCGTGCACCACCCAGGACAGGGGGCGCCGCTTGGACCAGCCGGCCTGCATCAGCTCCGGCTCGTCCGGGAACTCGTCGACGTACCCGACACACAGGTACGCGACGACCTCCAGGTGCTCGGGCAGGCCGAGCGCGCGGACCATCTCCCGCTCGTCGAAGAAGCTGACCCAGCCGACCCCGAGGCCTTCGGCGCGGGCGGCGAGCCAGAGGTTCTCCACCGCGAGCGCCGAGGAGTAGGGCGCCATCTGCGGCTGGGTGTGACGGCCGAGGGTGTGACGGCCGCCGCGGGTGGGGTCGGCGGTGACGACGATGTTGACCGGGGTGTCGAGGATGGCCTCGATCTTCAGTTCCTTGAACTGCTTCGCCCGGCCCTTGGGCAGCGACTGGGCGTACGCCTCGCGCTGGCGCATGGCCAGTTCGTGCATGGCGCGCCGGGTCTCGGCGGACCGGATGACGACGAAGTCCCAGGGCTGCGAGTGGCCCACGGAAGGCGCCGTGTGGGCCGCCTCCAGGACACGCAGCAGCACCTCGTGCGGGATCGGGTCGCCGCGGAAGCCGTTGCGGATGTCACGGCGCTCGCGCATGACCCGCAGGACGGCCTCGCGTTCGGCGTCGGCGTAGCCGGGTGCGGCCGGGCCGGTGGACTGTTGTGCTTCTGCCACTTCGGCCGTGCTCTCTTCCTGGTCGGCGGCCCTGGTCTGCAGGTCCTCCGCGTGCTGTACGACATCGGGGGTGTGCCCCTCGTCCGGCGCGGCCGGTACGGCGGCCGGCTCGGCCTCGCGCGGTGCGGGCACCGTGGCCACTGGCTGCTCCTGGAAGCCCTGGGGAGCCTGGGGGCCCTGCGGGTCCTCCCTGGGCAGGACCAGGGGCTGCGGCGGGGTCGGCGCGAGGTGAGGGGTGGTCGGCACCTGGCCGTCCACGGGCACGAACTGCCCGAGCGGCTGCTCCGGGTGCGGCTCCAGCGGAACGCTGGACCGCAAGGTCTCGGCGGTACCGGTGGAGGCCGGCTGCTCGACTGTCCCCGGCTGACCGGTGGCAGCGCCGGCCGGCGTTGTCTCCGGGTGCGTGGCCGCGGCTTCGGCGGGAGCGGGCTGGGCCTGCGGGCCCGCGGGTACGCCGGGGCCGGCGGCCGGGACCGGCTCGGCGCCCAGGGCGAGCGGGTGGGCGACGTCCAGGGCCGACGGCCCGGTCAAGGGCTGGGCCTGGGACTCCGGCTCGGGCAGGGGCTGGGCCTGGGACTCCGGCTCGGGCAGGGGCTGGGCCTGGGACTCCGGCTCGGGCAGGGGCTGGGCCTGGGAATCCGGGTGGACCGCCGGCTGGGGCTGGGGCGCACCGGGCGCGGACTCGGCGGCGGACCAGACGGGTTCGGCCAGCTGCGGGCCCTGAGCGGGCTGGAGCTGCGGCTCGATCGTGCCGTTGCCATCAGGCGCGGCCACGGCCTCCGCGGCGTCCTGGGCCACGGCGGCCTCGGTTTCCGCCGCATCCGGTACGGCGTCGGGGGCGACGAACTCGGGCACCCGCGCGGAGTCGGGCGCCTCCGCCGGTGCGGGCGCCTGCATGGCTTCGGTGCCGGGTGCGGGCTGGGCCTCGGCGGTGGGCGCGGGCTGGACTTCGGCGGTGGGGGCGGCCTGCGCGTCGGCGGACACCGTCTGCGCGGCGATGGGCTCGGGCTCGCCGACGGGCGCGGCCTGCACGTCGGTGAACTGAAGCTCAGCGGCAGGCGCCATCTGAGCATCGCCGGAGTGAACCTCGACGGCAGGCGCCACCTGGGCACCACCCGACACGACCTGCGCGGCCACCGGCTGGCCCTCGGCAGCGGGCGCGGCCTGCACGTCGGTGAACTGAACCTCGGCGGCAGGCGCCACCTGAGCATCGCCGGACTGAACCTCGACGGCAGGCGCCACCTGACCGACACCCGGCATGACCTGCGCGGCCACCGGCTGGGCCTCGGCAATGGGCGCGGACTGTGCCTCGGCGGGCGGAGCTTCCTCGGCTGTGGGCTCCACCTGAGCGTCGGCGGGCAGAGCCTGCGCGACGGCGCCGGGCTGCGCCTGGACGGCGGCCTCGGCCACGTCGTCGGAAGGAACGGCGGCTTCGGTCTCGGCCATGACCTGGGCGGGGGCGGCCTCCGCAACCCCCTCGACAGGAATACCGACTTGAGCCTCGGCCGCGACCTGAGCCGGGACGGCCTCCGCAACCCCCTCGGCAGGAACGGCGACTTCAGCCTCGGCCGCGACCTGGGCCGGGAGGGCACCCTCGGTGTGCGCGGGTACCTGCGTCGCGTCGGTGACCTGCGCGGCCGCGTCCTCCTGCACGTTCACGCCCTGCTCCGGGCCCTCGCCCGGCTGAGCCGCCTCAGCGGTCGCCGCAGGCTGCTGGGCGGCGGGCTCGGCCACCTCGGCGCCGTCCGTGACCTGTCCGCCGTCCGGCGTCCGATCCGCGAGGGCATCACCCGGCACCTGCTGGACGACCGCTTCCCGGACGGCAGCCGGTGCCTGGACACCGGCGACCTCCCCGCCCTCCGGGGCCGTCACGGCACCGTCGACCGGCTGCCCGGCGTCAGCCTCCACCGAAGCGGAAGCCGAAGCCGAAGCCTCCGCCACCGAAGCATCCTCGGCAGCCGCGTTCCCGGTCATCTGCGCAGCCTGCTCGGCGTCCTCGAACCCCTGTCCCAACGGAGCCGTGTACACCCCGTCGTGGCCGTGCGCAGGCTGCACGCCGTCGTGACCTTGCACCACCTCGGCCGGGGCCGGTGCCACCGCGGCCGCCTGGGTCGCCAGGCGGGCGAGGGTGGCCTGGGCGGCGCCGGACGGGTCGGCCGGGTCGGCGAAGGCGTCCGCCACCGGACCGACGGCCGGGTCAACCGTTTCGGCAGCCGGTGCCGGCGCGCCGACCTGGGCCTCCGCGGCCGGAGCCGTACCGGCGTCGGCCGGGGCGGCCGGTGCCGCATCCCAGGGGGTCGCGCTCTGCGGGGCCATGTCGCGCAGCGGCTGCGCGTCGAGGTACTCGGGGCCGGTGGCCGCCGGACCGGCCTGCCGTACCGGCGCTCCGGCGGGGCCGCGGTCGGCGAGGGAGCGGACCGGGCTCGCGGAGGTGTCGGGGATCGGCGGGCCGAGGTGCAGCGGACGGCGCGGCGGCTGGGCGGCGGCCGCCGGGGCGTGCGGGGCCGAGAGGATGGGTGACGGCGGCACGGACGCCGGGCCCGGGCTGGGCAGACGGACGCCGCTGAGGTCGACCGAGCCGCTGTCCCGGCCGGCCGTCTCGTGCGGGCCCGGCTCGTGGACGGCCTCGACCACCGGTTCCGGGGCGGGTGGCGGCACTTCGTTGCCCCACGCGCCCTGGGCACCCGGTAGCAGCAGGTCTTCGTCCTCGGCGGGCGCCTCGGAGAGGTAGGTGTACGCAGCGTGCGCGGGGACGCCCGGCTGCTCCACCATGCCTGCGCTCTCCGGCTGCCCCTCGCCCGGGACCTGGCCGGTGTCCGTCATGCGTACCCCTCGCCCATCGGTTAGTGCTTCTACGACCAGCTCACCCGGAACGGCGCACCGACCGCCCCGTAGTGAAGAACGAGCGTCCGTGCCCAGCGGCACGAACGACCCGCCCCAAAAAGGCGACAAAGCCATTCAGTGGCATTGTCCCGGCCGTTCGGCCATCGCGACAGCATGATCCGCGACAGTCCGCTGTGGACTGCGCCACGTTGCGCGTCCTCCGGTCCGCCGTACCACACCCACCCCAAAACGGGAGTGCGTTCCGGACATTGGCGAACGAATTTCCGGGCCGCCGGTGCGGTACAACGATCGGCCAGCCTACCGCGCGCGGTACGACAACAGGATCACGGGGCGCGGTCGGGCAGAACCCCGCTGAGCAGGAACGCTACGTTCCGCTCGGTCTCGGTCCAGGCCCGGGTGTCGAGTTCGACGGACTGGAGCAGGGCGCATTCGACCCGGTATCCGTGCTCGGTCAGGTCGCGGCCGACGAGTTCGGCCGCGTCGCGGGTCGCGGCGTGCGTGACGATGCGCTGCGGTCGCCGGTCGGCGACCGCGGAGACGACGGCCGCTCCCCCGCCGCCGACCCGCACGACGTCCGGCTCGGGCAGGTCTTCGAGGATGTGCGGGGCGGTGCCCCGCACCACGTGCAGCTGTACGCCGTACCAACGTGCGGCGCCCTCGGTCCGGGCGCAGGCCCCCGGGTCGTGGTCGACGGCGATGACGGCCGCTCCGGCGCGCGCGGCCTCGGCGGCGAACGCACCGCTGCCGCAGCCGATGTCCCAGACGAGATCGCCGACCCGGGGGCCGAGACGGGCGAGTTGGGCGGAGCGGAGCAGTTCGGTCTCGCCCTCCCCGAGATCGCCGCCGTACGTCTCGTCGGGCTGCACCCAGCCGCGCGGGCCGGCGCCCGGGTCGCGCCCGGCGATCCAGCCGCCGCCCTCGGCAGCCGCCATCGGGCCGCCGATGACGATGACGACGTTCGGGTCGCGCCAGATGTGGTCGGCGGCCTTGTCGGAGGTGACGACGGTGACCTGCTCGCGTTCGGTGCCCAGCTCCTCGCAGATGACGAAGGTGCGGTGGACGCCCTCCAGGAGGAGACCGAGTTCGGCGGGTCCGGCACCCGGTGCGGTGAGGACGGCGACCTTGGTGTGGGCGCGGCAGACGTTCACGGCCCGGCGCAGGGTGCGCGGGTGGGCGACGACCACCTGGGCGTCGTCCCAGGGCATGCCGGCGCGGGCGAAGGCGGCGGCGACGGCGGACACCGCGGGGACGACCTCGACCTCCAGGCCGAACTCCGGCGCGCGCAGGGCCCGTACGACACCGAAGAAGCCGGGGTCGCCGTCGGCGAGGACCACGGCGGTGCCTCGGTGGTCGGCGATGCGGCGGGCGGCCAGGGCGACACTGCCGAGGCGGACGCGGTCGGCGGCGGGCGGGATCTCGGGCAGCGCCAGGTGGTGGGGCGCGCCGGCCACGAGTGTGGCGGCGCCGAGGGCGGAGCGGGCCGCGTCGGTCAGCGGCGAGCCGTCCCAGCCGATCACCGTGACCCGGTCGGCCATCGTCGTGTATCTCCAGGTTCGCGCAGGTCGTCAGGGAGGGGCCCGTGGGCGGTCTCCGTGAGACTACCCGGTGCGTCTGCCGGACGCGCGCCGGGGCCGGGCCCGCGCTCCTGTGGGCGTCAGTTCCAGTCGGAGTACGACGCGAAACCGCCGGTGTCGGCGAGCTGGTCGTCGGCGCCCTCGAGGTCCTCCGGCAGGAGGCTCCACACGATGTAGTCGGTGCGCACGTCGGTCCAGGTGCCGTCCTCGGTGCGGTGGTGCGCTATGCAGGCGTTGCGCAGGACGCCCTCGCTGATACAGCCGATCTTCTGGGCGACCTGCTGGGAGGCGGTGTTGTCGGCGGCGGTGCGGATCTCGATGCGCTCGAACTTCTGGTCGCCGAGGAGCCATTGGGCGGTGGCGAGGGCGGCCTCGGAGGCATAGCCCTCGCCGCGGGCCCAGGGGGCGATGATGTACGACATCTCGGTGGACCGTACGTGCCAGTCGGTCTTGGCCAGCTGGACTATGCCGACCAGGCGCTGGGTGAGGAACTCGGTGACCGCGAGGCCGAGGCCGCGGCCCGCGGCGCGTTCGGCGGGGGCGTACTGGCTGATCCAGTGGCGGGCCTGGTCCTGGGTGCAGGGCTGGGGCACGTCGGTCCAGGCACCGACCTGCTCGTCGTTCATCATCTCGGCCAGGGCGGGCACGTCGTCCTCGTCGAGTGGACGCAGCACCAACCGCTCCGTGTTGATGGAGATGTTGGGGAAGGTGCTCGTCATGCGCCGCTCCATAACCTTCGGGAAACGTTGATGGGCCATCAGGACTGTCGGGCCGGCCCCGCTGAACTGCCCAGCATGCAGCATGAAACCACTGAACCGCACGACGGGGCCCGCCCCGGGTGAGGGAGCGGACCCCGTGCGTCGCGAAACGCCGTATACGTACCGTCAGCTGTCGGTCACCGGCGGACCGGAGGGTCAGAACGACGGGATGACCGAGCCCTTGTACTTGTCCTCGATGAACTTCTTGACCTCGGGCGAGGTGAGGAGCTTCGCGAGCTTCTTCACCCGCGGGTCCTTCTCGTCGCCCTTCTTCACGGCGAGGAAGTTGCCGTACGGGTTGTTCTTCGCGGACTCCAGGACGAGGGCGTCCCCGGCGGGCTTCAGGCCCGCGGAGATGGCGTAGTTGCCGTTGACCACGGCCGCGTCCACGTCGTCCAGGGAGCGCGGGGTCTGGGCCGCCTCGACCTCCTTGAACTTGAGGTTCTTGGGGTTCTTGGCGATGTCCCGCGGGGTGGCCTCGGTGCCGACGCCGTCCTTGAGGGTGATCAGGCCGTTGGCGGCGAGCAGCTTCAGGGCGCGGGCCTCGTTGACGGAGTCGTTCGGGACCGCGATGGTCGCACCGCTCTTCAGGGCGTCGGCCTTCTTCACCTTGTGGGAGTAGAGGCCGAGCGGCTCCAGGTGCACCGTGACGACGGGCACGATGTGGGTGCCGCGCTTCTTGTTGAAGTCGTCCAGGTACGGCTGGTTCTGGAAGTAGTTGGCGTCCACGTCACCGTCTTCGGTCGCCGTGTTCGGCGTGATGTAGTCGGTGAACTCCCGGACGTCCAGGTCGAGGCCCGCCTTCTTCGCCAGGTTCTTCTTGACGAAGTCGAGGATCTCGGCGTGCGGCGTCGGGCTCGCGGCGACGACCAGGGGTCCGCTGGTGTCGGAGGAGCCGGAGTCCTTGTCCGAGCCGCAGGCGGTGAGCCCGAGGGTGAGGGCTCCGGCGGCGAGGACGGCGGTGGTGAACTTGGCGGTGTTACGCACGAAAAGTGCCTTTCCTTAAGGGTGGTGCGGCCCCGTGTCGGGTGACGGGGAGTCTTCGGGGTGCGGTCAGGCGACCTTGCTGATGTCGGCCGCCGCGGGCTCCTTGGCCTTGAGCAGGCGGAGCCTGGGCGCGGGTCCGGAGCGGGCGCCGCGGCGGTGCAGCGAGCGCGCCGCGAGGTCGCCGGCGAACTGGATGACGGTGATGACGACGGCGAGGATCGCGACGATCACCCACATCAGCCCGGTCTCGAAGCGCTGGTAGCCGTAACGGACGGCGAGGTCGCCGAGGCCGCCGGCGCCGACGGTGCCGGCCATCGCGGAGTAGCCGATGAGGGCGACGACGGTGGTGGTCGCCGAGGCGATGAGCGAAGGCAGGGCCTCCGGGACCAGGACCTTGCGGACGATGGTGAAGGTGTTGCCGCCCATGGACTGCACGGCCTCCACGAGGCCGCCGTCCACTTCGCGGACGGCCGTCTCGACGAGCCGGGCGAAGAAGGGGATGGCGCCGATGGCCAGCGGCACGATGGCGGCGTCACGGCCGATGCTGGTCCCGGTGACGAACCGGGTGAAGTTGGTCAGCGCGACCATCAGGATGATGAACGGCATCGAGCGGGCGACGTTCACGACCTGCCCGAGGACCTTGTTCACCACGACGTTCTGCAGCAGGCCGCCGCGCTCGGTGAGGACGAGCAGGATGCCGAGCGGCAGACCGCCGACGACGGCGATGAGCGTGGACCACCCGACCATGTACAGGGTGTTCCAACACTCCGGCTGGAGCAGCTCCCACTGTTCGGACCAGGTCACTTCGCGCCCTCCTTGACCAGCACGGGCTCCTCGCCCTCGCCGCCGACGACATCGATCTGCAGGCCCTGTTCGCGCAGGAAGCCGATCGGCACCACGTTGTCCTCGTAGCGGCCGGGCAGTTCGATGCGCATGCGGCCGATCTGGAGGCCGCCGACGGTGTCGATGGCGGCACCGAGGATCGAGATGTCGATGTTGTAGGTGCGCGAGAGCTGGGAGATGACCGGCTGGGTGGCGGCCTCGCCGTGGAAGGTGACGTCGAGGACGGTCCGGTCGGCACCGGAGGCCTCGCCGCCCACCGGGAACAGGGCGGCGGCAAGGGTGGAGTCCGGGGTGGCCAGCAGCTCGCTGACCGTGCCGGACTCCACGATCCGGCCCTTCTCCATCAGTGCGGCGGAGTCGCAGATCGACTTCACGACGTCCATCTCGTGGGTGATGAGCAGGACGGTCAGGCCCAACTGCCGGTTCAGGTCGCGCAGCAACTGGAGGATGGAGCGGGTGGTCTCGGGGTCGAGGGCGCTGGTGGCCTCGTCGGAGAGCAGCACCTTGGGGTCGCCGGCGAGGGCGCGGGCGATGCCGACGCGCTGCTTCTGGCCGCCGGACAGCTGGGCGGGGTAGGCCTTGGCCTTGTCGGCGAGGCCCACCAGGTCCAGCAGCTCCCGCGCCTTGCGGGAGCGCTCCTTGCCGGACGTGCCGAGGATCTCCAGGGGCAGCTCGACGTTGTCCTGGACGGTCCGCGAGGACAGCAGGTTGAAGTGCTGGAAGACCATGCCGATGTGGCTGCGGGCCCGGCGCAGGTCCTTCCCGGCGCGCGGTCCGCGGCCGGCCAGGGCGGTGAGGTCCTGTCCGGCGACGGTCACGGTGCCGGCGGTGGGGCGCTCCAGCAGGTTGACGCAGCGGATGAGGGAGGACTTGCCGGCGCCGGACTGGCCGATGACGCCGTAGACCTCGCCTTCGCGGACGTGGAGATCGACGCCGTCGAGGGCGGTGACCTCACGGCCGCGGGAGCGGTAGACCTTGGTCAGGCCCGAGGTGGTGATCACGTGGGTTTCCGTCACTGTCGAGTGCGCGGGCGTGGGTGTGCCCGGGCACGGCTGCGTTTCGTGCGTTGTGCGGGTACGCGGCACGGTTCTCGGGCGGCGGTGGAACCGGGGGAGAACGTCGTGTGCGCGGGGCGGCATCGGTCGCATACGCCGGAATGCCGGCGCCGGACGGGCCGCGGCTCGCTTCGGGGCGCGAGGCTCAGATGGTGCGGGGGCCCTCTAGAAGGCGCACATTCGACACGGACACATACAACGAGCACCGGGCGTGGGGGTCGCCTCGGTCGCAAGGGTGCGGCGGCTCGTGGTGGTCATGCGATCAGTAAAGCAGACGTATGGTCCTGACCGGTCTCCGCTGTCCGCATAGTGGACGACGGCGGACACCGTCGGCCGCCGGCTCAGCCGCGGACGGAGATCTCCACTGCCTCGCGGGTGACCAGTGCGGACAAGGCCGACAGGTCCCTGACCACGAGGTCGGCGTCCAGCTCCGCCGCCCGGTGGGTTGTGGCCAAGGCCACGGTGGTCATACCGGCCGCGCGGCCCGCGCGGAGTCCGGCGGGGGCGTCCTCGAAGACGACGCACCGGGCCGGGTCCACGCCGAGCTGCCGGGCGGCGAGCAGGTAGGGCTCGGGGTCGGGCTTGCCGCGGGTGATGTCGTCGGCGGAGATCAGGGCCTTGGGCCGGATGCCGGCGGCGTCGAGGCGGGCCTCGGCGAGGCGGCGGGTGGCGGAGGTGACGACGGCCCAGCGGTCGGCCGGCAGGGAGTCCAGGAAGTCCCGGGTGCCGGGCAGCAGCCGCACACCCCCGTTCCGCACGTCCTCGACCTCCAGCTGCTCGACCCGGGCGACCGCCTCCGGCACCACGTGGGCGGGCAGCAGATCGGCGACTGTCTCCACGGCCGGCCGCCCGTGCAGTTCCACGCGCCCGAACTCCTCGGCCGTGATCCCGTACTCCCGGACCCAGCGGGTCCAGCAGCGGTCGACGCGAGGGAGGAGACGAGGGTGCCGTCGTGTCGAACAGGAGGGCGTGCGCATGGATCGTCACGGTCTGGACCATACGGCGTACGACGGGGTCGGCGGCGGTGGGCCGTTTCGGCCGTAATAGGGTCACGGCATGCTCAATGCCCTGACGCTGGTGACCGGGGTCGCCGCCCTGTTGCTCGCCGCCTGGTGCGGCTGGGCCGCCTACCGGGACCAGCCGACCAAGGACTGGCACTTCATCGGCATGGCCGTGGTGTCACTACTGGCCGTCGTCCAGCTGGTGATCGGGATCGTGCAGCTGGCGCGGGGTGAGAAGCCGGAGCAGGGCACGACGATCTTCGTGGCGTATCTGCTGGGCGCGTTCGCGTGCGTTCCGGCGGCGGGTTTCATGTCACTGTCCGAGCGGACCCGCTGGGGCTCGGTGACGGTCGCGGCGGGCGGCGTGGTCCTGGCCGTGCTGGAAGTACGGCTCTACGACATCTGGGGAGGCTGAGGTGACGGCGGCGCAGGAGAAGCCGGCCCGGCTGATCAGCGGTCCGGGCATGCTGCTCGTCTGGTTCTACGGCGTGATGGTGGTCGGCGCGGTGTCGCGTTCGGCCTACCAGATCGCGACGGACTTCGACCGGGCACCGCTCGCGTACTCCCTGTCGGCCGTGGCCGGTGTGGTGTACGGCTTCATCACGTACACCCTCGTCCGCGGCGGCGAGACGGCCCGCAGGGCGGCACAGGTGTGCTGCGCGGCCGAACTGGCCGGTGTGCTCGTCGTGGGCACGTGGACCCTGGTGGAACCCTCGGCGTTCCCCGACGCGACGGTGTGGTCGGACTACGGGATGGGCTACGTCTTCATCCCCGTGCTCCTGCCGCTGTCCGCGCTCTACTGGCTGCGGAAGGTGCGTCCGCGGCGCGGGGCCGCCGCCTGAGGGGCGTGGGTGTCCGCGGGCCGCTCATGGCCGGCCGGGCTCCCGGCGCCCCTCGGGGGCGCTCCCCTCACGCCGTTTGCGCGTAGACGCCCGCCTGCTTCTCCAGGATGATCAGTTCCACGCCGTCGGCGCCCTTGGATCTGCCCACCGTCCGGTAGCCGGAGCGGCGGTACAGGCGGAGGTTGCCCTCGCTGCGGTGGCCCGTGTGGAGACGGAACCGCTTGGCTCCGCGCTCCTCCGCCAGCGCCGCTTCGGCCGCGCGCAGCAGCCTCGCCCCGATGCCGTGGCCCTGCAGGCGCGGGTGGACGCAGAGCTTGCCGATGGCCGCGGCGCCGTCCTCGGTGACCTTGCCGCGCACGGAGCCGACGACCTCGTCGCCGAGCCGGGCGACGAAGACGCAGTCCGAGGAGACCTCCTGCCGCACGGAGTCCAGGGTCTGGACGAGCGGGTCGATGCGGTAGTTGCCGTACAGCGCCGCCTCACTCTGGAAGCACAGGTACTGGAGCCTGAAGATCTGCTCCGCGTCCTGCTCGGTCGCCACCGAGATGGTCACGCTCATGCCCATGTGCGCATGCCTCCCGCTCACCTGATCACCTGTCGTCCCTCACTCCTATCCCCGCACTTCGCGGGAAGCAACCTCCGGGGTGAGCAATCGACGCAGACATCCCAGACATCTGGACCGTTCCGGGCCGAGACTGCCCTGTGAGATACCCAACTCCCCCGCGATCTCCCGGTATGTCATGTCCTTCGGAGAGAGCAGCGCCTCCATGAGCCGGGGGCAGCGGCCGGGCAGCCGGCGGACCGCGTCCCGCAGGGCGCGGTAGCGCGCGGCGGTGAGGGCGTGCTGCTCGGGGCCGGGGCGGATGTCGTCGGCCGGCTCGATGCCGTACGGGCGTTCGAGGCGGGTGGTGCGGCGGGTGCGACGGGCCTCGGCGCGGACGGCCTTGCGCAGCCAGCCCTGCGGGTCCAGCGGCGGTCCGTCGGTCTCCAGCCGCTCCAGCAGGCGGAGCCAGACGGCCTGCTCGAGATCGCCCGGCTCAGTCCCGGAGGCATATGTCTCCGCGGAGGCCTCGGCGGCGAGCAGTGGGCGCAGGGCGGCTACCAGGTCGTGCGTCATATGCGGAACGACGAGCCGCCCCGGCGATGGGTTGCCGGGGCGGCCCGGAGTCACCCCGAACGGGTGCCTGGCGGTTGCCGGTTGACGCGGTCAGCCGTGCAGGAAGTCGGCGCGGGCGAGCAGGCCGGTGTCGGCGTTGTCGGTGAAGACGCCGTCGATGCCGGTCGCGAAGTACGTCCTGAAGGCGCCGAAGGCGTCACCGTAGGCGTCCGGCGCGCTGCCCCTGCGGTACTCGGCCGGCAGGAAGGGGTTCTCGTTGCGCATGGTGTACGGGTGCAGGATCAGGCCCACCTTGTGCGCGTCGGCGACGAGCGTGGTCGGTTCGGCCAGGGTGCCGTCCGCGTTCCTGGGGATGACCAGGTCGAGGGTCGGGCCGATGCCCTGCGCGTAGCCGGCGATCTCCCTGAGGCCCTGGGGGGTGATCAGGTCGGCGACCGTGCGCGGGTCGCCCGCCTCTACGAAGTCCCAGGGGCGGCTGTTCGCCGAGGACAGCAGGACCACGAGCGGGTTGTCCACCAGCTGGTTCAGCTTCTGGATGCTGCTCGGCTCGAAGGACTGCAGGATGACCGGCGAGGTCCGGCCGTCCTTTCCGTGCTTGCGCAGCAGCTTGGCGACCCGCTCCTCCAGGCCGAGTCCGAGCCCCCGGAAGTAGGAGGGGTGCTTGGTCTCGGGGTAGATCCAGACCTGCTTGCCGCGCTTGCGGGTCTGCTCGTCCTGCCACTTGAGGACCTCTTCGAACGTGGGTATCCCCCAGCGCCCGTTGTAGAGGGTGTTGTGCGGGCGGTTGGCCGGGATGCGCTCGATGGCACGCAGCGTCTTCAGCTCGGCGAGCGTGAAGTCCTCGGTGAACCAGCCGGTGGTGGAGACGCCGTCGAGGACCTTGGTGGTCTTGCGGTCGGCGAACTCGGGGTGGGAGGCGACGTCCGTGGTGCCGCCGATCTCCGGCTCGTGCCTACAGACGAGGTGACCGTCCTTGGTGGGTACCAGGTCGCCGGCCTCGACGATGTCGGCGCCCAGGTCCAGGGCCAGGTCGTAGGAGCCGAAGGTGTGTTCGGGGCGGTAGCCGCTGGCTCCCCGGTGGCCGATGACCGCCGGCACCGGCAGGCTCTTCAGCCCGCGCCCGCCGTGCCCGGCGCCCCGGGCTCCGGCGGCTCTGGCCGCGCCGGGCAGCCCGAGCACCGCTCCGCCCGCGCCCAGCACCGCGGCGCCGAGGATCGCCCGCCGCCCCGTGGTGCCCTGTGTCCTGTCGTTCGCCTGGTCGCCGCCCATCAAGCGCCCTCCTGCCGTCCGCCCTGCGTCTGTTTCGGCGCTGCGCGCCTTGGGTGCGCGCCGATCGTAGGGGCGCGCACATGACGGAGGGGAGTCCTCGGCCCGAAGCCGCGGGTGATGCCGGGTGTCCTGTGCGAGGCGAGATGTGACGGTCCGTCGGCATCGGCGGGCGCGACCGGGGTAACCGGTGGCCGAGGGCTTCGCGCGATGTCCGTCACACTGTCGCCACGCAGTCACGGGCCGTCCCGGGCGCGCCACCGCAGGTAAACCCGCGTCAACACTTCGTAAGACCTCGGTGAACCGGGCCTCCCCGATGTGCGCTCGCCCGGGTGCCGCGAGTAATGTCCTCACCTGCACAGACTCATATCGCTCGCCCTCGACATCGGAGGACCCGTTGTCCCGCTTCGCGCTCATCAAGGCAGTGCTCGGACCGATCATGCGCCTGATGTTCCGCCCACAGGTGGAGGGCGTGGAGCACATCCCGGGGGACGGCCCGGTCATTCTGGCCGGTAATCACCTGACCTTCATCGACTCGATGATCCTGCCCCTGGTCTGCGACCGTCAGGTCTTCTTCATCGGCAAGGACGAGTACGTCACCGGCAAGGGCGTCAAGGGCCGGCTGATGGCGTGGTTCTTCACCGGCGTCGGCATGATCCCGGTGGACCGGGACGGGGCGAACGGTGGCGTGGCCGCGCTGATGACCGGGCGCAGGATCCTGGAGGAGGGAAAGATCTTCGGGATCTATCCCGAGGGCACGCGGTCGCCCGACGGACGGCTGTACCGGGGGCGCACCGGTATCGCACGGCTGACGCTGATGACCGGTGCTCCCGTCGTGCCGTTCGCGATGATCGGTACGGACAAGCTGCAGCCGGGCGGGCGCGGTATTCCGCGGCCCGGCAAGGTCACCGTCCGGTTCGGTGAGGCGATGGAGTTCTCGCGCTACGAGGGCATGGACCGGGACCGGTATGTGCTGCGGGCCGTGACCGACTCCGTCATGGCCGAGGTCATGCGGCTGTCGGGCCAGGAGTACGTGGACATGTACGCCACGAAGGCCAAGGCCGCCTAGGACCCTCCGGCGCGACGGGCGCGGTGGCCCGCGTCCGTCCGCCTGCCGGTGGAATCTGACGCCGACACATCGGTCATTCGGCCGTATGTACCCGGCTATATGACCGTGCGACATGTCTTATTTAGACATGTCCAAACCTTCTCGGCGTACTCTGCTCCGCAGCCCGATCGCCGCCGTCGGCGCGGGATTCCTGGCGGCCTGCACCGGCTCCGGCTCCGGGCCTCGTTCCGGCCCCCAAGGCCGGAGCGGCGAAAGGGAGTTCGTTCCACCGGGGCCGAAGGGGTACGTCAACCCGTCGGATCCGGAGGTCCTCGCCGCCGAGCGGAAACGCGGGTCCGGCCACGTACGCACCTTCAGGTTCACCGCCGCCGAAGCCAAGCTGGACCTGGGCGGGCGGTCCGTCCGCACCTGGGCCTACAACGAGGAGGTGCCGGGCCCGCTGGTGCGGGTCACCGCCGGCGACGTGCTCGACCTGACGCTCGACAACCGGCTGCCCGCCACGACCACGCTGCACTCCCACGGAGTGCGGCTGCGCTGCGACATGGACGGCGTGCCGGACCTGACCCAGCGGGCCATCCGCCCCGGGTCCGACTTCCGCTACCGCTTCACCATCCGGCATCCGGGAACCTATCTGCTGCACTCCCACGTCGGAATGCAGCCCGACCGGGCCCTGTACGCGCCGCTCATCGTCGACGACCCCAAGGAGCCCCTCTCCTACGACAAGGAGTGGGTCCTCGTCCTGGACGACTGGCTCGACGGCGTGGAGGGCTCCACCCCCGACCAGGTCCTCGAGCAGCTCAAGCCCGGCGGCTCCATGGACATGGGGCACATGGACATGGGGCACACGGCCATGGGTCCCGGCCACGGCGGTCCGAGCGCCGGCCGGCCGGCGAGCCCGCACACGTCGCCGGCCAGGCCGCCGGCAGGCCCGTCGAGGGTGCTGCACAAGTCCCACAGCCGCATGCTCCACGGAGACGGCGGCAGCGTCGCCTACCCGTACTACCTGGCCAATGGGCGTCTGCCCGCCAATCCCTCGGTGTTCCGTTGCCGGCCCGGCGACCGCGTCCGGCTGCGCATCATCAACGCCGGTTCCGAGACCGCCTTCCGGGTCGCGCTGGGCGACCACGAGATGACCGTCACGCACACCGACGGCTATCCCGTGAAGCACAAGAAGACAGACGCCCTCCTCGTCGGCATGGCGGAACGCTACGACGTCCTGATCACCGCCCGGGACGGCGTCTTCCCCCTGGTCGCGCTCCCGGAGGGAAAGAAGGGCGGGGCCCTCGCCGTCCTGCGCACCGGCAAGGGGAAAGACCTTCCTTCCCCCGACGTCCGCCCGGACGAACTCGACGGGAAGACCGTTCCCGCGCGCCGACTGGTGCCCGACGACTCCGTGGCCCTCCACGACCGCACCCCCGACCGCCAGCTGCGCATCAGGATCACCGGCGGCATGGAGAAGTTCGACTGGGGGTTCGACCACCAGGCCTACTCCGTGCGGCAACGCCACCCGGTCCGCGCCGGTGAACGGGTACGGCTCACCCTCATCAACGCCACGGACATGTGGCATCCGATGCACCTGCACGGGCACACCTTCGCGCTGGCCGGCCTGGACTCCGTGGGCGCGCGGAAGGACACCGCGCTCGTGCTGCCGCACCGGAAGCTGGTGATCGACTTCGACGCCGACAATCCGGGGCTGTGGATGTTGCACTGCCACAACCAGTACCACTCGGAGAGCGGGATGATGACGGTGCTCGGGTATCGGAGGTGATGTCGGGGATGGTTCGGCCGGCGTTCCGGGCGCGGTCGCGCGGGGTTCCCCGCGCCGCCGGCCGGTCGCCTCACCCCGCACTTTCCAGTTTCTGGTTCTTCAGCAGGAACCAGGCCACCGCTGCCGCGCCCAGCAGAACCGCCGCTCCCGCGCCCGAGGCCAGATGGAGGCCGTGGACGAAGGAGTCGCGGGCCGCGTCGAGCAGGGCATCGGCGCGGTGCGCCGGCAGGTGCGCCGACGCCTCCACTGCCGCGCCCAGCGACTCGTGGGCCTCCGCCGGGGTTCCGGCCGGGCCGGTGAAGTCGCGGTAGACGCCGGTCACGATGGAGCCCAGGAGGGCGATGCCCAGGGCCGCTCCCAGTTCGTACGCCGTCTCGGAGACCGCCGAGGCGGCGCCCGCCTGTTCCCTGGGCACGCTGGAGAGGAGCACGTCGGCGGTGACCGTGAAGGAGAAGCCCGCGCCGACGCCCACGACGAGGAGGGCGGCACCGAGGACCGGATAGCCGGTGGACTGTCCGAGCGTCGTCAGCGCGGCCAGGGCCAGTCCGACGGCCGCCAGGCCGCCCGAGACCACCACGCGGACGGAGAAACGCCGGGCCGCGCGCCCCGCGATCAGGCCGGCCGCCACCGCCCCGACGGCCGCGGGCACTTCGGCCAGGCCCGCCTCGAACGGGCGCCTGCCCTGGACGAGTTGCAGATACTGGGAGAGAAAGAACACCAGGCCGGACATGCCGAGGACGGTCAGCAGGTCGGCGAGGACCGCCCCGCTGAAGCCGCGGCGCCGGAACAGCCGCATGTCCAGCAGCGGGATCGGCATGGTCAGCTGGCGGTGGACGAAGCCGTGGAGGGCCGCCGCGCCCAGCAGGCCCGCGGCGAGCGAGGTCCAGGTGAGGCCGTGCGTGGCGATCTCCTTGACCGCGTACACGATGCCGAGCACGCCGGCGAGGGACAGGGCGACGCTGGTCAGGTCCCAGGGGCCGGGGTTCGGGTTGCGGGACTCGGGCAGCGTGCGGAGGCCGACGAGGACCAGGACCGCCATCACCGGCAGGTTGATCAGGAAGACCGAGCCCCACCAGAAGTGTTCGAGGAGGAAGCCGCCCGTGATCGGGCCGACGGCCGTGCCGGCGGAGGCGGTCGCGCCCCAGATGCCGACGGCGAGGCTGCGCTCGCGCGGGTCGTGGAAGAGATTGCGGATCAGGGCCAGGGTGGCGGGCATCAGGGTCGCGCCCGCGACGCCGAGCAGGGCCCGCGCGAGGATCATCAGCTCGGGTGTCGTCGCGTAGGCGTTGAGCACGGAGATCGCTCCGAACGCCGTCGCGCCGCCGAGCAGGATCCGCTTGCGGCCGATGCGGTCGCCGAGGCTGCCCATGGAGACGAGCAGACCGGCGATGACGAAGGAGTAGACGTCACCGATCCACAGGAGCTGGGTGCCGGAGGGGTCGAGGTCTTCGCTGATGTAGGGGGTCGCCAGGCCGAGGACGGTGGCGTCGACGGCCACCAGCAGCACGGCCAGGACGAGGACGGAGAGCGCCGGCCAGCGGCCCGGGCGCTTCTCCACCTCCGCCACGTGTGCCGGCTGCAGGGTGCTGGTCATGATTCCTCTCTTCGCAGAGCGCCGCCGAGCAGCAGCTCGGTGATCATCGCGGGGAAGTCCCTGGCGGCCACGCGGCCGTCCAGGGTGGCCCAGGCGCAGGAGGCGATCAGTCCGTACAGCGCCTCGGTGAGCCACACGGGAGTGAGGTCGATCCGGAACTCACCGCTGTGCTGTCCACGCTGGAACACCGCGCCGATCCGGGCGTCCAGCCGCAGCCAGCCGTCGTTCTGCCGATCGCCTTCCCAGAGCTGGTTCTCGCCGTACAGGAAGGCGAGCAGCCCCGCGGCGGGCTGGATCTCGCGCACCAGCCTGCGCACGGCGTCCCGGGCGGCCCCCTCCTCCAGCCGGGCGTTGTCCAGCGCCGCCTCGCACTCCGCGATGCCGAGCGCCTCCAGTGCCCGGACGAGCGCGTCACGTCCGGCGAAGTGGCGGTGCAGCGTGGCCCGGCTGATCCCGGCGGCCTTGGCGACCTCGTCCATGGTCGCGGTGGACTTGCGGGTCAGCAGGGCGGCTGCGCTGCGCAGCACGTGGTCTCGGTCCAGGGCCATGAGACAAGCGTAGCCCATATGAGACATCTTTGTCTCATCATGGGCATGTGTGGCTCATGCTGGCCCTCATGCCGGCTGGTCAGTGCGGTGGATTCGTCAGTGCCAGGGCAGCTGCCCGCGCCGCTCCCAGTACGTGCCCGGGTCCTCGACCAGCGTGGCCAGGCGGGTCAGCTGGTCCTCGTCGAGGTCCACGACGGACGCGTGGAGGTTGGCGGCCAGCTGGCCGACGGTCGCGGCACCGGAGAGGACGACACCGACCCACGGCTGGCGCAGGATCCACGCGAGGGCCACGGCGTCGCAGCCGAGGGAGGTCTCCTCGGCCACCGCCTTCAGCGCGTCGGGGGCGTGCGGCGCGGCCAGCCGGCCGTTGGCCATGCCCTCCTTGACGATCACGGTGAGCCCGGCCTCGTGCGCCTCGGCGAGGGCGGGGCCCACGGAGGTCTCCAGGGCGTTGTACGTCGACTGGACGGTACGGAAGAGGGGCTCGCCGTCGACCGTGACGGCGAGGGCGGCGCGGACGGTGTCGGCCTGGGCGGGACCGCTGGTGGAGAAGCCGATGGTCACGCCCTCCGCGGCGGCCTCCGCCAGCCTGGCGTGGAGTTCCTTGTCGGTGAGGGCGGGGCTGTCCGGGGTCACCGAGTGGATCTGGTACAGGTCGAGCCGGTCGCCGAGCAGGGCGTCGGTCTCGGCGCGCTGCCGCTCGTAGGTGGCGAGGCTGTGGTCCTTGACCTCGTGCCGCTCCGCGTCGGTGGACCAGCCGGCGGTGTAGGTGTACCCCCACTTGCTGCCGACCACGACGTCGTCGATGCCGGGGCGGGCGTTCAGCCAGTCGGCGAGGAACTCCTCCGAACGGCCGTAGGACCGGGCGACGTCGAAGTAGCGGATGCCCTGGGCGTAGGCGGCGTCGAGGAGTTCATGGGTGCGGGTGCGCATCGCGTCGACGCTGCGGTCGGTCCCGAAGTCCTCGTCGCGGCCGAGGTTGATGTAACCGGGGCGGCCGACGGCGGCGAGGCCCAGTCCGATGTGGCAGGTGGGCGTGGTGGCGGTGGCCAGACGGGAGAAGGGCATCGCGGGTTCCGTTCGGTCGGCTCCGGTACGGCTTCCGACCAAAACTAACCCGCGACGGCCTTCGGGTCCGCCCGAGCACCCGGTTCCTGCGGTGGCGTGGCGACCGCGGGAGGGTGGTGACTGTCCGCGCGGTTCCCCGCGCCCCTTGCGGGGCGCTTCACTCAGCCCTTCTTCTTGGCATCCGCCCATGCGTGCTGCGCCGCCACGTCCGCCTTGACCTCCGTCAGCTGGACGGCGACCGCGCTGGGTGCCGTACCACCGCGGCCGTTGCGGGAGGCGAGGGCGCCCGGGACGTTGAGGACCGTACGCACCTCGGGGGTGAGGTGGGCGGAGATCTTCGCGAACTGCTCGTCCGTGAGGCCGTCCAGTTCCTTGCCGTCGGCCTCGGCGACCTTCACGCACTCCCCCGCGACCTCGTGCGCCACCCGGAACGGCACGCCCTGCTTGACCAGCCACTCGGCGATGTCGGTCGCGAGCGAGAAACCGGCCGGGGCCAGCTCCTCCATGCGCTCGCGGTTGACCGTGAGGGTGGCGATCATGCCGGTGAAGGCGGGGAGCAGCACCTCCAGCTGGTCACAGGAGTCGAACACCGGCTCCTTGTCCTCCTGGAGGTCGCGGTTGTAGGCGAGGGGCAGGGCCTTGAGGGTCGCCAGCAGGCCCGTGAGGTTGCCGATCAGGCGGCCGGACTTGCCGCGTGCCAGCTCCGCGATGTCCGGGTTCTTCTTCTGCGGCATGATCGACGAGCCCGTGGAGAAGGCGTCGTGCAGGGTCACGAAGGAGAACTCCTTCGTGTTCCAGATGATGATCTCCTCGGCGATCCGGGAGAGGTTCACGCCGATCATCGCGGTGATGAAGGCGAACTCGGCCACGAAGTCACGGGAGGCCGTGCCGTCGATGGAGTTGCCGACGCTGCCGTGCTCGAAGCCGAGGTCCTCGGCCACCGCCTCCGGGTCCAGGCCGAGGGAGGAGCCCGCGAGGGCGCCGGAGCCGTACGGCGACACCGCCGTCCGCTCGTCCCACTGGCGCAGCCGCTCCGCGTCCCGGGACAGGGACTGGACATGGGCGAGGACATGGTGGGCGAAGAGCACCGGCTGGGCGTGCTGGAGGTGCGTACGGCCGGGCATCGCCACGTCCGGGTGGGCCTCGGCCAGGCCGATCAGCGCGTCCTGGAGGCCGGCGATCAGGCCACCGATGATCCGGGCGTGGTCCCGCAGGTACATCCGGAAGAGGGTCGCGACCTGGTCGTTGCGGGACCGGCCCGCGCGGAGCTTTCCGCCCAGGTCCGGACCGAGGCGCTCCAGCAGGCCGCGCTCCAGGGCGGTGTGCACGTCCTCGTCGGCGATGGTGCCGGTGAAGGAGCCGTCGGCGACGTCCGCCTCCAGCCGGTCGAGCCCGGCGATCATGCGCCGCAGCTCGTCCTCGGTGAGCAGACCCGCCTTGTGCAGCACGCGCGCGTGGGCACGCGAACCGGCGATGTCGTAGGGCGCGAGCCGCCAGTCGAAGTGGACGGACGCGGACAGCTTCGCCAGGGCCTCGGCGGGACCGTCGGCGAAACGGCCGCCCCAGAGCCGTACGTCACCGCTGTTGCTGCTCACTTGCGTCGCTCCTAGAGAGATACGGATGTGCCGAGATACGGATGTGCCGCCGCCTCCCCACTCAGTCGCAAGTGAGGAGGCGGTTGTCAGGCTATTGCGGGTGAGGTGCCGTCAGGCGCTTACGCGAGGTCCCGCTTGGCGGCGATCTTCGACGACAGGCTGTAGATGTCGATGAAGCCCTTGGCGGCGGCCTGGTCGAAGGTGTCGCCAGTGTCGTACGTGGCGAGGTTGAAGTCGTACAGCGACGACTCCGAGCGCCGGCCGGTGACGACCGCGCGGCCGCCGTGCAGGGTCAGCCGGATGTCGCCGGAGACGTGCTGGTTGGCCTCGTTGATGAAGCCGTCCAGGGCGCGCTTGAGCGGGGAGAACCACTGGCCGTCGTAGACCAGCTCGCCCCAGCGCTGCTCGACCTGGCGCTTGTAGCGGGCCAGCTCGCGCTCGACGGTGACGTTCTCCAGCTCCTGGTGGGCCGTGATGAGCGCGATCGCGCCCGGGGCCTCGTACACCTCGCGGGACTTGATGCCGACGAGGCGGTCCTCGACCATGTCGATCCGGCCGATGCCCTGGGCGCCGGCCCGCTCGTTCAGCTGCTGGATGGCCTGCAGGACGGTGACGGGCTTGCCGTCGACGGCGACCGGGACACCCTCCTTGAAGGTGATGATCACCTCGTCGGCCTCACGCGGGGCGGCCGGGTTGGAGGTGTACTCGTAGATGTCCTCGATCGGGGCGTTCCAGATGTCCTCCAGGAAGCCCGTCTCGACGGCGCGCCCGAAGACGTTCTGGTCGATGGAGTACGGGGACTTCTTGGTGGTGGCGATCGGGAGCTGCTTGTCCTCGCAGAAGGCGATCGCCTTGTCCCGGGTCATCGCGTAGTCGCGGACCGGGGCGATGCACTTCAGGTCGGGGGCGAGGGCGACGATGCCGGCCTCGAAGCGGACCTGGTCGTTGCCCTTGCCGGTGCAGCCGTGGGCGACCGTGGTGGCGCCGTGCTTCTTGGCGGCGGCGACCAGGTGCTTGACGATCGTCGGCCGGGACAGGGCGCTGACCAGCGGGTAGCGATCCATGTAGAGGGCGTTGGCCTTGATCGCCGGGAGGCAGTACTCGTCGGCGAACTCGTCCTTGGCGTCCGCGACCTCGGCCTCGACCGCACCGCACGCGAGGGCGCGCTTGCGGATGACGTCCAGGTCCTCGCCGCCCTGGCCGACGTCGACCGCAACGGCGATGACCTCGGCGCCCGTCTCCTCGGCGATCCAGCCGATGGCGACGGAGGTGTCCAGACCGCCTGAGTAGGCGAGTACGACGCGCTCGGTCACGGGTTTCTCCTCACAGTGCATTCGCTGACATGCATGAGTATGCAGAACTCCGCATGATTCGTCAATCGGCGCCGCGAGTGCCGTGCGCGGCGGGATCCCGGCCGGGTCTTCGGCAATTCCTTAGACAGGTGAACGACTTTCGCCGACAATCGTCAGACATGGGAAAGACCTATGAGCGCATAGACGGCAGACTCCGCACGTTCATCGAGGAGCAGCCCCTGTTCTTCACCGCGACCGCCCCGCTGTCCGCCGACGGCACGGTCAACCTCTCCCCCAAGGGACTCAGGGGCTCGTTCGTCGTGCTGGACGAACTCACCGTGGCCTACCTGGACTTCGCCGGATCCAACGCCGAGACCATCGCGCACCTCAGGGAGAACGGGCGGATCACCCTGATGTGGTGCGCCTTCCAGGGGCCGCCGAACATCGTGCGGGTGCACGGCCGGGGCGAGGCGGTGTTCCGTGACGACCCGCGCTTCGGGGACCTGGTCGCCCATTTCCCGGACATCGACCCGGGCACGCACGGGT
The DNA here is from genome assembly GCF_056432605.1 of Streptomyces sp. NPDC045022. NCBI lineage: Bacteria > Bacillati > Actinomycetota > Actinomycetes > Kitasatosporales > Streptomycetaceae > Streptomyces > Streptomyces sp. NPDC045022. Next base: position 222,493 of record NZ_JBWKIR010000011.1, read on the forward strand.
TGCGCGCGGTCATCGTCGTCCACGCCGAACTGGTGCGGGACACCTGCGGGTACGCCGTCCCCCACATGGCGTACGAGGAGGACCGGGACCTGCACGCGAAGCGCTTCGGCCGCGAGGACGACGCCTCGCTGAACGCCTACTTCACCAAGAAAGAGCACGTCGCGACGAGCCTGGACGGACTACCCGGGCTGCCGTTGCCGCTCCCCCCGTCTAGCGTCTGAGCCATGCGCCCCGGTGTCGTCCTCGCCCTCGTCTCCGCCTCCTCCCTCGCCCTGCCAGGTCTCACGCCCGGACCCGAACCGGCCGTGCTGCCCGCGCGGATGGCGGACACGGGCGGCGGCACCCAGCTGATCACCGCCGAGGCCCCGGCGACCGGCTCGACGTCGGGGACGCTCACCTGGTGGGACCTGCGGGACGGACAGTGGGCGCGGGCCGGGTCCGCACCGGCCCGGTTCGGATCCCACGGGCTCGTCGAAGGCGGTTCACGGACCCAGGGCACGAACACGACTCCGACCGGGCTGTACGACCTTCCCTTCGCCTTCGGCACCAAGACGGCGCCCGCCGGGACACGGGAGAGGTACCTGCCGGTGCGGGAGAGTTCCTGGTGGTGCCAGGACAACGAGTCGCAGGCGTACAACCGGTGGGTGGACCCCCTGCCGGGCGACTGTCGTGCCGCGGAGGCCGAGCACCTGGTCTCCTACGCGACGCAGTACGCGTACGCCCTCGTCATCGGGTTCAACTACGACCGGCCGGTGCGGGGACGCGGCGCCGGCATCTTCCTGCATGTCAACGGGCGGGCCGCCACGGCCGGTTGTGTGTCGGTGCCGGAGGATGCCATGCGCCGCATCCTCGGGTGGGCCGACCCGGCCGCCAAGCCGCACATCGCCATCGGAACGGCGAGCGGAGCGACAGCGACCACCCGCTACTGAACGTCGTGAACCCCGGCTCCCGGGATCGCGGCGGCAGTAGGTGCGGGACGGCTGACGTCGTACGCGAGTGCCTCCGGCTCCGGCTGTGCGGGCTCAATGGCTACCCGGCCGCGGGCAACCGCACCGTGAAGGCCGTCGACCCCGGCCCGCTCTCCAGCGCCACGTTCCCCCCGTGCGCCTCCGCCACGCGTTGAAGAAGAACCGCCCGCTGCGCCGCATCGTGCTGGCCAGTGCCGCCACCGTCTCCGGGATGGTGCTGCTGCTGTCACTGAAGCCGCACACGAGTCCCACGGTGGTGACGGCTGGCACCACCAGGTCACCTGCCGCGACGGGCGGTTCGGCGCGCGGTTCCGCCGCGGGGAGCGGCACGGTCACCGGGGAGTCCGTCGAGACCCGCTGGGGGCCGGTCCGGGTGCGGGTCACGCTGAAGGACGGCAGGCTCACCGACGTGACGGCCGTCGACTACCCGCAGGACAACCCCCGCGACCAGGAGATCAACAGCTACGCACTGCCCCAGTTGCGGCGCGAGGCGCTGGCGGCACAGAGCGCGCGGATCGACACCGTGCCGGGAGCGACGTACACGAGCGACGGTTACCGCCAGTCACTCCAGTCCGCTCTGGACTCGGCAGGCCGCTGAACACTCGGCGGACGCGGGCCGTATCTGTGGGCCAAGGGTCAAGTCCCACGGAGGAACCGTGACCACCACGCTCGCAGGCGGACGTGCCGCCCGCCGCCAGACGATGCGCCGCATCCGCCCGCGCCGCTCCCCCGCCGTCCCGCTGCTGCTGGCGGTCTGGGCGGGCGCGGTGGCCGTGCTGTGGCTCTGGTGGCACAACACCCCGTCGATCGCCGACGACAACAGCAGGATCCTGAACGCGGGCCGGATCACCGGCCTGCTGGCCGGCTACCTGATGGCGCTGGTCGTGCTCCAGATGGCGCGCGTGCCGGCGCTGGAGCGGCGGGTCGGCTCCGACCGGGTGGCCCGCTGGCACGCGATGAGCGGGCGGTACACGCTGTGCCTGATCGTCGCGCACGTGTTCCTCACCATGTGGGGGTACGCGCTGCAGGCCGGCAGGTCGCTGGGCGACATCGTCCGGCAGACCATCGACTCCGTCGACCAGCTGCCCGACATGGGCAAGGCCGCCATCGGCACGGGCCTGTTCGTGCTCATCGGCCTGACCTCGACCGGCGCGATCCGCCGGCTGCTGCCCTACGACACCTGGTACCACGTCCACCTGCTCACCTACGCGGCGGTGTTCCTGACGTTCTGGCACCAGATCACCGCCGGCAACGACTTCGCCGTCGAGCCCACCGCCAAGACCTTCTGGTACGCGCTCTACGGCACGGTCACCGCGTTGGTCCTCTGGTACCGGGTCCTCACCCCCATCCGGCTGAACCTCCGGCACCGGATGCGGGTGGAGGCGGTCATCGAGGAGACCCCGGGCATCGTGTCGGTGCTGATCGGCGGGCGGAAGCTGCACCGGATGGGCGCGGAGGCGGGCCAGTTCTTCCGCTGGCGCTTCCTCGCACCCGGTATGCGTTTCAGCTCGCATCCGTACTCGCTGTCGGCGGCGCCCCGGCCGGGTCTGCTGCGGATCACGGTGAAGTCGATCGGCGACCACAGCGCCCGGCTGCGCGAGCTGACGCCCGGCACCAGGGTGTGGGCCGAGGGCCCGTACGGCGCGCTCACCGCGCAGCGCCGCAGCCGGGGCAAGGTGCTGCTGGTCGCGGGCGGGGTCGGCATCACGCCGATGCGGGCGCTGTTCGAGACGCTGCCCGGGGCGGCCGGTGACATCACCCTGCTCTACCGGGCCAACACCACCCAGGACCTGGCCCTGTGGGACGAGCTGGCGGCGATCGCCAAGGAGCGGGGCGCCCGCCTGATGTACGCGGTCAACAGCCCGGAGGGCGAGCGGCCCGACATCTCCGCGGAGAATCTCCAGCGGAAGATCCCGGACCTCGACCACCACGATGTCTTCATGTGCGGCCCGCCCGGGTTCGCGCAGTCGGTGTACGAGGCACTGCGCGGCGCGGGGGTCCCCGCCCGCCGCATCCACCACGAGTCGTTCGAGATGTGAGCGGGAGCCACAAAGAGATCGGGAGTCAGGGAGCGATGAGGAAGAGCCACCCCATTCGGCGGGTCGTGCTGGCCACCGCGGCGACGGTGTCCGGTGTCGTGCTGCTGCTGTCGCTGAAGCCGGCGTCCGGCCCGGCCGCGGCCTCGGCGGCGGGCGCGGCCCAGCAGCAGACGGCGACGGGACAGGAGTCCCCGCAGGGCGGCGCCCAGGCCTCGACCGGCTCCGGCACGGTGACCGGTGACGCGACGCAGACGCAGTACGGGGCCGTGCGGGTACGGCTGACCGTCAGCAACGGGAAGATCACCAAGGCGGAGGCGGTCGAGGCACCCAAGGGCGGACTCAGCGACCAGAAGACGCAGCTCGCCGTCCCCCGGCTCAACCAGGAGGCCGTGGCCGCACAGAGCGCGCACATCGACGCGGTGTCCGGGGCGACGTACACGAGCGCCGGGTACAAGACGTCGCTGCAGTCGGCGCTGGACAAGATGAAGTCGGCGGCGGCGTCGGGCTCCGCGGGGTCCTCGGGTTCTGCCGGCGCCTCCGGCTCGGCGCAGGCCCGTACGGTCACCGGGAAGGTCGCGCAGACCCAGTACGGCCCGGTCCAGGTGCGGATCACGGTCAGCGACGGGAAGATCACCAAGGCGGAGGCGGTCCAGGCACCCAAGGGCGGACTCAGCGACCAGAAGACGCAGCTCGCCGTCCCCCGGCTCAACCAGGAGGCCGTGGCCGCACAGAGCGCGCACATCGACGCCGTCTCCGGTGCCACCTACACCAGCACCGGCTACCAGCAGTCGCTGCAGTCGGCGCTGGACCAGAACGGCGGCTGAGACGGTGGCCGAACCGGCTGAGGGTCCCGCCGCGGTGCGTCATGCGGAGGAGGTCATGGGGACCGTCTTCTCCTTCGACGTCCGCGGCGGGGACCCCGGTGCCGTCCGGGCGGTGCTCGCCGAGGCCGTCGCCGGCCTGCACCGGGCGGACGCGCTGTTCAGCACCTACCGCGAGGACAGCGAGGTCTCGCGGCTGGCCCGGGGCGAACTGACCGTGGCGCGCTGCGCTCCCGAGGTGGCCGAGGTGCTGGAGCTGGCGGCCGAGGCGGAGCGGGTGAGCGACGGCTGGTTCAGCACCCGGTACCGCGGCTCCGTGGATCCCACCGGCATCGTCAAGGGCTGGGCGGCCGAGCGGGCAGCGCGGCTGCTGGCGGAGGCCGACGGGGTGTGCGGGGTGAGTGTCAACGGGGGCGGGGACGTCCAGATGCTCGGCGCGCCGGGGCCGCAGCGGCCGTGGCGGGTGGGGGTGGCCGATCCGCTGCGTCCCGGCGGTCTCGCGGCGGTGGTCTCGGCGGCCGGGATGGCGGAGCTGTCCGTGGCGACGTCCGGGACGGCGGAGCGCGGGGCGCACATAGTGGATCCGCGGACGGGGCGGTCGGCGGTGACGGACCTGGTGTCGGTGACCGTCGTGGGGCCCCGTCTGACCTGGGTGGACTGCTGGGCGACCGCGGCGTTCGCGATGGGGTCGCGGACCGGGCTGGCCTGGCTGGAGTCGCTGCCGGACACCGAGGCGCTGCTCATCACGGCGGGGGACGAGGTGCGGTGCACCGGGGGGCTGGCGACCCGGCTGGGCTGAAAAAGTTTCACCCGATTTGCCGGAAACGGCATCCGGATCCCGTCCTGCGCCGTATCCCCTGTGAACGAAGTTCTAGGAGGAACGAACATGGCCATCTTCAGCAGCCTGATGCCTGCGAACCGGCGGGATCACGGCAACAACTCGGGAAACGGCGACCGGTCCGGTAACGGGCACAACAACAGCGGAGGCCACAACAACAGCGGCGGCCACAACCATGGCGACCGGCACAACAACAGCGGCGGCCACAACGGCCACGGCCACCACGGCTACTGATCGCCACCCGAAGGTGAGCGGACCGGATTTCGACAGACCCGGTCCGCTCCGGCGATCCCGGAGGATGGCGTGACATGGCGAAGGTCCTGCGGCGTCTGCTGTCGCTCGGTGAGTCGTCCGACGCCGTCGTCGCGGCCGCGCCCCCGGTGCCCCCGCGCGAGGTGTTCCGGCGGTTCTGGCCGTACACCCGGGGTGGCCGGCGCTGGCTGATCCCCATCGTCGTCTTCAGCCTGGTCGGTCCCGTCGTCGACGCGGCGGAGATCTGGCTCTTCAAGATCGTCATCGACGATGTGCTCGTCCCCCGCGATCTGGGGCCGTTCCTGTGGATCGCCCCGACCTACCTGGGGCTCATCCTCTGCTCCGGCATCCTCGCGTTCGCCGACGACATGACCTCGACCTGGGTCGGGGAACGCTTCCTGCTCTCGCTGCGCTCCGACGTCTTCCGGCACGTCCAGGGGCTGTCGCTCGGCTTCTTCGAACGCCGGCGGCTCGGGGACGTGCTGTCCCGGGTGACCGGCGACGTCGACGCGGTCGAGACCTTCCTGCTCGCCGGGGTGGCGGACGCCCTGTACTACGTGGTCCGCCTCGGTGTCTTCCTCGGCCTGCTGTTCTCCCTCGCCTGGGACCTGACCCTGCTGGCCCTGGTCGTCGTGCCGGTGTTCTGGGCCGCCGCCCGGCACTTCTCCCGGCTGACCAAGGAGGCCGCGCGGGAACGCAGGCGGCGCAGCGGCTCGCTCAGCGCGATCGCCGAGGAGTCGCTGGGCAACGTCGCGCTGGTGCAGGCATACAACCGCCAGGGCTGGGAGGAGCACCGCTTCCACCGGGAGAACCTCGGCAGGTTCCGGGCGGTGATGGCCTCGACGCGGATCCGCGCCGTCTACCGCCCCATCGTGGAGCTCATCGAGGTGTCCGGCGGCCTCGCGGTCATGGGCCTCGGCACCTGGAAGCTGGCCCAGGGTCAGCTGACGCTGGGTGGACTGATGGTCTTCCTCGCCCTGATCGGCAAGCTCTACAGCCCGGTGCGCGGCCTGTCCCGGCTGGGCACCACCTTCTACGCGGCCTCCGCCTCCGCCGAGCGGATCATCGAACTGCTGGACCAGCAACCGCAGGTGGCCGAGCTGCCGGAGGCCCGGCCCACCGGGCGGGCACGCGGGGACGTGCATTTCGACGGCGTATGGTTCCGCTACCCCGGCGCCTCGTCCTGGGCCCTGTCGGGGGTGTCCTTCCATGCGGCACCCGGGGAGACGCTGGCGCTGGTGGGAGCCAGCGGGGCCGGCAAGTCGACGGTCGCGAAACTGCAGTTGCGCTTCTACGACCCCGAGCGGGGGGCCGTACTCCTGGACGGGACCGACCTGCGGGAGCTGCGGCTGTCCGACGTGCGCGAGAACGTGTCGGTGGTACTGCAGGAGACGCTCGTCTTCCACGGCACCGTGCGGGAGAACATCGCCTACGGCCGGCCGGACGCCCCGGAGGCGGACATCGTCGCCGCGGCGCACGCCGCGCAGGCGCACGAGTTCATCGAACGGCTCCCGGAGGGCTACGACACGCTGGTCGGCCAGCGCGGCCGGACGCTCTCCGGCGGGCAGTGCCAGCGGCTGGCCATCGCCCGCGCCATGATCAGGGACGCGCCGGTGCTGCTGCTGGACGAGCCGACCACCGGGCTCGACGTCCGGTCGGGGCGGCGGATCATGGACCCGCTGCGCCGGCTCATGGCCGGCCGGACGACCGTCGTCATCTCCCACAACCTGCTGACCGTCCGCGACGCCACCCGCATCGTGGTGCTCGACCAGGGCCGGGTCATGGAGGAGGGCCCTCACGACGAGCTGATCAAGCGCGACGGGGCGTACGCCCGGCTGTACCGGCTCAGCGCGATGACCGGGCTCCCGGCCGAAGGGAAGGTGCTGTCGTGAGCGTCTCCACCACCGAGGCACCGCCCCTCCCCCCGGGCACGGAACCGGCCCCGGGTTACCACGTGCTGGCGCATCTGGCGCGCACCGGCTGGCTCGACGTCTACGACGCCTGGAGCGAGGAACGGGCCTGCCGCTGTGTGGTCAAGGTGCTGCGTCCGGACCACCGGGGCGAGGAGGGGCCGGCGGAGCGGCTGCTGCGGGAGGGCCGGTGGCTGGGCCGCTTCACCCATCCGCACCTGGTGCGCGGCTACGAGACCCGCGAAGCGCCCGAGCCGCTCGTCGTCCTGGAGACCCTGACCGGCGAGACGCTCTCCCACCTCGTGCACCGGCTGCGGCGCCGGCCTGCCGCCACCGACGTGGCGCTGCTCGGCACCCAGCTGTGCTCCGCGGTGCACTATCTGCACCGGCAGGATCTACTGCACCTGGACATCAAGCCGTCCAACGTGGTGGTCGAGCGCGGCCACGCGAAGGTGCTGGACCTGAGCCTGGCACGGCCGCCCGGTCCCGCGCCCGCCGGGATCGGCACCTGCTGCTACCTCTCCCCGGAACAGGCCCGCGGCGACCCGCTCACGGCCGCCGCCGACGTGTGGGGCATCGGCATCACCCTGTTCGAGGTGGCCTGCGGCGACGTGCCCTTCCCGTGCCCGGGGCCGGGAACCGCGTCCGGCGACGGGCGCGCCGGCGCGCGGTCCCCGCAGGTGCGGCACCCGGTCCCGCCGACCGCGTCCCGGCGGCGTCTGCCCCCCGTGCTCGCCGCCGCCGTCGACAGCTGCCTGCTGGCCGATCCGTCGGCCCGGCCCACCGTCGCCGGACTGGCCGCCGCCCTGGAGGCGACGCTGCCCGTCCCGCGCCGCCTCTCTTGAGCCGGGGCGTCACGCCTCCTGGCTCGAGACCTGGCCCTTCTGCAGGTGGGCGGTGGCCAGAACGGTGCCGTCGGGGGACGTCAGGCGGGCACTGGAATACCGGGTGAGGTCGACGGGGACCGCCACACCCCAGTCACCGTGTCCGTCGCGCAGGGGGAAGTCGCCGACGCGGAGGGTCGTGCCGTCGGTGCCCTCGAGGAAGCAGCTGACCTTGCCGGTGTACAGGGCACCGGGGCCGGCGAGGGCGACGGAGATGAAGATCCATCCGGGGCGCCCCGGATGTGCGTAGACCTCGCCGGCGGACCGCCCGCGGAGCCCGTCCGAGGTCAGATCTCCGACCAGAACGGTTTCGGTGTTGGTGGCGGGCGGGGACGAGGCCGCGTTCTGCTCGACGGCGGTGCCGACCGCCCAGCCGGCGAGCCCGAAGCCGAGCGCGAGCGCGGCCGCGGCCGACGCGATCCGCAGCCGGGCCCGGCGCGCGGGACCGCGGAAGAAGCCCTTGCGCTGGAGCCGGGACGCGCGCGTGTGCGGGCGCGCCTCCTGCGCCGTCACGTCCTGGGCCAGCCGGCGCGCCATCCGGGTCTCGAACCCGAGCGGCGGTTCCCGGTCCGGCAGCAGGCCGATCAGCCGGTCGCCGACGAGGGTCAGGTGCTCGACGTACTCCCGGCAGGCCGCGCACCGTTCCAGATGCGCGACCGCCTCGGCCCACTCGCGGCCGGGCAGCACGCCGAGCGCGAGCTCGGCGCCGATCTCCCGCAGCTTCTCGCAGGTCACGTCACTGGACATGATTGCCTCGGTTAGGAGACGCGAGTGCGGTCCGCAGCTTTCCCATCGCGGCCCTGATCCGCGTCTTGGCGGTGCCCAGCGGGATGTTCTCCGAGTCGGCGACCTGCTGGGCAGTCATTCCGTAGATGCCCGCCATCACCAGGGCACGGGCCTGTTCCCGCGGCAGCCGCGCCACGGCGGCCCGGAGCTGGGACGAGGCCTCGTCGGCCAGCGCCCACCGCTCGGGGGTCTCGGTGACGACGCCCAGAAGCGCGTCGAGGTCCTCGGGTGCCACCGGCTCCGTCCGCCGTGCGCGGACGGCGTCGATGGCGAGGTTGTGCGCGATGGTCGTCAGCCAGGTCGTGACCGAACCGCGGCGCGAGTCGTAGATCTGCGCGTGACGCCAGGCACGCTCGAACGTCTGCTGGGCGATGTCCTCGGCGAGCTGCGGATCCCCGGTGACGGTCATGGCCACACCGAAGACCCTGTGCTGGAACCTCCGTACGAAGGTGACGGCGAGTTCCGGATCACCGGTGGCCAGCCCGGACAGCAGAGCCTCGTCCGGGAGACGGCCCACGGTGAACCGGGAACCCGACACACCTCTGTATACGGTCGGCGGCCGCCAGGAGATTGCCCGCCCCCTGCGGAAGATCACATTCCCATTCTCCGCCGACGGGCCGGGCCCCGCACGCGGGCCGGTGCCCGCTCAGTGCCCGTTCTGGGCCAGCATCAGCAGGTGGTCCGCCAGAGCCTGTCCCCCGGTCGGATTCCGGCTGATCAGCAGCAGTGTGTCGTCACCGGCGATGGTGCCGAGGATGTCGTGCAGCTCGGCCTGGTCGATGGCCGAGGCGAGGAACTGGGCCGCACCGGGCGGTGTACGCAGGACCACGAGGTTCGCCGAGGCCTCCGCGGAGATCAGCAGTTCCTGGGACAGGCGCCGCATCCGCTCCTCCTTCGCCGACTCGCCCAGCGGAGCGCGCGGGGTGCGGAAGCCGCCCTCGCTCGGTACCGCGTAGATCAGGTCGCCGTCGGTGTTGCGGATCTTCACCGCGTTCAGCTCGTCGAGGTCCCGGGAGAGCGTCGCCTGGGTGACGCTCAGCCCGTCGTCGGCGAGCAGCTTGGCCAGCTGGCTCTGCGACCGCACCGGCTGCCGGTTGAGGATGTCCACGATCCGGCGGTGCCGTGCGGTGCGGGTCTGCGGCACGGCGGGCCCGGCACCCGCCGCCTGCTCTTGGTCCTGCGCCTGGCTCATCGTCGTCTCATTCTCCGGATCGTCCGTCCCCATGCACTGGGTCCGCTGCCTCGAGGATGCCGGGCAGCGCCTGGAGCAGGGCACCCACCTCGTCGTCGCGGAGGTTCAGCGGCGGCATGAGCCGTACGACGTCGGGAGCGGGCGCGTTCACCAGGAACCCGGCCTCCTGGGCCGCCTGCTGCACCTGCGGCGCGCGCGGCCCGGTGAGCACGATACCCAGGAGCAGGCCCGCGCCCCGGACATAATCGATCAGCGGGTGGTCCAGCGCCTCGATTCCGTCGCGCAGCGCGGCGCTCTGCCGCTTGACGTTCTCCAGCAGCCCTTCGCCGGCGATGGTGTCCAGTACGGCGAGCCCGGCGGCGCAGGCGACCGGGTTCCCGCCGAAGGTCGTGCCGTGGTGGCCGGGCTGGAGCAGCTCGGCGGCCCGGCCGAAGGCCACGGTGGCTCCGAGCGGCAGTCCGCCGCCGAGCTGCTTGGCCAGCGTGACGACATCGGGCAGCACGCCTTCGTGGGCCTGGTACTCGAACCAGTTCCCGGTGCGGCCGATGCCGGTCTGCACCTCGTCGAGGACCAGCAGGGCGCCGGTGGCCGCGGTGATCGCGCGGGCCGCCTTGAGGTAGCCGGCCGGGGGCATCACGACCCCGCTCTCGCCCTGGACGGGCTCGATGATCACCAGGGCCGTCTCCTCGGTGACCGCGGCGGCCAGCGCCTGCGCGTCGCCGTAGGGCACGTGGGTGACGTCGCCGGGCAGCGGCTGGAACGGGCCCTGCTTGGCGGGCTGGCCGGTGAGTGCGAGCGCGCCCATGGTGCGGCCGTGGAAGCCGCCCTGGGTGGCGACCATGTGGGTCCGCCCGGTGAGCCGGCCGATCTTGAAGGCGGCCTCGTTGGCCTCGGCGCCGGAGTTGCAGAAGAAGACCCTGCCCTCCCGGCCGAAGAGCTGCAGGAGCCGCTCGGCGAGGGCGACGGTGGGCTCGGCCATGAAGAAGTTGGAGATGTGGCCGAGGGAGCCGATCTGCCCGCTGACGGCCTCGACGATCGCCGGGTGGGCGTGGCCGAGGGCGTTGGTGGCGATGCCGCCGACGAAGTCGAGGTACTCGCGGCCCTCGGCGTCCCACACCTTCGTGCCGGCACCGCGCACGAGGGGCAGGCGCGGGGTGCCGTAGTTGTTCATGAGCGCGCCCTGCCAGCGCGCGCTCAGCTCTGCGTTGCTCGCGGTACCCGTCATGACTGCTCCCCCTCGGATTCGTCGGGCACGACCATGGTGCCGATGCCCTCGTCGGTGAAGATCTCCAGCAGGATCGAGTGCTGGACCCGGCCGTCGATGACGCGGGCGGTCGTCACGCCGTTGCGCACGGCGTGCAGGCAGCCTTCCATCTTCGGCACCATGCCGGAACTCAACTCCGGCAGGAGCTTCTCCAGTTGGGACGCGGTGAGGCGGCTGATCACCTCGTCGGAGTGGGGCCAGTCCTCGTAGAGGCCCTCGACGTCGGTGAGGACCATGAGCGTTTCGGCGCCCAGTGCCGCAGCGAGTGCCGCAGCCGCCGTATCAGCATTGACGTTGTAGACATGTCCGTCGTCCTGACTGCGGGCGATGGAGGAGACGACCGGGATGCGGCCGTCGGCGAGCAGGGCCTCGATCGCGCCCGTGTCGATCGCGGTGATCTCGCCGACCCGCCCGATGTCGACGCGTTCACCGTCGATCTCGGGCCGGTGCTTGGTGGCGGTGATGGTGTGGGCGTCCTCGCCGGTCAGGCCGATGGCGAGCGGGCCGTGCTGGTTGAGCAGGCCGACCAGCTCGCGCTGCACCTGCCCGGCGAGCACCATCCGGACCACGTCCATGGCGTCCTCGGTGGTGACACGCAGGCCCGCCTTGAACTCGCTGACGATGCCGTGCCGGTCGAGGGCGGCGCTGATCTGCGGGCCGCCGCCGTGCACCACGACCGGCTTGAGACCGGCCTGCCGCAGGAAGACGACGTCCTGGGCGAAGGCGGCCTTCAGGTCCTCGTCCACCATGGCGTTGCCGCCGAACTTGATGACGACGATCCTGCCGTTGTGCCGGGTCAGCCAGGGCAGCGCCTCGATGAGGATCTGGGCCTTGGGCAGAGCGGTGTGCTTACGCGTGGTGCTCATGAGGAGTAGGCGCTGTTCTCGTGGACGTAGTCGGCGGTCAGGTCGTTGGTCCAGATCGTGGCCGTCTCGGAGCCGGCGGCGAGGTCGGCGACGATGTGCACCTCGCGGTAGCGCATGTCGACCAGCTCCCGGTCCTCGCCGACGCAGCCGTCCTTGCAGACCCAGACGCCGTTGATGGCGACGTTGAGCCGGTCCGGCTCGAACACGGCCTTCGTGGTGCCGATCGCGGACAGGACACGGCCCCAGTTGGGGTCCTCGCCGTGGATGGCGCACTTGAGGAGGTTGTTGCGGGCGATGGAACGGCCCACCTCGACGGCGTCCTCCTCGGTCGCCGCGTTGATCACCTCGACCTTGATGTCCTTGGCGGCGCCCTCGGCGTCGCCGATGAGCTGCCGGCCGAGGTCGTCGCAGACCTGGCGTACGGCCTCGGCGAACTCCTCGTACCCGGGGGTGATGCCGCAGGCGCCGGAGGCGAGCAGCAACACGGTGTCGTTGGTGGACATGCAGCCGTCGGAGTCGACCCGGTCGAAGGTGACCTTGGTGGCGGCGCGCAGGGCCTTGTCCAGTACCTCGTCGCCCAGGTCGGCGTCGGTGGTGAGGACGACCAGCATGGTGGCGAGGCCCGGCGCGAGCATGCCGGCGCCCTTGGCCATGCCGCCGACGGTCCAGCCGTCCTTGGTCACCACGGAGGTCTTGTGGACGGTGTCGGTGGTCTTGATGGCGATGGCGGCCTTCTCACCACCGTGCTCGGACAGCTGGGCGGCGGCCGTCTCCACCCCCTTGAGCAGCTTGTCCATCGGCAGCAGCACGCCGATCAGGCCGGTGGAACAGACGGCCACCTCGATGGCACCCCGGTCGAGCACCTCGGCCACCTTCTCGGCGGTGGCGTGGGTGTCCTGGAAGCCCTTGGGGCCCGTACAGGCGTTGGCGCCGCCGGAGTTCAGGACGACGGCCGAGACCTGACCGCCGCTGAGCACCTGCTCGGACCAGAGCACCGGCGCCGCCTTCACACGGTTGGAGGTGAAGACGCCCGCGGCGGCACGGCGGGGCCCGTTGTTGACCACGAGGGCCAGGTCCGGGTTGCCGTTCCCCTTGATCCCGGCGGCGATGCCCGCCGCCGTGAATCCCTTGGCTGCCGTGACGCTCACGGTGCGACTCCGATCGTGGAAAGCCCTGTGGTCTCGGCGAGACCCAGGGCGATGTTCATGCTCTGGACGGCACCGCCGGCGGTGCCCTTGGTCAGGTTGTCGATGGCGCTGATCGCGATGATGCGGCCCGCTGCCGCGTCGTGAGCGACCTGCACCTGAACGGCGTTGGAACCGTGGACGGACGCCGTGGCGGGCCACTGGCCCTCGGGGAGCAGGTGGACGAAGGGCTCGTCGGCGTAGGCCTTCTCGTACGCGGCGCGGACGGACTCCGCCGTCACCCCGGCCACGGCCTTGGCGCTGCACGTGGCGAGAATGCCCCGGGGCATCGGCGCGAGGGTCGGCGTGAACGAGACCGAGATCCGCTCTCCGGCCACCCCGCTGAGGTTCTGGATCATCTCGGGGGTGTGCCGGTGACCGCCGCCGACGCCGTACGGCGACATCGAGCCCATGACCTCGCTGCCGAGCAGGTGCGGCTTGGGCGCCCTGCCCGCACCGGAGGTACCGGACGCGGCGACGACCACCGCCTCGGGCTCGGCGAGGTGGGCCGCGTAGGCCGGGAACAGGGCGAGGGAGACGGCGGTCGGGTAGCAACCGGGCACCGCGATGCGCTTGGACCCCTCCAGCGCGGCGCGGGCGCCCGGAAGTTCGGGAAGGCCGTAGGGCCAGGTGCCGGCGTGCGGGGAGCCGTAGAACGTCTCCCAGTCGGCCGGGTCCGTCAGCCGGAAGTCGGCGCCCATGTCGACCACGAGGACGTCCGGGCCCAGCTGCTCGGCGACGGCGGCGGACTGCCCGTGCGGCAGGGCCAGGAAGACCACGTCGTGCCCGGCGAGGGCCTCGGCCGTGGTCTCGGCCAGCACCCGGCCGGCCAGCGGCAGCAGATGCGGCTGGAGCGCGCCGAGCCGCTGCCCGGCGTTGGAGTTGCCGGTCAGGGCACCGATCTCGACCTCGGGGTGCGCGAGGAGCAGCCGCAGGACCTCTCCGCCCGCGTACCCGCTCGCTCCGGCCACCGCTGCACGTACCGCCATGTCCATCCTCCTCTGGATGGCATGACTATACGTATCGCTGCACGTTTATGCAATCAGTTATGCGGCCGGCCTGGCCTCGGCGCCGGGCAGCATGACCCAGCGGGAGACGACGAAAGTCACCGGGATCGCCGCCGCCGAGGCCAGGAGGGGGGCGAACCGGCTCCCGGCGTGCAGGACGTCGACGATCACGTACACCCCGGCGGTCGTGATCAGGAAATTGGTGACGTTCGTCAGCGGGAACAGCAGGAATTTCCGCAGCGTGGGCCGCGTCCGGTAGGTGAAGCGCGCGTTGAGGAAAAAGGAGCCGACCATGCTGATGAGAAATGCCAGGACGTGCGCCGCCAGGTAGGGAAGACGAGTCAGGAACAACAGGTAAAGACAGTAGTAGGTGGCAGTATTCACGACGCCGACCAGGGCGAAGGTGAGGATCTGTCTCGTCATCTGTACCGCCATCAGGGAATGAGGTCCTTGGTCCGCTCTACGTTGGTCGCCTTCACCAGGAAGTGCGGGCGGCCCTTCACCTCGTAGTAGATGCGGCCGGTGTACTCCCCGATGACTCCCAGCATGACCATCTGCACGCCCGCGAGGGCGGTGACGGCGGTGATGATGGTCACATAGCCGGGGGTCTGAACCCCGTGGACGATTGCGGCGCCCACGATCCAGGCGGTGTAGAGCCCGGCGCACAGCAGCAGGCCCATGCCGAGCCACAGGGCTGCGCGCAGCGGGCGGTTGTTGAAGGACAGCAGGCCGTCGAGGCCGTAGTTGAGCAGGCCCCGGAAGGACCAGGAGCTGCGGCCGCCCTCGCGCACCGCGTTCTCGTACTCGAAGGTGGTGCTCGGGAAGCCCACCCAGGCGAACAGGCCCTTGGAGAAGCGGTTGTACTCGGTCAGGTCCAGGATCGCGTTCACCACCCGGCGTGACAGCAGGCGGAAGTCGCCCACGCCGTCGACGAGTTCGACGTCGACCAGACGGTTGACGAGCCGGTAGTACACGCGGGCGGTGAGGGTCCGGGTGAGGCGGTCGCCGGTGCGGGAGCGCCTGGCGATGACCTGGTCATGGCCCTGTTCCCGCAGCTCCACCATGCGCTTGATCAGCGCCGGCGGATGCTGCAGGTCGGCGTCCATCACGATCACCGAGTCGCCCGAGGCGTGCCTGAGGCCCGCGAGCAGGGCCGCCTCCTTGCCGAAGTTACGGCTGAAGGACACGTAGCGCACCCGCGCGTCGAGGTCGGCGAGGTGTTCCAGGACGGTGAGGGTGCGGTCCCGGCTGCCGTCGTCCACGTACACGAACTCCATGTCGTGACCGAGCGGCAGCAGTTCCTCGGCGACCTTCTGGACCTCTTCGTGGAAGCGTCGTACGACGTCTTCCTCGTTGTAGCAGGGCGCGACGATCGATATCAGCATGGTGGATCCCCCAGGGCACGGTCAGGGAGCGGTGGTCACGCGCTCGCGCGGTGATGTGGTCGTGGGCGGCGCCGGGGCGCGCCGGCGACGGACGGCGAAGAAGGCGGTGAGCAGCACCAGGACCCCGAACGAGGCGGCCCCCACGGTCGCGCCCAACCGCAGGCCCGGTGGATGGAAGGTGCAGGTCAGGCTGGTCGAGTCGCCGTCCAGGGGGACGGCGATGAGGCCGTGGTACTGGCCGGCGGGCCGGGCCGGCCCGCCGCCCGTGGCACACCGCCAGCCGGCGATGCGGGGCGCGGCGACGACCGCGATCCCCCTGCTCCCGGCGGGCAGCCGGGCCCGTACGGTGCCGTCCGAGACGGTCACCTCGGTGGCGCCGGTGGCCTTCAGACGCGCGGCCGCGGTGTGCAGCCGGCCGGTGTCCAGGCAGCCGACGGCGCCGGCCGGGACGCGTCCCGGGCCCTCCGGGGTCAGCTCGATGCGCAGCCGCCCGGAGGCCGGGGTGCGGCCCAGCGGTTCCATGGCGGCGCGGTTGCGCGGGTACCGGAACCGGAACCGGGCGGCGGTGGTGGTGCCGGTGAGCCGTGCGGTGCCCGAGTAGTGCGGGGCCCACAGGTTCACCTGGGTCCCCGCCGGGCAGCGGGCCGTGATCGTCGGCTTCGCCGTGGCGTCACCGGTCCCGAGCCGGCCCGCCCGGACCGGCTGCCCGCTGTCGTCGTGCACGGCGAGCCGGGGCACGGTGTAGACACGGCTGCCGAGCAGCAGCTCCTGGTTGCGGTACGGCGACGGCCCGAAAGGGGCGGTGCCGGGAGTGGCCCGGACCGTCACCAGGGGCGGGACGTCCTGCCGGGTCACGGTCACCGGGCCGCCGGGCCCCGGCAGGTACTTCTGGTGCGGGTCCGGCGGCGAGTGCACCCGGGCGCCGACGGAGAAGACGACATCGGTGACGGCGTTGTCCAGGCTCTGCACACTGCGGCCGCGCGAGGTCCAGCCGCCGCCCAGGGCGGTGAGGGTACGGCTGAGGACGTCCGAGGTCAGGCTGCTGTAGTACTGGGCGCCCTGACCGCCCACCAGCATCGGGTCGTTGCCGACGGTCTGCTCGCGGCCGGGGTCGGTGCGGTACCGGGGCCAGCCGTCGGCCTCGGCGATCGCCGCCGCCTGCCGCTCCTGCCGCCGCCCCCAGGGCTCGTAGTCGTCCAGGTGCCTCAGCCGCAGCTTGGTGGCCACGGCGGAGGTGGCGGCGGTCTCCCCCAGCTGGGCGCCGAGGAGGAGGACCACCGCCAGACCGGCGAGTCCGGCACGCTGCCCGGTGCGGCCCAGGAGGAGAAGCCCGCCCAGTCCCCCCGCGAGGGCCGGCGGCAGCACCGTCCAGGTGTACGGCCGCACCAGCTCGCTGCGGCTCGCGACGGCGGTGATCAGGGCGAGCAGCGCGGTCGCGGCGCCCAGGGCGCGCAGGTCGGGCGGGCCGTACGCGAGGGCGTGCCAGGCGGCGACGACCAGCAGCCCGCACAGCACGAAGGCCTGCCGGTAGGCGCTGCCCTGCGGCGTGGCGAAGGCATGCCAGACCAGGTGGGTGGGCGCCCACTGCAGCGACACGGCCACCGCGAGCACCAGTGCCGTCCAGCCCACGCGGACCCGGACGGGGACCGCGCGGTGGAAGGGCAGGGCGAGGGCGAGCAGCAGGGCGGTGACGCCGACGTAGAGCGCCGGGGAGCCGAAGCCGTACGTCGCCGGCAGCAGCCGGGCCGCCACGTCCTCGCTCGGCACCGGCGCGAACTGCCGTACGCGGCCGGGGTAGGCATGCTTGGTGCCGAAGTAGATCACCGTCACGAGCGGGGCGGCGAGACCCACGCCGAGGGCGACGGTGAGGGCGGCGCGGCCGGCCGTGGCGAGCACCTGCCGGCGTGGTGGACGGGCCAGCACCAGGCGCAGCAGCAGCACCAGTCCGGCGCCCAGGGTGGCCATGTAGGCGGTGTAGAAGTTGGCGGTCCAGGCGAGGGCGACGATCAGGACGCCGGGCAGGTGCCGGCGTCCGGTGAGCGCCCACTCCCCGACCAGGCAGAGCAGCGGCAGGGCGATCAGGCCGTCGAGCCACATCGGGTTGTAGGAGGCGTCGGCGACGCTCCAGCCGCACAGGGCGTAGGAGGCACCGAGCAGACCCGCCGCCCACCAGCGGCCGGGGCGCAGGGTGAGCAGCAGCCAGGCCATGGCGGCGGCGGCCGACGCGGTCTTCAGGACGGTGACGACGTAGACCGCGAGGTCGATCTCGTCCCTGGGGAAGACGGCGACGAGCAGGGCGAACGGGCTGCCGAGGTAGGTGCCGAGGTCGGGCAGGAAGCTCGACCCGTAACCGGACCGCCAGTTGACGAGCAGCCCGCCGTCGGCCCTGCCGTGCAGCAGGTCCCACAGGTGGGCGTGAAAGGGCACGTACTGGTTGCCCAGGTCGTTGACGCTGCGGGTGCGGGGGCCGAAGGGATAGCTGCGCGCGAGGACGTCGGCGGCGCAGAACGCCGTGATGGTGACGGCCGCGGCGAGCAGGGCGGCGGCGCGCGCGGGTGTGCGGGGCCCACCGGGCGAGGTCGAGCGTTCCATTTATCGGCAGGCCCCCAGCGAATTCAGTTCATGGATTTCGCCGACTTAGACGGGACATCTTTCCGAACGGTTGTGTGCTCATGCAAAAGTGAGGCCCATCCATCCGAATCCGGTAAACGAATCGTGAATTTCTCGGCCAATGGGGAAACCGGAGTTTTCCGGGAGGTGAGGTCAAGGTGAATTGCCCTGGCGGCACACGGAGGATGCGGACGGCCGTGCGGCGGGCTTGACCTGGAGCACACTCCAGGTTCTAACGTTCTTGTCATGACCAGCGGACAGCCCCTCCCCCGGGGCCCGGAGCCGTCGTTGACCATCGCCCAGGTGGCCGAGCGCACGGGCCTCACGCAGGACACGTTGCGCTACTACGAGAAGGCCGGCCTGATCGCACGGGTCGGCCGGACCACCGGCAACCAGCGGCGGTACGACACGGCCGACCTGGCCTGGCTGGAGTTCCTGCTGCGGCTGCGCGAGACCGGCATGTCCATCGCCGACATGCAGCGCTTCGCCCGGCTGCGGGCGGAGGGGGACGCGTCGGTCGCCGACCGGCTGGCGATGCTCCGCGAGCACCGCGCCGACCTGGCGGACCGCATCCGGGCGCTCAGGCGCAACGCGGCCGCGCTGGACGACAAGATCGACCACTACGAGCAGCTGCTGCGCGAGCGGCAGCCGGGAACGGACGGACCGACATGAGCGAGAGCACCACCCGGGACCAGCGTTTCGCCCACGGACTGGAGGTCCTGCACAAGGTCGACGGCGAGGCCGGGCAGCGGGTCGTCGACTCGCTCGCCGACATCAGCCCGGAACTGGGGCACCAGGTCGTCGCCTGGGCCTTCGGGGAGATCTACGACCGGCCCGGGCTCGCCCCGCGCGACCGCCAGCTGGTCACCCTGGGCATGCTCACCGCGCTCGGCGGCTGCGAGGCCCAGCTCGACGTGCATGTGAACGCGGCCCTCAACGTGGGCCTCACGGCCGAGCAGATCACGGAGGCGCTGCTGCACTCCGCCGTCTACTGCGGCATGCCGAAGGCGCTCAACGCCACCTTCGCCGCGAAGAAGGTCTTCGCCGAGCGCGGGCTGCTGCCGCTCGGACAGCGGCCCGCGCAGGAGGGGCCGGCTACTTCTGCCTGATCCTCAGGAAGGTGACGGAGTTCGCCGGGAAGGTGTACGTGAACTTCCTCGCGACTCCGGTGAAGGTGGACGTCTGGGGGGCGACCGCCGTGGACGTCTCGGTGTTCACGGCGTCGGGCGCGGCGGCCAGAGTGGTCACCTCGGCCTTGGACGCGACCTCGGCGCCGCCCAGGTCGATCGCCGTACGGGCCGCCGCGGACTGCGCGTTGACGACCTTGACGATCAGCTCACCGGTCTTCGCGTCCCGGGTGACGACCTGGCGGAACGGCTCGGCCGGCTTGTCGTCGGTGAAGCCGCCCCACTCCCTGCCGTCGAGGTAGAGGGTGACCTGGCGGCCGCGCACCTTGATGTCGACGTCGTAGGCGCGGCCGGTCTCGACGGACCCGGCCTTGGTGAGCAGCGTGGACTTGCCGCCGTCGACGGCCTGCTCGACCGCGCTCTGCGTGTTGTTCCAGCCGCCCAGGTTCCACCAGTAGTAGTTCCCGGTGTCCTTGACGCCGAAGGCGACGAGGAAGCCCTCCTGGCCGGACTTCTTGGTGGCCTTCACGTGCAGGTCGTAGTCGTGCCAGGACGGGTCGCCGGCCTGGACCATGGTGTTCTCGGCGGTGTCGGAGGTTTCGACGTAACTCCCGTCCTGGACGCTCCAGCTGCCGCCGCCGGTGTGCGTCCACTGCGCGGCTTCACCCGAGAAGTCGTCGCTGAGCAGGGTCGTGCCACGACCTGGGCGGTGCCCGAGACCGTCCAGGCGGTCAGTGGGGTGTACGACGTGTTGTCGTCGGCGGAGTACTCGAAGGACCGGTTCTGGACCAGCTCCGCGTACAGGCCGCCGTCGGCGGCCCGGTTGATGTCCTCGAAGAAGACGCCGTACATGGTCTTGTCGATCTTCGGCCCCTCGGCCGAGGGATCGACGGTGATCGAGTAGTCGGTGACGTCGGCGGCCTGGGCGGGAGCCGGCACGACGGTGGCAGCGAGCAGGAATGCGCTTGCCGCCAGGCCGATTCTCAGCCTGGTGCGGGTGGTGCGTGACATGGATACTCCGCGGCTCTTGAGTTCGTTCGAAATACCAAACACTGGTCAGCACTTCGAACGGCAAGATAGGGAAGGGGTATGAGCACGTCAATGGGGCGTGCGCACCGGGAGGAGGACGACGGTGGGCGAGTTCTGGCCCGTGGCCGACGTGCTGGCCCATCTGGCCGGGCGCTGGCGGGTGCGGCGGAGCGTGCGGGATCTGGCGAGCGGGGACGAGGGGCGGCTGGAGGGAGTCACCGTCTTCCGTCCGCTCGACGGCGGCGGTCTGCTGCACGAGGAGTCCGGCACCTTCACCTGGCAAGGCGTGGCGCGGCCCGCCACCCGGACCCTGCGGTTCCTGCCGGGGCGGGCACCGGGGACGGCGGACGTACGGTTCGCGGACGGGCGGCCCTTCCACGAGCTGGACCTCACGTCGGGGCGCCACCTCGCCGACCACCCGTGCGCGGCCGACCTCTACCGGGGCGAGTTCACCGTCCGGGACGCCGACCACTGGCGCACGGTGTGGCGGGTCGGCGGCCCGGCGAAGGACCTTGTCCTCACCACCGACTACGTGCGCGACACCGCCTTTTAGGCGCGCGAGGGCTGGGCGGAGACGCCGTCGAGGCGGAGGTTCCAGCGGCCCGAGCGGCCGGTAAGGCTGGTCGTGGACAGCGGGCGGGCGTCGATGTTCCAGTAGCTCGCGGGCGGGGCCTTCAGGGCGTAGACCAGGGCCGCGCGGATCACCGACGGCTCGGCGACCGCCACGATCCGGCCGCCGTCGTCCACCGGCCGGGTGTCGAGCCAGCCGCCCACCCGGGAGATGAAGGCCAGCAGGGATTCGCCGCCGTGCGGCGTGGCGCGCGGATCGGCCAGCCAGGCGTCCACCGCGTCCGGCTCGCGGGCCATCGCCTCGCCGAGCGTCAGCCCGCGCCAGCGGCCCATGTCGCAGTCCCGCAGGGCCAGCTGGACCAGCGGAGCGTACCCCAGGGCGTCACCGGTGGCCCGGCTGCGCGGGGTCGGCGAGCAGTAGCGCAGCTCGGCGGCCGCCAGCGGCAGCAGCTCCCCGGCGGCGCGCTGCACCTCGTCCCAGCCGGCCTGGTCCAGCGGCCGGTCGTCCTCGAAGCGCTCCGCGAGCAGCGGGGAACTGCGCGCGGCGGCGACGAACGTCACCCTCAGTGGCATGCGGTGATGGTGAGCCGCCCAGGTGCGCAGGTCAATAGCCGTTACCGCGGAGTTACCGGGGGTATGCGGATGCTTACTCGAAGGGGTGCGCCATCCATTGCTCAGGGCGGTCCAGCGGCCGGAAGCCCAGCTTCTCGTAAACCCCCTGCGCGTCCTGCGTGGCGAGCAGGATGCGGCGCAGGCCGTAGGACTCCAGATGGTCGCGGACGCGGCCGACGAAGGCCGTGCCGACACCCTTGCCGCGCACCGAGCGGTCGACGTACACATCGGCGAGCCAGGCGAACAGCGCCCGGTCGGTGACCACGCGTGCGTACGCCACCTGCTCCCCCGAGGCCGTGTCGTGGACGCCGAAGCTGAGCGAGGACGCCATCGCCCGTTCGTGCTTCTCGCGCGAGCGGCCCTCGGCCCAGTAGGTGTCGGTCGACAACCAGCCATGGACGCGGCCGACGTCGACACGGTCGGGGTCGGCGGAGAACTCGTAGCCCTCGGGCAGGCCGGGTGCGTCGCTCATCGCGTGATGATCGCAGGCAAGCCTCGCCGCGGCGACCGGATATCCGCGGGTGCCGCCCCGGCTACAGCACCTCGTCGCAGGCCGCCCGCAGCCGTCGTACTCCCTCCGTGATCTCCCCCGTCCCGGCGACCGCGGCGAAGCTCAACCTGAGGTGGGGCGCGGGGGGTTCGGCGCTGAAGTAGGGGCGGCCGGGGGTGAGGGCGACGCCCGCGCGCAGGGCGGCGGCGGCCAGCGCGGACTCGCCCCCGGCGCCGTCGGGCAGGCGCAGCCAGAGGTGGTAGCCGCCGGACGGCACGTGCGGCAGGGCCAGTTCGGGCAGGTACCGGGCGAGGGCACTCGTCATGGCATCCCGGCGGGCCTTCAACTCGGCGCCGAGTGCCCGCAGATGGCGGGGCCAGGCCGGGGAGCCGACGAGTTCCAGGGCGGCCTCCTGCAGCGGCCGGGGGACGAAGAAGCTGTCCACGACCTGGATGGCGCGCAGGCGTTCCAGCACCGGGCCGTGCGCGGCCAGGGCGCTCACCCGGAAGCTGGGCGAGGTCGCCTTGGTGAGCGAACCGACGTGGACGACCACGCCGTCGGGGTCGTCGGCGGCCAGCGGGCGGGGCAGCGGGCCCGCGTCGGCGTGCACCAGCCGCCGGACGAAGTCGTCCTCGATGACGAACGCCCCGGCCTCGCGGGCGATGCGCAGCACCTCGGCGCGCCGCCCCGGGGCCAGCACGGCACCGGTCGGATTCTGGAACAGCGGCTGGCAGACGAACACCCGGGCGCCGCTGGCCCGGAACGCGTCGGCGAGCAGGTCGGGGCGCACCCCGTCGGGATCCACCGGCACCGGGACCGGGCGCAGGCCGGCCGCACGGGCGAGCGCCAGCATGCCCGGGTAGGTCGGCGACTCGACGAGTACCGGGGCGCCGGGCTGGGCGAGCGCGCGCAGGGCGGTGGCCAGGGCGGCCTGCCCGCCCGCCGCGACCAGTACCTCGGCCGCCGTGACCGCGCCGCCGATCCCGCGGGCGAACCACTCCCGCAGCTCCGGCAGCCCCTCCAGCGGAGGTCTCCCCCAGGCGCCCGGCCGCCGCCCCGCCCGGGCGAGGGCAGCCGCCATGGCCCGCTCCGGCTGCAGGGAGGGATGCAGATAGCCGCCGCTGAACTCCAGCACTCCCGGGGGCGGCGCGGCCAGCGAGACCGTGACGCCGGAGGCGTCCACGGTGCGCGGTACGAGGTCGGCGGTGCCGTCGGCGCTCAGCGCGACCTCCTGCCAGGAGGTGTCCCCGGCCGGCGCCTCCGTGGCGCGCGGCCGGGCCCGGAAGGCACCTGCGCCGGGCCGGGTGACCACCAGCCCCTCGGCGGACAGCTGGGCCAGGGCCCGCGAGACGGTCACCGGGCTCACCCGGAACCGCTCCACCAGCGCCCGACTCGACGGCAGCTTTCCTCCCGGCGAGTAGCGGTCGAGTTCCCTCCGGAGCTGTTCTGCCAGTTCACCGACACTGCTACGCTCATGCATGAGGACACAGAGTAGCGCTACTACCGTGAACACGATAGCGGTCACCGCTCCCCGGGAGCACCGGGCACTGGGCACCGGGCTGGCCGCCCTCGGTGTCGCCTCCTTCTCCCTGACCTTCCCGGCCACCGCGTGGGGCCTGGAGGGCTTCGGTCCCTGGTCCCTGGTGGCCGTGCGCAGCGTCCTGGCCGCGCTCGTCGCCGGCGGCTGCCTGCTGGTGGCGGGGGCGTCCCCGGGCCCGGGGGCCGGCCCGCTCGAGCGAGGCCGGGCATGGCGTCGGGTACGACTGCCCGAGCGGCGCCATCTGCCGGGACTGGCCGTCGTCGCCCTCGGCGTGGTGCTGGGCTTCCCGATGCTGACCACGCTCGCCCTGCAGACCTCCACCACCGCGCACGCCGCCGTGGTGGTGGGGTTGCTGCCGCTGACCACCGCCGTCTTCTCGGCCCTGCGCACCGGCAGCCGGCCCTCCCGCCGGTTCTGGCTGGCGGCCGTGGCGGGCGCCGCGGCCGTGCTCGCCTTCACGATCGTCCAGAGCGGTGGCGCGCTCACGGCCGCCGACGGCTATCTGTTCGCGGCCCTGCTGGTGTGCGCGGCCGGGTACACCGAGGGCGGTCGGCTGGCCCGGGTCATGCCGGGCTGGCAGGTCATCGGCTGGGCCCTGGTGCTGTGTCTGCCGCTCAGCGTGCCGGCCGCCGCGGTGGCGCTGGCCCACGAGCCCGTGCATCTCACCTGGCACGGCATCGCCGGTCTGCTGTGGGTGGCGTTGGGCTCGCAGTTCCTCGGTCTGGTCGTCTGGTACCGGGGGATGGCGGCCATCGGCGTCCCCCGCGCCAGCCAGTTGCAGTTGGCTCAGCCGCTGCTCACACTGGTGTGGTCGGCGCTGCTGCTGGGCGAGCACTTCACGGCAGCCGCTCCCCTGACCGCTGTCGCCGTGCTCGTGTGCATCGCCGTCACCCAGCGGTCGTGATCGTGAGGAGGGCCTGCAGATGCGCGCATCGAAGGGCGACCGTCTAGTCCAGCACGGCAGGGTGGTCGGCCAACACGACCAGGTCACGGAAGTCGTCGAAGTGATGGGCCAGGAGGGCAACCCGCCCTACCGGGTTCGCTTCGCGGACGGACGCGAGGCCGTGATGTCCCCCGGCCCGGACTGCGAGGTCCGGCACCAGGGCGAGCAGCCGCAGAAGTAACGCGAAGCAGACCGACGAAGTGGTTCAACGCGGTGGTTTCGCCGATCGCCCGTAGTGATCGGCGACCACGCGTGCCATCGCCCCGATCGGGTCCGCCGCCACGTCCTTGGCGGCGAAGAACACATGCCCGCGCACCTGCGGGTACCGGGCGGCGAGGGTGAGGTGGCGGGACAGCTCGACCGGGTCCTGCCAGGCCGAGGGCTCCCCGGCGGCGCCCGCCCTGTACAGGGCCTCGCCGAGGTACAGCCGGGTCTCGGTGCCCTGGGCGACCTCCGCCCACCAGGCGACCAGTGTCGCGTAGTCGGCGGCGGCGAAGCCGATGTGCCAGTACAGCTGCGGGACGATGTAGTCGATCCAGTTCCTCCTGACCCACTCACGGGTGTCCGCGTACAGGTCGTCGTAGGTCTGGACGCCCGCCCGTGTGTCGGAGCCGCGGGAGTCGGCCGAGGCGTTGCGCCACACTCCGAAGGGGCTGATCCCGAACCGGGTGCCGGGCCGGACCCGCTTGACGCCGTCGGCCGTCTCCCGCACCAGCTTGTCGATGTTGTCCCGCCGCCAGGCGGCCCGACTGCTGAACGCGCCGCCGTACCGGTCGTAGGCGTCGTCATCGTCGAAAGTCTGTCCGGCGACCGGGTAGGGGTAGAAGTAGTCGTCGAAGTGGACGGCGTCGACCGGGTACCTGGCGACCGCGTCGAGGATCGCCTGCCGGACGAAGGCGCGGACCTCGGGCAGGCCGGGGTCGTAGTAGAGCCGCCCGCCATAGGGCACCACCCAGTCGGGGTGCCGGCGGGCGGGGTGGGAGACGGCCAGCCGGGTCGGTTCGGTGTGGTTGGCGATCCGGTAGGGGTTGAACCAGGCATGCAGTTCCAGGCCCCGGGCGTGGGCCTCCCGCACGGCGGTGCCGAGCGGGTCCCAGCCGGGATCCTCGCCCTGGGTGCCGGTGAGGTACTCCGACCAGGGCTCGTACGGTGACGGCCACAGGGCGTCCGCGGTGGGCCGGACCTGGAGGATCACCGTGTTCAGCCGGTCGCGGACCGCCTTGTCGAGGTGGGCGATCAGCTCCGTGCGCTGGGCGGCCGCCGTGAGGCCCGGGCGCGAGGGCCAGTCGCGGTTGACGACGGTGGCGAGCCACACGCCGCGCATCTCGGCGGTCGCGCGCGCCGGACGCCCGGCTGCCGCGCCCTGCGCCGCCGCCCGGCCCCGCATGGCCATCCCGCCCTGCGCCGCCATCCCACCGTGCCGCACCGGGCCGAGGGCGGCCGTCCCGCTCGGCTCGACCGCACCACGTGCCGCCGCCCCGCTCGGCCCCGCCGCCCCGCTCCGCGCCACCGCGTCCTGGGCCGCCGCGTCCCGGACCGGCGTGGCCAGCGTCGACAGCGCCGCCAGCGCGAAGGCCCGCCGTGACATCCGCACCGTCCGCACCATCCGCACACCCTCATACGCTGTGGATCCGCTCGGTCACGGATCGTTTCGCGCACAAGGATGCCGCCACCCGGACGATCGATCATCGATACTTGGCGGTAACGTGCACGAACGGAGCAGGCGCCGAACCCGGAGGTCTGCCAGCGAGCCGGAGAATCCAGCGAAGGGAACGATGTGACCGACATCGAGCGCGTCGGAGTCGTGGGCTGCGGCCAGATGGGCGCGGGCATCGCCGAGGTGTGCGCCCGCGCGGGACTGTACGTGAAGGTCGCCGAGACCACCGGCGAGGCCCTGGAGATCGGCCGTACCCGGCTGTTCAGCTCCCTGGACAAGGCCGCCGAGCGCGGCAAGATCACGGAGGAGGAGCGGGACGCGACGCAGGCGCGCCTCAGCTTCACCACCGACCTCGGCGAGTTCGCCGACCGTGACCTCGTGATCGAGGCCGTCGTGGAGAACGAGCAGGTCAAGACGGAGATCTTCCAGGTGCTCGACCAGGTGGTGACCCGCGCGGACGCGATCCTCGCCTCCAACACCTCCTCGATCCCGCTGGTGAAGCTGGCCGTCACCACCTCCCGCCCCGACCACGTGGTGGGCATCCACTTCTTCAACCCGGCCCCCGTGCAGCAGCTGGTCGAGCTGATCCCGGCGCTCACCACCTCCGAGGGCACCCTGAGCCGCGCCCAGACGTTCGCCGAGAAGGTGCTCGGCAAGCACGCCATCCGCGCCCAGGACCGCTCCGGGTTCGTCGTCAACGCGCTGCTGGTGCCCTACCTGCTGTCCGCGATCCGGATGTTCGAGTCGGGCATCGCGAGCCGCGAGGACATCGACAACGGCATGGAGATGGGCTGCGCCCACCCGATGGGTCCGCTCAAGCTGTCCGACCTGATCGGTCTGGACACCATCGTCTCCATCGCCAACTCCATGTACGCCGAGTACAAGGAGCCGCTGTACGCCGCTCCCCCGCTGCTCCAGCGCATGGTCGAGGCCGGCCGGCTCGGCCGGAAGACCGGCTCGGGCTTCTACACCTACGGCTGATTACGAAGAGCGACGCTCTGCGGGCCCGGCACCCAGGTGGGTGCCGGGCCCGTCTGTTTCACACACCGTGTGCGCGCCGGGCACGCATATGCCTGTCGCACACGCTCCCCATGCATCCACCAGGCGAGTTGACTCTTCATGCGCATGCAAGGGATGCGGAACCATCCGTACCGACTACCGAAAGGAGCGGACCCGTGACCGTCGATCCGGAGCATCCCGTGGTCCCTGGAGAACTCGCAGAGTTACGGCGCCGCCTCGACGTGGCCTACGCCCGTGTCGAGGGGGGGCTGGCCCTGCTCAGTCACCGTACCGAGGAGACCGCGAAGGAACTGGACGAACTGAACACGCGCATGAACTCGCTCGAACACGCCCGCTGGCCGCTGCCCTCGCTCTCCGCGCTGACGGCGCTGGGCGCGCTCGTCGTGACGATCTGGCAGGCGCTGGCGGCCCGTTAACCTTCCGCGAGCCTGAGATGGTGCAGCAGGAGTAACGCGGCCGCCATGTTGGCGGCCGGGACCTCCCCACGGGCGATCAGGTCGGGGACGAGTTTGAGGGGGACCCATTCCCGGCGGTCGGACTCGAAGTCGTCCACGGGATGCCCGATGTACTCGCCCCGGTCGGACCAGTAGATGTGGTGCCGGGCGTCGGTGAGGCCGTTGGACGGCTCCACGGTCATGAGGTGGTGCAGGGGTCCCGGCCGCCAGCCGGTCTCCTCCTCCAGTTCCCTGGCGGCCGCGCGCGCGATGTCCTCGCCGTCCTCCACGACCCCCGCGGCCAGTTCCCACCCCCAGCTGTCGGTGATGAAGCGGTGCCGCCACAACAGGAGGACCTCGTTGGCCTCGTTGACGACCGTGGCCACGGCCACGGGCCGCAGCCGGATGAGGAAGTGGTCGAGGTGCCGGCCGTCCGGCAGCTCGACATCTGCGAGATTGACGCTGAACCAGCGGTTTTCATACACAGTTTGTTCGTTCTGTTTCGTCCACTGCACGGTTCTGCCACCTTCCGACGAGTAAGTGGCAATATCGCAGCAGGGACTGTGTACCCACAGGGGGCCTACAGCGGTACGCGCAGTGCCCCGTCGATGAGTTCGGCGGCCTCGGCGGTTCCGGCCGAACCACACCGCACCAGATGCTCGCGCACCGCGCGCAGTCTGTCGCGCAGCCGCTGGGACTCCATCCCGCGCGCCTGCTCGGCCATCTGCACGGCCGCGGCCACCGCCTTGTCGGCGTTGCCCTGGCGCAGTTCGATGGTGCTGAGCATGGCGAGCCGGTGCACCCGGCCCCGGTCGTGCGCCGGGTTGTCCACGGCGGCGGCCGCGTGCTCCCGGGCGGCGGCCAGCTCCCCGAGGCTGAGCAGCGCCTCGGCCACCTGCACGTTGACCAGTCCGGGCTGGACGTAGCCCGTCTCGTCGGGCTCGTACCCGCGCCTGATGCGGTCGGCGGCCGTCTCGGCGCGCCGGATGCAGGACAACGCGCTGCCCGAGTCGCCGAGGTGGGCGTACGCCTTGGCCTGCATCGCGTACAGGTCGGAGGCGAGCGCCGGGGTGATGTGCCTGCCCGCGGCGCGCAACGCGGCCTCGGCGAAGGCGACGGCCTGCCGGTACTCGCGCATGAACAGCGACTGGTTGACCAGCAGGGCTATCACATACGCCCCGAGTCCCCGGTCCCCGCTGGCCTTTGCCAGTCTGAGCGCCTGATGGAAGTAGCGCTGGGCGAGTCCGTGGGCGTCGGAGTCGTAGGCACAGATCCCGGTGATCGCGACCAACCCGCCGGTCGCCCGGTGCAGTTGGCGGCCAGTGGCGTCGGTGTAGCTGCCGCGCAGCAGCGGCGCGGCCTCGGCGTTGAGGAAGCCGACGATCCGCGTCCGGGTCGCGATGCCACCGGCCTTGCGGTACATCTGCTCGTAGTGCGTGCGGGCGGCGCGCAGCATCTCGATGTCGGCCGCGGTGACCCGGTGCCGCCCGCCACGGGAGACATCGACGTCCTCGGGCGGGTTCTCCCACTCCCACACCGGCATGACGGCGGGGGTGCCCGTGACGGCCGGAGCCCCGAGCACATGGGGCCGCTGCTGTTCGTCGGACCGCCACAGTGCGGTGGCCCGCTCCACGAACCCGCTGAGTGAACCGGCGTGCGGCGTACTCGGCTCACCGGGCACCCCGAGGCCGATGTCGTCCAGGGTCACCGGGCGGTGCAGGCGCCCGGCCAGCACCTCGCAGATCAGGTCGGGCACCTGGCCGCGGGGCCGCTGTCCCTTCAACCACCGCGCCACGGCGGTGTGTTCGTACCGGAGCGCGAGGCCCCGTCTCCGGCCCGCCTGGTTCACATGGGCGGCGAGACCCGCGTGCGAGATCCCCGCCTCGTCCAGGATGGCGTCGAGCAGAGTGTTGGGCTGCATGGGATGCCCCCCGAGTGGCCTGGTGCGGTCAGCGTAGTGCGTCCGCGTTCACACGGGGTGTGAACGGAACGCGTGCATCCGGAGTGTGCGCGCGCTGTTGCGGTGGGTGGCGATCCGGTTGACTGAAGTTCCTCGCAAGAGGCCGGCCAAGCCGCCTGCTCCCCCTCGAAAAGCGGTGGCTTGGCCGGGTGACCCCTGGGCCGGCCGGTCAGGGGCGCGTTGTCGGCTGCGGGTGATGCGCCGCTGGTCGCGCGGTTCCCCGCGCCCCTTGGGGGGTGCGCGTCACCCTGCCGCGTTCGTTCCGCAGGACCAGTACCGCTACGTCGTCCGTCGGTCTGCCGGCGGTGTGGTGCAGAAGGGCCGTGAAGACCGTGCGCAGGACCGTCTGCGGGGAGACCGGATGATCACGTACCGCATTGCGCAGCGCTTCCGGCAGTGCGAAGAACCGCCCCCGGGAGTCCCTGGCGTCCTCCGCGCCGTCCGTGAAGAGGACCAGGGAGTCGTCGGGGAGCAGGTGGCCGCAGGGCTGGGCCGTCAGTTCCGCCGGCAGCGGGAACGGGCCCAGCGGCGGGAGCGGGTCCGCGCGCGTCAGCGGCTCGGCCCTCGTACCGCGCAGCAGATACGGCCACGGGTGACCGCAGTTGAGGGCGCGCAGCTCGCCGTCCCGGCCGATGTCCAGGAGCAGGACGGTGACGAACTCCTCGGCGACCGGGTGCTCCGGGTCCGGGGCGCCGTTCGCGGGATGCTCCGCGCGGGCGCGTTCGCGCAGGTGCCGGGCCAGGGCCCGGTCCAGTCGGCGCAGCACCCCGCCGAGTTCCGGCTCGTCGTGGGCGGCCTCGCGGAAACTGCCCAGGACGGCGGCGACCGTGCCCAACGCGGACAGGCCGTGCCCTCGCACGTCGCCCATCACCACCCGTACCCCGTACTCGGTGGCGATCGCCTCGTACAGGTCGCCGCCGACGGTCGCGCCCCGGTCCGCGGAGAGCTGCGCGGCGGCCACGTTCAGCCCGTCGAGGCGTGGGGGCGGTGGACGCAGGACGACGCTCTGGGCGGCACGGGCCGCCCGGCGGGCGAGCCGCAGCTCCTGGAGGAGAGTGCGGCGGACGTGGAATATGAGGCCCGTACCGACCGCGAAGAAGACGGCGCTGGTGACGATGCGTGCGCCGATCCCGTTCTGCTGGGCGAGCGGGCAGCCGAGCTTGTAGCCGACCGCCACGGCTCCCCAGAGCGTGGGCAGTACGGCTCCCCGCGCGGTGGGCGCCCGTGCCTTGATGCGGATCATGCCTGTGGTCCCCCATCCGGGCCCTGACAGAGCAGACGGACCGACCCCGAAAGGCCGGTCCGATTCTGTCGACGGCATGACCCAAAAGGGCCGGATCGCCTCCGGTTCCCACCCGAACGAGTGAGGTCACCCTGACCAAGCCGCATTTATGCAGCCGACGGCCGGGGCAAACGCGCCGAAGGGGTGCGGGAAACCGCGCGGCCGGCCGGGGACGACCCGCGGCCGGCCGCGCACAGCACCGGGAAGGCCCTAGCCTCGAAGTACCGCCCCGGTCCGCTCGCCCGCGAGGGCGACGGCCGCGTCCCGAGCGGCAGACGCCTCGTCCACGGTCAGCGTCCGGTCGCCCGCACGGAAGCGGAGCGCGTACGCCAGCGACTTGCGCCCGTCACCCAACTGCTCGGCGTTCTCGTACACGTCGAACAACCGGATGGACTCGAGCAGCTCACCCGCACCCTCACGCAGCGCCGCCTCGACCTCCGCGGCCGGCACCGGCTTGTCGACGACCAGGGCGACATCCTGCGTGGCCACCGGGAACGTGGAGATCCGCGGCGCCTGCGGGACACCGTCGCCCACCGTCTCCAGGGCATCCAGGTTCAGCTCCATCGCGCAGGTGCGCTCGGGCAGACCCAGGGCCTTGAGGACACGCGGGTGCAGTTCTCCCGCATGGCCCACGACCTTCTCCGCGCCGTCGGCGACGACCACGAACTCGGCGCAGCGGCCCGGGTGCCAGGGACCGTACTGGCCCTTGCGGACGATCAGGTCGGCACCGGCCTCCCGCGCGACGGCGCGCCCGGCCTCGACCGTGTCGGCCCAGTCGGCCGGCCGGCCCTTGCCCCACCAGCCGGCCAGCTCGCGAGCGCCCGCGAGGACCACGGCGACGTGCCGCGGCTGCTCGGGCAGCACGGCGTTCAGCTCGGCGATCTCCTCGTCGGTGGGTCGCCGGTCGACGGGCAGGTGCACGGCGGTGCCCTGTTCCTGGCGCGGCAGGAAGACCAGGCCGGTCTCGAACAGCGCCAGATCGTGCGAGCCCCGGCCGTCGTTGCGCCGCAGGGCACCCAGCAGGCCCGGCAGCAGCGTCGTACGGAGCGCGGGCTCCTCGTCGCTCAGCGGGTTGGCCAGCTTCACGACACGGCGGGCCGGGTCGCCGGACTCGAGGCCGAGCTGGTCGAAGACCTGCTCCGCGACGAACGGATAGTTCGGCGCCTCGACGTAACCGGCGCCCGCCAGCGCGCGGCCGACGCGGCGGTGCAGCCGCTGGCGGTGGGTCAGGCCACGGCCCGAAGGCGGCTTGGGCAGCGTGGAGGGCAGGTTCTCGTAGCCCTCCAGGCGGATGACCTCCTCCGCCAGGTCGTTCACCTCGGCGAGGTCGGGCCGCCAGGACGGGACGGTGACGAGCAGCTCGTCCTGCCCGTAGACGTCGCAGCCGATCTCCTGCAGGCGGCGGACGACGGTCTCGCGGCCGTAGTCGACGCCCGCGACCTTGTCCGGGTGGTTCGCCGGGACGGCGATCGTGTGCGGGGCGGAGGGCGCGACGATCTCGGTGACACCGGCCTCGGCCGTGCCGCCCGCGAGCAGGACCAGCAGGTCCACGGTCCGCTGCGCGGCGGCCGCGGCGGCCTGCGGGTCGACGCCCCGCTCGAAGCGACGGGACGCCTCCGAGGACAGCTTGTGCCGGCGGGCCGTCCGGGCGACCGAGACGGCGTTGAAGTGGGCCGCCTCGATGACCACGTCGGTCGTGGCGTTCTGCACGTCCTCGTGGTCGGCGATCTCCGTGTTGGCACCGCCCATCACACCGGCCAGGCCGATGGGGCCGCGGTCGTCGGTGATGACCAGGTCCTCGGCGTGCAGCGTGCGCTCGACGCCGTCGAGGGTGACGAGCTTCTCGCCCTCCTCCGCCCGGCGCACGCCGATGGTGCCCTGGACCAGCTTGCGGTCGTAGGCGTGCAGGGGCTGGCCCAGCTCCATCATCACGTAGTTCGTGACGTCGACGGCGAGCGAGATCGGGCGCATGCCGACCTTCTGCAGGCGGCGCTGCAGCCAGATCGGGGAGCGCGCCTCGGGGCTCAGGCCGGTGACCGTGCGGGCGGTGAAGCGGTCGCACCCGGCGGGGTCGGTGACCTGGACCGGGTAGCCGTAGGCGTTCGGGGCCGGTACGTCGATCAGGGCCGGGTCGCGCAGCGGCAGCCCGTAGGCGATGGCGGTCTCGCGGGCGACACCGCGGATGGACAGGCAGTCGCCGCGGTTCGCGGTGACGGCGATGTCCAGGACCTCGTCGACCAGCTCGAGCAGCTCGATGGCGTCCCTGCCGACCTCGGTCTCCGGCGGCAGCACGATGATGCCGTGGTTGCCGTCGTCGCCCATGCCCAGCTCGTCGCTGGAGCAGATCATGCCGTGGGACGTCCTGCCGTAGGTCTTGCGGGCGGCGATGGAGAAGCCGCCGGGCAGCGTGGCGCCGGGGAGGACCACGACGACCTTGTCGCCGACCGCGAAGTTGCGGGCGCCGCAGACGATCTCCTGGGGCTCGCCGGTGCCGTTGGCCTGGCCGACGTCGACGGTGCAGAAGCGGATCGGCTTCTTGAAGCCCTCCAGCTCCTCGATGGTCAGCACCTGGCCCACGACCAGCGGGCCCTTGAGGTCGGCGCCGAGCTGCTCGACGGTCTCGACCTCAAGACCTGCGGAAATGAGCTTGGCCTGGACGTCGCGCCCGGTCTGAGTCGCCGGCAGGTCGACGTACTCCCGCAGCCAAGAAAGCGGGACCCGCATCAGATCTCCATCCCGAACGGCCGGGTGAACCGGATGTCACCCTCGACCATGTCTCGCATGTCTTCGACGTTGTGGCGGAACATCAGCATCCGCTCGATGCCGAACCCGAAGGCGAAGCCGCTGTACTTCTCCGGGTCGACGCCGCAGGCGGCGAGCACCCGCGGGTTGACCATGCCGCAGCCGCCCAGCTCGATCCAGCCCTCACTGGAGCAGGTGCGGCAGGGCCGGTCCGGGTTGCCGACGGACTCGCCGCGGCAGACGTAGCACACCATGTCCATCTCGGCGGACGGCTCGGTGAACGGGAAGAAGTTCGGCCGCAGCCGGGTCTTCATCCCCTCGCCGAACAGGGACTGGACCATGTGGTCCAGGGTGCCCTTGAGGTCGGCCATGGTCAGGCCCTCGTCGACGGCGAGCAGCTCGACCTGGTGGAAGACCGGGGTGTGGGTGGCGTCCAGCTCGTCCGTGCGGTACACGCGGCCGGGGCAGATCACGTAGACCGGCGGCTCGCGGTCGAGCAGGGAGCGGATCTGGACGGGCGAGGTGTGGGTGCGCAGCACGACACCGGACTCGGTGCCACCGCCCCGGCCCTGTACGAAGAAGGTGTCGGCCTCGCCGCGGGCCGGGTGGTCCGGGCCGATGTTGAGGGCGTCGAAGTTGAACCACTCGGCCTCGACCTCGGGGCCCTCGGCGACCTCGTAGCCCATGGCCACGAAGACGTCCTCGATGCGCTCCGAGAGCGTGGTCAGCGGATGCCGGGCGCCGGCCGGGACGCGGTCGTACGGCAGCGTGACGTCGACGTCCTCCTCGACCAGCACGCGGGCGTCCCGCTCGGCCTCCAGCTCGCTCTGGCGGGCGGCGAGGGCTTTGTTGACCGCGCCGCGGGCCTGGCCCACGCGCTTGCCTGCCTCGGCCTTGGCGTGCGGGGGCAGGGCGCCGATCTCGCGGTTGGCGAGGGCCAGCGGGGAGGCGGGGCCGGTGTGAGCGACCTTGGCCTCGTGGAGCGCGTCGAGGGAGTCCGCGGCGGCGAAGGCGGCGAGCGCCTCGTCCCGCATGCGCTCGATCTCTTCCGGTTTCAACGTCTCGACCTCGACAGGGTCGTACGACTTATTCGGTGCCGACATCTCTTCCCGTGCTTCCGATTGGCTGGCGGATGGTCCCCGTGACCGGCGCTGGGCCGCGTGCAGGACACAAAGGTGCCAAAGGCCGAGTCTAACGGGGTGGAGACAGACGAATGTGCCCGCGGGCTGCTCGGGCGCTCTCAGCTGAGATACGCCGGGGCCCCCACGGGCAACGTAAATCGGAACTCGGCGCCACCGCCGGGGGCGCGGCCGACCGTGACGGTGCCGCCGTGGGCCTCGACGATGCCCTTGACGATGTACAGCCCGAGGCCGGTGCCACCGCGCTTGCTGCCCCGCCAGAAGCGGGTGAAGACGCGGTTCATGGATTCCTCCGGGATGCCGGGCCCCTCGTCGCTCACCGCGACCGACGTGCCGGTTTCCTCGCCCTCGCGCGGGGACGCCGAGGGCGTGACGTCAATGGTGACGGTTCCCTCGCCGTGCCGCACCGCATTTTCCAGCAGGTTGCTGAGCACCTGGTCGACCTTGTCGGGGTCGGCCCACAGGGCGGGCAGCGGCTGCTCGATGCGGAGCAGGAAGCGGTCGGCCGGCTGGCCGGCGGCGACGTAGGCCTGGATGTGCCGGGAGACGGCGGCGCCTATGTCGACGGGCTGCCGGCGCACCTCCAGCCGCCCGGAGTCGATCCGCGAGATGTCCAGCAGCTCGGCGATGAGGCGGGTGACGCGGTCCGCGTCGGCGTCGACGGTCTCGAGCATCAGCCGCTTCTGGTCGTCGGTGAAGCGTTCCCACTTGGCGAGGAGCGTGGCGGTGAAGCCCTTCACCGAGGTCAGCGGCGAGCGCAGCTCGTGGGCGACGGTGGCGATCAGCTCGGCGTGGCTGCGTTCGGTGCGGCGGCGGGCCTCGGTGTCCCGCAGGGAGACGACCACGCGCCGCACGGGCCCGAGAGGCTCGTCGCGCACGTACCGGGCGGAGACCAGCACCTCCCGGCCGCCGGGCAGCAGCAGGTTGCGTTCGGGTTGCCGGACCCGGATCGCGAGTCCGCCGTAGGGGTCGGTCAGCTGCCACCAGCGCCGCCCTTCCAGGTCCTCCAGGGGCAGCGCCTGCTCCAGGGGCCGGCCGAGGGCGCCCGCGGCCGGGACGGCGGTGATCCGTGCGGCGGCGGCGTTGAAGCGGACGACCCGGCCGTACTCGTCGGCGACGACGAGGCCGTCGGGCAGCTGGTCGGGATCGATGTCCGGGCCGGCCTCGTGCCCGGGCGCGGATGCGCGCCGCGCGTCCCGTCCTTCCGGCGCAGTGCTCGTGCCGGCCACACTCATCCCCGTACCCCACCTCTCAGACGGCGCAGGGCCCCGAGCTGGTCACCTTACTAGCTCTCGGTGACGGAACGGCACCCTCCGGAGGCGCGCTGTGCACGGGCCGACGCGTAGAGACATACGGCCGCGGCCGTGGCGAGGTTCAGGCTCTCGGCCCTGCCGTGGATCGGGACGCGTACGACGGCGTCCGCGAGGGCGCGGGTCTCCTCGGGGAGTCCCCACGCCTCGTTCCCGAAGACCCAGGCGGTCGGCCCGCCCATGGTGCCCTTGTCCAGCTCCTCGTCGAGGTCGCGGTCGCCGGCGCCGTCGGCGGCGAGGATGCGCACGCCGGCGTCCTTCAGCCCTTGGACGGCCCGCTCGACGGGGACGCCGACGGCGACGGGCAGGTGGAAGTGCGAGCCGACGGAGGCCCGTACGGCCTTGGGGTTGTACAGGTCGACGGAGGCGTCGGTGAGGATCACGGCCTCGGCGCCGGCGGCGTCGGCGCAGCGCAGCACCGTGCCGGCGTTCCCCGGGTCGCGCACATGGGCGAGGACGGCGACGAGCCGGGGCCGTGCGGCGAGGATGTCCTCGAAGGGGGTGTCCAGGAACCGGCAGACCCCGACCAGGCCCTGCGGGGTGACGGTGGTGGAGATGTCGGCGATGACCTCTTCGGAGGCGAGGTGCACGCGGGCGCCCGCGGTCCGGGCCTCGCCGACGATGTCGGGGTACCGCTCCGCAGCCTCGACCGTGGCGAACAGCTCGGCGAGCGTCGGGGTGCCGTCCGCCCCTCGGTGCCCGGCGGCCTCCCGCACGGCCTGCGGCCCCTCCGCGAGGAACAGCCGGTCCTTGCCCCGGAAGTTCCGCTTGGCCAGCCGCCGAGCGGCGTTCACACGGGCGGAGCGGGAGGAGATGAGCTCAGGGGAGACGGGGGGCATCCTCTTACCTTCGGAAACTCGTGGCGCCCCAGGGGGCGCGGGGAACTGCGCGACCAGCCACGACGGACCCGCGGCCGAACCATCGCCCAGGGCCCGCAACAGCAGGACCCGCAAGCCGTAAGCCTGCGGGTCCTGCGGTGAGCGTCGGCTCAAAGCCAGCGCAGCGTCACGCGGCCTTCGGCGCGTTGACGTCCGACGGCAGCGCCTTCTGCGCGACCTCGACGAGCGCCGCGAAGGCGCTCGCGTCGTTCACGGCCAGCTCGGCCAGGATCTTGCGGTCGACCTCGACGTTCGCGGCCTTCAGACCCTGGATGAAGCGGTTGTAGGTGATGCCGTTGGCGCGGGCAGCGGCGTTGATGCGCTGGATCCACAGCTGACGGAAGTCACCCTTGCGCTTCTTGCGGTCGTTGTAGTTGTAGACCAGCGAGTGGGTGACCTGCTCCTTGGCCTTGCGGTACAGGCGCGAACGCTGACCGCGGTAGCCGGAGGCCTGCTCGAGGATCGCCCGGCGCTTCTTGTGGGCGTTGACTGCCCGCTTGACGCGTGCCACTTGTTAACTCCTTGTAGCGGGGTCGTGGGGGTACTCACACGACCCGGAAACGATTCGGTCCCGGTCCAGACGTACGGCGCTCAGGCAGCGCCGCGGCGTCACTTGCCGAGAAGCTTCTTGATCTTCGCGGCGTCGCCCGGGGCCATCTCGGCGTTGCCGGTGAGGCGGCGCGTGACGCGGGACGACTTGTGCTCGAGCAGGTGGCGCTTGCCGGCGCGCTCGCGGAGCACCTTGCCGGAGCCGGTGACCTTGAAGCGCTTGCTGGCACCGCTGTGCGACTTGTTCTTCGGCATAGCGCCGTTCTCTCCTCGTCGGTGGCGCTCCCGTGCCCGGTCACGAAAACCGGGCACACTGGAGCGTCGCTCTTCTATCGGTTACATCCTCGGGGACGGGTGTCCCCCGGGATCACGCCTCGGCGGAAGCCTCGGCAGGGGCCTCGTCAAAGACCTCGTCGTGGGCCTCGGCGTTCACGGCGTCCGGGTCCGCGGCGTTCTGCGACTTACCGGGGTTCGCCTTCGCTTCGGCCTTGCGGGCCTCCTGCGCCTGACGGGCCTCGGCCATCGCCTCGGTCTTCTTCTTGTGCGGACCGAGAACCATGATCATGTTGCGGCCGTCCTGCTTCGGGTTCGACTCGATGAACCCGAGGTCCTGGACGTCCTCCGCGAGACGCTGCAGCAGTCGGTAGCCCAGCTCGGGGCGGGACTGCTCACGACCGCGGAACATGATCGTGATCTTGACCTTGTCGCCCTGCTTGAGGAACCGGACGACGTGACCCTTCTTGGTGTCATAGTCGTGCGGGTCGATCTTCGGCCGGAGCTTCATCTCCTTGATGACCGTGTGCGCCTGGTTCTTGCGCGCCTCACGGGCCTTCATGGCCGACTCGTACTTGAACTTCCCGTAGTCCATGAGCTTGCACACAGGCGGACGGGCGTTCGCCGCGACCTCGACCAGGTCCAGGTCGTACTCCTGTGCAAGCTCCAGTGCCTTGGCCAGGGGGACGATGCCCACCTGCTCGCCACTGGGACCGACAAGTCGCACCTCGGGAACGCGAATCCGGTCGTTGATGCGGGGCTCGGCGCTGATGGATCCTCCTCGGTAGCACCACACGGCGGTCTGGCGGACAGCCGCGTAACGTCTCTGTTCGTTAGACCTAACCGCGCCGAAGCACAAAAAATGCCCCGGACGATCACAGGCGGGCTCCAATGACTACCGGAGCACCGCCGCGGTGACCGCGGGGCGCTATCGGGCGACTCCATCGTCCGTACGGAACGATGGTGGCCGCCTGACCGGAGACCCGCCGCCCCGGAGGACGGTCAGGTGGGAGATCGGAGCCTCCACTTGTGGGCCGGATGCCCTGATGTCGCTCATGGCATGTCCGGCCGGTCGTCCACCAGGCTAGCAGCATCGCTTGACAAGGGCTAATTGAGGGACGCCGGGCCGGACCGCCTATCGTGTGGGACATGAGTGACACCCCTCCCGAGTCCCCCGACTTCGACGCGATGACCCGCGACATCGCCGAGGTCCCCGCCGTCGAGGTGATCGTGACGGTCGCCGTCAACCTGATGAGCGCCTCCGCCGTGAAGCTCGGGCTCAGTGAGGAGGGCGAGAAGTACAAGGACCTGGACGAGGCCCGCAAGCTGATCAGCGCCCTCGCCGGTCTGCTGGACGCGAGCGCGACCGAGATCAGCTCCTTCCACGCGGCGCCGCTGCGCGACGGCCTGAAGTCGCTGCAGCTGGCCTTCCGCGAGGCGTCCATCGTCCCGGACGAGCCGGGTCAGGGCCCGGGCGAGAAGTACACCGGCCCCGTCTACGGCTAGGGTTTTTCGTGGATCATGCCGGGCTCGCAGGGCCCGGCATGATCCAAACGAGAGCCCCTAGGCCGTCGCTGCGGGCCTGTCCGTCCGCCGCTCAGCCACGCACGTACAAGGGCTCGCCAGGAGGCGTGGTCCCGGCCGGCAGCAGTGCCAGGTCGAGACCGCGCACCAGGCGGGCCCTCAGTGTTTCGTCGGCCGCGAGACGCTCGGCGACCGCGCGGGCGGCCTCGGCGGGCGGGACGGCCGGGTCGAGGACGAGCGCGAGCGTGCCGTCGGCTCGCCCGGGCCCGAGATGGGCCCGCAGCACGGCGGGCTCGGCCGCCACGGCCGTACGGACGGCCTCGACGACGGCCGGATCCGCGAGCGGGTCGATGCTGGTGCGGCCCTCGGCGAGGGCGAGCAGTGCCGGTCCGGTCAGCTCGAACGGCACGGGTCCGGCGAGGTCCAGTACGACCGTGTCGGCCTTCTCGTGCGCGGCGGCCTCGAGGGCCTGGCGCAGCGGTACGGCGACCGGGCGGGCCTCGGGATCCCAGCGGGCGAGGGAGTCGGTGGAGGTGAAGGCGGGCAGGGCGGTGCGGTGGCCGGCCTTCAGGGTGGGTACGGCCATGTCGCTGGTCTTCTCGCGGCGCAGCCCGTTGTCGTCCTCCTCGACCTCGCCGAGCACGGCGACGACGGGGACCAGCAGACGGGCGCCCTTGAGCGCCTCCAGGACGGGCTCCAGGGCGCCGCGGTCCTCGGCCCAGGCGGCGAGCGCCGCGCTCAGCCGGGGGTCGGCGGAGCCGTCGTCGTCGGAGAAGCCGGGGTCGGGAATGTTCTTGTTCGCCACGGTCACCGACCCTAATCCAGGGTGTGAGCAGCTCGTACCGGGCCTCCGCAAGGAACCGGCGGGCGGTTTGCATGGGCAGCGGTCGCTCGACAGATCCGCGCTGTCGCGCGCGAGCTCAAGCGGAGGGCGTGACCGGGGACCGCAAGCCGAGCCACTGCTCGGCGTCCCAGGCATGGAACCGCTCTACCTCGGTGAACCCGAGCTTCGCCGCGAGGCGCATCGAGCCGACGTTAGCGGTCTGGGTGGCGAGCACCACCGGCTCACCGGGAAGGACGCTTTCGAACCAGCCCAGTGCCGCCGCGCACGATTCGGCGGCATACCCGAACCCCCACGCCCGTGGCAGGAAGAGGTAGCCGAGATCGGCCTTCCCCGCGGCAGCCGGGCGATGGTGCTCCGGCGCTCTCCTGAGCAGGATCTGGCCGATCATCGCCCCGTCGAGATCGACGACGAAGCTCCCGGGCCACCGCTCGGGCACCTCGGGCAACTCGCGCTCAAGCTCGTCACGCGGGCGGGGTCCACCGAGGTAGGTGTGCACTTCCGGCGACGCCAGCAGCTCGATGAACGCCGCACGGTCCCGGGCCTCGGGCTCACGGAGCACGAGCCTCTCGGTCCTGATCGGTGCAGACGGCCAGGCAACGGGTCCGAGATCAGTCATGACGGTCAGCCAATCAGCAGGCTCAGCAGTGATCAAGACTCGCGGACCTGCTTGACTTCTCAGCCCCCTGAGATGTCTATAGGGGCGAAGCCGCCGGCCCTGGGTGGGGCCGGGAACGCCGGCGATGGCGGCTTTCACGGGAATCTCAGCCTTCCCTGACCCAGCTCTCACGTCCGTCCGACGGTGCGCACAGCCCACGCCCCGAGCATCGCGGGCATGGAGTCCCCCGGAGCC
The DNA here is from genome assembly GCF_056432605.1 of Streptomyces sp. NPDC045022. NCBI lineage: Bacteria > Bacillati > Actinomycetota > Actinomycetes > Kitasatosporales > Streptomycetaceae > Streptomyces > Streptomyces sp. NPDC045022. Next base: position 263,272 of record NZ_JBWKIR010000011.1, read on the forward strand.
CGCCGTCGCCGCCGTGCGCGCCCGTCCAGGCGCCGTCCGGTTCTCGGTGCCGCGCTCGCCGTCGTCGCCGTGGGCGGGGTCACGGCCGGGAGTGCGGTGTATGTGCTGGCACGGACACACTCCGGGTCCGCGGCCGTATCGTCGGCCGCGTCGCCCTCGGCCTCCTCCTCGGCCGGGGCGGGCGAGGAGGGACCGGTGGAATCCGTGACGGAGCCGTCGCCGACGGCGGTGGACCGGGAGGCGCTGCTGTCGAAGGCGATGGCGGCGGTGAGCGTGCCGCCCGGAGCGGAGGTGTCGGTGGCGGTGCTGGAGCCCGGCTCCGGTGCGAGCGCGGTGTACGGGGACGCCGCTTTCGACACGGCGAGCATCGTCAAGGTCGACATCCTGGCCGCACTGCTGCTCCAGGCGCAGGACGCGGAACGGCGGCTGACGGCGACCGAACGGGCGTACGCCACGAAGATGATCGAGAACAGCGACAACGCCTCCGCGACGGCGCTGTGGCATTCCATCGGGCGCGCTGAGGGGCTGGACGCGGCGAACAAGCGGCTGGGGCTGCGGGACACATCCGGGGGCTCCGGTGAGCTGTGGGGGCTGACGCAGACCACTGCCGCTGATCAACTCGTCCTGCTCCAGCAGGTGTTCGGGGAAAACTCGAAGCTGAGTGCCGCGTCGCGGACGTATCTGCGGGGGCTGATGGAGGGCGTGGAGGCCGGTCAGCGGTGGGGGGTGTCGGCTGCCGGCGCCGATTCCTCGTGGGCGCTGAAGAACGGGTGGCTGCCACGCAGTACGACCGGGCTGTGGGTGGTGAACAGCATCGGGCGGGTGACGGTGGATTCGGCCGCGTACCTGGTGGCGGTGCTGTCGAAGGGGACCGTGAGTCAGGCGCGCGGGATCTCCTTGGTGGAGGCCGCCGCGAAGGCGGCGGTGTCCGCGCTCACCTCGGCGTCGTAGCGGCGCCGGCCGGCCGGCGTCCGCGGCTGTTCCCGGGCTGATCGCGCGGCGCCCCCGCTCTCAGCCGGCTGTCCTGCGGCCTCTCCAGAGGGTCACCCCTGCCACCAGGAGCACACCGCCCGCGCCGCCCGCCAGGGGGCCCGCCCAGTCGGAGGTGCTGCCGCTGGCCTTGGGGCCGTCCGGGCCGGGGCCGAAGTACCTCTCGCCGTACGACGCCGAGCGCAGACCCTTCGGCTTCAGGCGGGCGGCTGCCTTCAGGGCGGCCGCGGGGTCGATCATGCCGAAGCCCCGGGAGTCGTCGCGGCCGCCTGCGGGGGCGTCCCTGGCGGTGTCCTCCAGGAGTTTCTTGATCTGGGCCGGGGTCAGGTCGGGGTGGGCGGACTTGATCAGGGCCGCGGCGCCGGAGACGAAGGCGGAGGCCGCGCTCGTGCCCCAGCCCTGGTAGTACTTGTGGTCCGGGTCGGCGATCACGACGTTGACTCCGGGTGCGCTGACCGCGGCGTACCAGCGGCGGGTGGAGAAGGAGGCGCGGGTGCCGTACTTGTCCACGGCCGTGGCGGCGATGACACCCGGGTAGGCGGCCGGGTAGGAGACATGGTCGCCCTTGTCGCCGCCGTTGCCCGCCGAGGCCACGACGACCACGCCCTTCTTCAGGGCGTACTGCACGGCCTCGTCCTCGCTCGGCTCGGGGTGGGCGGAGTCGGAGTCGTCGCCGAGGGAGAGGTTGATGACGTCGGCGCCGTGGTCGGCGGCCCAGCGGATGCCGTCGGCGAGGGCGCTGCCGCGGGTGGTACGGGCCTTGGCGCGGGCGGGGTCGCCGTCCTCCAGGATCACCCGGACCGGCAGCACCTTCGCTTCCGGGGCGACGCCCACCACGCCGTCGGTGTCGCCGGGGCCGTGGCCGTGACCGGCGATGATGCCGGCCATGGCGGTGCCGTGCCGGGCCCAGGGGCGGTCGCCCGGCCCGGCGCCGAAGCCGATCATGTCCTTGGCGGGCAGGACGTTGCCGGCGAGGTCGGGATGGCCGGCCTCGACGCCGGTGTCCAGGACGGCGACGGTGGCGCCGCGGCCCCTGGTGGTCTGCCAGGCCTCGGACAGGTGCAGCGCGGACAGGCCCCACTGCTGGGCGCGGATGCTGTCGGCGTGGGCGACGGCGGACGGCAGCAGGACGAGGGAGCCGGCGAGCAGCAGGCTCACCGCCGGCCCGGTCGCGCGTACGCGGCGACGGCCGTACGTCGGTTGCCTCATGAGGGTTTCTCCGTGGCCGAGCCGACGGTCTGGCGCAGGTGCCGTTCGACGCGGTCGGCCAGACCCTGGGCCTCGTTGCCGAGGCCGGCCTGGGCCGGTGCGGTGGTGGCGCCGGAGCGGACGGCGTCCGCGGCGGGCTGGGGCGAGTCGACCGTACGGCCGTCGGCCCAGCCGGAGACGGCGTAGGCGACGACGGGGGCGTCGGTGAGGACGGACACGGTCCAGGTGGCGCGCTGCTCGTCACCGAAGCCCGCCGCGGCGGTGCCCTCGGCGGCGTACGGCCGCGGCATCAGGTCACTGCGCCGGTCCAGGCGCTCGTCGCGGAAGCGCCGGGCGAGCGCGGACATGGTGGCGGGGTCGGCCTTGGTGAACAGCAGGCCGACGGTGGTGACATAGCTCTGGGTGGAGTCGGTGTAGGTGGCCCGCAGGAGCCGCCGGCAGCCGACCGGGGCGAGAACCCTGTGCAGCAGGGGGTCGAAGGCGTGGGCGCAGCCGCTGTCGGGGGCCACGGCGATCCGGGTCCAGTTGCGATCGGCGCCGCCGGGGCCGGCGCCGGTGCCCTCGACGGTGGGCGGGAACAGCTGGTCCACGGGCGTGCTGTGCCAGAGCGTCCCGGCGGCGGTGTACCCGCCGCCGGCGGCGTCGTCCGGGCCGTCTCCGGTGAGCCAACTCCCGGTCACGGCACCGCCGATGAGACCGAGGCCGAGCACGAGGCAGGCGGCGGCGACGGCGGTGCGCGGCCGTACCCGGTGACGCCGCTCGTCGAACGCCTCGGGCACCCCGAACGACACGAACGGCCGGGCGGCCGGGCCGGCGCTCCAGGACAGGGCAGGGTCCGGGGAGGTGGAGCCGCCGACGGGGCGCGCCGGGGCCATCGGGCTCCAGGCGGTCGCCCCTGCCTCGGGCGCCGGCCGCCCGGTCGGGGCGGCGGATCCACCGGCAAGGGTGCCGTGCGCGGTCGCGGCCGGCGTACCACTGACACGGGGCCCGGACGCGACACCGGTACGACGGTCACCGTGCGGTCCGGCGGGGCGCTCCGGCGCGGCCCCTGGATGCCGGGGGTCCGGGGACGAGGGAGACGAGGAGGCCGAGGGTACCGGGCGGAGCCGGGCCGTCGTCTCCGAGGGGGTTTCCGCCGGGGTTCCCGGTCGGCGAGGCTCCCCCACCGGACGGAGCCGGGCCGTCGTCTCGACGGCGGCCTCCGCAGGGGCGGCGGACCGGCCGGGCTCCCCGCCGGGGCGATGGCCGGCGCGGATCGGTCCGGCGCCGGCGGAGCCGGGCGAACCAGCCGGACCGGCATCGGCGGAGCGGGAGGAACCAGCCGGACCCGCGCCAGCGAAGCGCGGCGAACCAGCCGCACCCGCATCGGCGGAGCCCGGCGCACCAACCCGACCCGCATCGGCCAAGCCCGGCGCACCGGCCGAACCCGCGCCAGCGAAGCGCGGCGAACCAGCCGCGTCGGCGGAGCCCGGCGCAGCAACCCGGCCCGCATCGGCCAAGCCCGGCGCACCAACCCGGCCCGCGTCGGCGGAGCGCGGCGTACCGGCCGGGCCGGTGTCGGCGGAGCGGGGCGCGTCGGCGGCCGGGCCGGTGTGGGCGCGGTGTGCCTGTCGGCCCGTGTTGGGCGGGGCGTCGGGGAAGCGGGCCGAGGCGGGCGGCGGGGGCGGGCTGACCGGGTCGGTGACCTCGGGCACGGCGATGCGAGACCCGGCGGGCGGCCGGGGGGCGCGGGGGGTGAAGACGGACGGCTCGTCGTCCGGGTCGTCGTCCGGTGCCGGGCCGGCCGGGCGAGCGGACCGCGCGTCCGGGCGTACGCCCCTCGCAGCCGCGGGCGTGCCCTGTGCCGGGCGCTGCCGGGGCGGCTCGGAGGCGGGGCCGGTGGGCGGAGTCGAGGGGCGTGGCGGGATCGGGGCGTGGCGCGCTTCCGTGCTCATGCACCCCCCGTTTCCTCGTGCCCGGGCCGCCTTCTCGTACGCGGGCCGTCCTGCTGCTCGGCCGCGCCCGGTGCGGAAGCTCCCTCCCGGGCACGCATACCCGTACGGCCGGGCAGGCACCCCGGTTCAACAGGTGCGCCGCGCGCGTTCCGCCGTACGTGCGCGTCACTCTACGGGTTGTCGGCGGATGACAGAGAACCAGTCCGCAGCGCCGGGGCATCTGCCCGGTACGTCCCCCTACCCTGCGGTAATCCTGTCTGGCACGCTTCCGTCATGACTGCGCTCGCCGCCGACAGGGCCCGTTACGACCGGGCCACCGCCCATCTCGACGCCCCTCTCGCGCTCGTGGACCTGGACGCGTTCGACGCCAACGCGGAGGACCTCGTCCGCCGGGCCGGCGGCAAGCCGGTCCGGGTCGCCAGCAAGTCGGTTCGCTGCCGCGCCCTGCTGGAACGCGTCCTGGCCAGGGACGGCTTCCAGGGCATCATGTCGTTCACCCTGGCCGAGTCGCTGTGGCTCGCGCGTTCCGGGTTCGACGACATCCTGCTGGCCTACCCGTCGGCCGACCGCGCCGGCTTCGGGGAACTGGCGGCCGATCCCAAGCTCGCCGCCGCCGTCACCGTGATGGTGGACGACCCGGCCCAGCTCGATCTCATCGACGCCGCCCGCGGCGGTGGGCGTGAAGTGGTGCGCGTCTGCCTGGAGTTGGACACCTCGCTGAAGCTGCTCGGCGGCCGGGTGCGGGTGGGGGCACGGCGTTCACCCCTGCGCTCCCCCGCCCAACTCGCGGAACTGGCACGGTCGGTGGCCCGGCGGCCGGGTTTCGAGCTGGTGGGGATCATGGCGTACGAGGGGCACATCGCCGGGGTCGGGGACGCGGTGGCCGGGCGGCCGCTGCGCTCCCGGGCGATCCGGCTGATGCAGGCCGCGGCCCGGCGGGAGCTGGCCGAGCGGCGGGCCGCCGTGGTGCGCGCGGTGCGCTCGGTCGCCCCCGGCCTGGAGTTCGTCAACGGCGGAGGCACCGGCAGTGTGCAGCACACCGCAGCCGAGGACGCGGTGACGGAGATAGCGGCCGGTTCGGGACTGTACGTGCCGCGTCTCTTCGACAACTACACGTCCTTCACGGGCCGTCCGGCCGCCCTCTTCGCCCAGCCGGTCGTACGGCGGCCCGGCGTCGGTGTCGTCACCGTGCTCGGCGGCGGCTACCCGGCCTCCGGTGCCGCCGGTCCCGACCGGCTGCCGGTGCCGTACCTGCCGGAGGGGCTGGCGTACGACCCGCAGGAAGGCCCGGGCGAGGTGCAGACCCCGCTGCTGGGCTCGCCCGCCGACGACCTGCTCATCGGCGACAAGGTGTGGTTCCGGCACGCCAAGGCGGGCGAGCTGTGCGAGCGCTTCGAGGTGCTGCACCTGGTCGCGCGGGACACGGTGACGGCGACCGTGCCGACCTACCGGGGCGAGGGGCACACCTTCCTCTGAGCGGCCCGTCAGTGAGCGGTGTCCGCCTGGTCCGGCACCACCGAGCCGTCCGCGCGGCGGAGCGGCTCACCAGTGCCGTCGGGGGCCGTGTAGGCCGTGGTCGAGCAGGGGTAGGGCCTGGGTCTGCGCGGCAGCGGGGCGAGGAACATGGGGTTGACCAGCCAGCGGCCGTCCGCGTCGTCGTACGCCCGGCACATCAGCTCGGGCTTGTTGCGGTTGATCACGACGTGCGCGCCGGTGGCGTCCGCGACGAAGGTGACGTCGGTGTCGGAGTCACCGGCCGCGAGGGCGGGCCGGTGTTTCGAGGGCTGCCGTTTCCAGGCCGGCGCGCCCCGGACGCCGTACACCTCCTGGTTGATCCAGCAGCGCTTGCCGTCGATGTACGGGATCACCGCGCCCCGGCTCGCGGGGACGCCGCCGCAGCCCTCGTTGCGCACGGTGATCCGGCCACGGCGGTCGAGGACCGAGCGGATGGCGATGGTGTGCGCCGCGTCGACGCCGATCGCCCGCGACCACACCTCGGTGATGGGTTCGGAGCCCGCCGAGACGACGTAGACCCGGAATCCGGCCCGTCGGAGGGTGTGGATCAGGTCGCGCTGCTGGTCGTAGTAGCGGACGTAGGCGGGGACCGTGCGGGTGCCGAGGGTGCGGGTGGCGCCGATCGGGGCGGCCAGGGCCTCCCGGCGGGCGGACCGGGCGTAGGAGGCGAGTTCGGCCGGGGTGCGGCCGGCGAAGAGCTGCGGGACCCAGGCGTACTGCGGGACCGTGCGCCGGTGGTTCCAGCGGCCGGCGAACGCGGGGGCGCCGCTCATGGTGGTGCCGTTCTCGCGGATCCCGACGATCTCGTCCGTGCAGCGGGGCTCGGCGGAGGTCCGCAGGGGTGTGCCCGCGCCGGTGCCGCAGGCCGTCGTCAGGGCCCGGTCGGCGGCGTCGGTCAGCCAGGCGCTGGTCTCCTTCCAGCGGGCGGGGCGCAGCAGCCGGTCGTGGCGCAGGGCCCAGGAGAGGGTGGCGTCGGTGACGTCGTTCTTGGTGACGGTGTTGTCCCAGTCGAAGGCGGCGACGGCGCCCGTGTGGCCGGAGCAGGTGCCGTAGGCGTCGATGACCTGCTGGAGGTGTGTTCGGTTGTCGCCGTACCAGGTGCCCGAGAGGGCCGGGCAGTCGCCGGCGGTCGCCGTCGTCGCGGTGGGCGCGGCCGCCAGGGTGGCGGCCGCTGCCAGGGTCCACGCCAGAAGCTGTCGCATACGACGGGGACCGTACACCTTTGTCCCTACAGGGGCGTGACGTACGCGCCGGAGATGCCGCCGTCCACCAGGAAGTCGGTGGCGTTGACGAAGGAGGAGTCGTCGCTGGCCAGGAAGGCGACGGCGGCGGCGATCTCCTCGGCCTCGGCGAATCGGCCGACCGGGATGTGGACGAGGCGGCGGGCGGCCCGTTCCGGGTCCTTGGCGAACAGTTCCTGCAGGAGTGGGGTGTTGACCGGGCCGGGGCACAGGGCGTTCACCCGGATGCCCTCCCTCGCGAACTGCACGCCCAGCTCACGGGACATGGCGAGCACGCCGCCCTTGGAGGCCGTGTACGAGATCTGGGAGGTGGCCGCGCCCATCCGGGCCACGAAGGAGGCGGTGTTGATGATGGAGCCCTTGCCCTGGCGGCGCATGTAGGGGATGGCGGCCTTGCAGCACAGGTAGACGGAGGTGAGGTTGACCTCCTGGACCCGCTTCCATGCCTCCAGGCCGGTCTCCAGGATGGAGTCGTCGTCGGGCGGGGAGATGCCGGCGTTGTTGAAGGCGACGTCGACGCTGCCGTAGGTGTCGTAGGCGGTCCGGAAGAGCGCCTCGACCTGCTCGGGGTCGGTGACGTCGACCTTCACGAAGAGTCCGCCGACCTCGTCGGCGGCGGCCTTGCCGCGGACCTCGTCCACGTCGCCGCAGACGACGTGGGCGCCTTCGGCGGCGAGCCGGCGGACGGTGGCGAGGCCGATGCCGCTGCCGGCTCCGGTGACGACGGCGGTACGGCCGGCCAGGCGGCGGCAGACGATGGTGTCGGTCACTGTGCGGGGCCCTCCGTGCTGATGAAGACGTTCTTGGTTTCGGTACAGGCGGTCAGGGCGTCGGGGCCGAGTTCGCGGCCGAGGCCGGACTGCTTGAAGCCGCCGAACGGGGTCCAGTAGCGGACGCTGGAGTGGGAGTTGACGGACAGGTTGCCCGCGCGGACGGCCTGGGAGACGCGCAGGGCGCGGCCGACGTCCCGGGTCCAGATGGAGCCGGACAGGCCGTAGGGGGTGTCGTTGGCGAGGCGGACCGCGTCCTGCTCGTCGGTGAAGGGGAGCAGGACGGCGACGGGTCCGAAGATCTCCTCGCGGGCCGCCGCGCTGTCGTGCCGCACGCCGGTGAGCACGGTCGGCGGGAACCAGAAGCCGGGCCCGTCGGGAGCGCTGCCGCGCAGGGCCGGAGTGTCTTCGGGGACGTAGGACCGTACCCGCTCCAGCTGCTGACGGGAGATCAGCGGGCCCATCCGGGTCTTCTCGTCGGCCGGGTCGCCCACGACGACGGCGGCCAGCGCGTCGGCGAGGAAGGCGTGGGCCTCCTCCAGGACCGACTCCTGGACGAGCACTCGGGTGCGGGCGCAGCAGTCCTGGCCGGCGTTGTCCAGGAAGGAGAAGGGGTCGAGGGCGGCCTTGAGGTCGGCGTCGGCGAAGACGACGTTGGGGCTCTTGCCGCCGAGTTCGAGGGTGACCGGCTTGACCAGGCGGGCGCAGCGCTCCATGACCTCGCGGCCGGTGCTCGTGGAGCCGGTGAACACGATCTTGGCCACGTCCGGGTGGTCCACCAGGGCACGTCCGGCGGTGTGGCCGTAGCCGGGCAGCACCTGGAGGACATGTTCGGGCAGGCCCGCCTCCAGGGCGAGTTCGGCCAGGCGGAGCGCGGTGAGCGGGGTGGTCTCGGCGGGCTTGAGGACGACCGCGTTGCCGGCGGCGAGCGCCGGGAAGGAGCCCCAGGCGGCGATCGGCATCGGGAAGTTCCACGGGGCGATGACGCCGATCACGCCGAGGGGTTCGTGGAAGGTGACGTTCCAGCCGCCGGGGGCCGGGATCTGCTTGCCGAGGAGGCGTTCGGCGCCGCCGGCGGCGTACAGCAGCAGATCTCGGGCATTGCCGGCCTCCCAGCGGGCGTTGCCGACGGTGTGGCCGGCCTCGCGGACGTCCAGCCCGGCGAGTTCCTCGATGTGGGCGTCGACGACGTCGGCGAAACGGCGGAGCAGCCGGGCCCGGTCGGCGGGGCCCAGGGCGGCCCACTTCCGCTGGGCGCGCGCGGCCCGTACGACGGCGGCGTCCACGTCCTGCGCGGTGGCGGCGGGTACGACGGCGACGACTTCCTCGGTGGCGGGGTTGAGGACCTTCAGCTCGTGCGGGTCGGACACGTGATGACCTTTCACAGGCGTTCGAAGGAGCGGCGCAGCTCCCAGTCGGTGACCGCGGCGTCGAAGGCGTCCAGTTCGACGCGCGCCATGTTCCGGTAGTGGGCCACGACCTCGTCGCCGAAGGCGGCCTGGGCGATCGGGCTGTTCTCCCAGAGTTCCGCCGCCTCGCGGAGGGTGGTGGGGACGTGCGCGAAGCCGGCGGTGTAGGCGTTGCCGGGGCACGGCTCGGGGAGTTCCAGCTTCTGCTCGACGCCGTACAGGCCGGCCGCGACCAGCCCGGCCACGGCGAGGTAGGGATTCACGTCGCCGCCGGGGAGGCGGTTCTCGAAGCGCAGGGAGCGGCCGTGGCCGACGACGCGCAGCGCGCAGGTGCGGTTGTCGTGGCCCCAGGCGACGGCGGTGGGGGCGAAGGAGCCCGGCTGGAACCGTTTGTAGGAGTTGATGTTGGGGGCGTAGAGGAGGGAGAAGTCGCGCAGTGCGGCGAGCTGTCCGGCGAGGAAGTGCCGCATGACCTCGGACATGCCGTCCGGGTCGTCCGGGGACCCGGCCATGGCGTTGTTGCCGTCGGCGTCGGCGAGTGAGAGGTGGATGTGACAGGAGTTGCCCTCGCGCTCGTTGTACTTGGCCATGAAGGTGATCGAGACACCTTCCTGGGCCGCGATCTCCTTGGCGCCGGTCTTGTACAGGACGTGCTGGTCGCAGGTGCGCAGGGCCTCGTCGTAGCGGAAGGCGATCTCGTGCTGGCCGGGGTTGCACTCGCCCTTGGCGGACTCCACGGTGAGGCCGGCGCCGGCCATGTCGTTGCGCAGGCGGCGCAGCAGCGGTTCGATGCGGCCGGTGCCGAGGATCGAGTAGTCGATGTTGTACTGGTTGGCCGGGGTCAGGCCCCGGTAGTTCGCGTCCCAGGCCTGCTCATAGCTGTCCTTGAAGACGATGAACTCCAGCTCGGTGCCGACCTGGGCGGTGCAGCCGAGTCCGGCGAGCCGCTCCAGCTGGCGGCGCAGGATCTGGCGGGGTGCGGCGGCGACCGGGGAGCCGTCGTTCCAGGCGAGGTCGGCGACGAGCAGGGCGGTGCCGGGGTGCCAGGGGATCTTGCGCAGGGTGGCCAGGTCGGGCCGCATGGCGAAGTCGCCGTAGCCCCGGTCCCAGGAGGACATCGCGTAGCCGTCGACCGTGTTCATCTCGGTGTCGACGGCGAGGAGGTAGTTGCAGCCCTCGGTGCCGTGGTGCAGGACCTCGTCGAGGAAGAAGCGGGCGGCGAACCGCTTGCCCTGGAGCCGCCCTTGCATGTCGGGGAAGGCCAGGACGACAGTGTCGATCTCACCGCTCGCGACGAGGGCGTGCAGTTCCTCGACGCTCAGCGGGGGTGTGCGGTCTGCCACGGGAGAGCTCCTTCGGCTTCTTCGCGCTGTTTCGGCCGGGCCGGGAGCCATAAGGTATTGCGCAGGACCATTGCTTGGGAAGGGGGTACGACGGATGTCGCGGGAGACGGAGTGGCAAGGGGTGGGCGACCGGCTCGCTCCGGTGCTGCGGCCGGTGCGCGCGGGCAACGGCTTCGAAGAGGCGCTGGAGCAGATCCTGCAGCTCGTCCGGCTCGGCCTGGTGCCGGGGGGCGAGCGGCTGCCGGCCGAGCGGGAGCTGGCGGAGCGGCTCGGGATCAGCCGGGTGACCCTGCGCGAGGTACTGAAGGTGCTGCAGGACCAGGGGCTGGTGGAGGCGCGGCGCGGACGGTACGGCGGAACGTTCGTGCTGCCACGCGCCGACGCGGGCGGCGAGGACGAGCTGCGGCGGCGCGTCGCCGCGGTGGACATCGAGGACGTGCTGCGCTTCCGGGAGGTGCTGGAGGTGGGCGCGGCAGGGCTGTGCGCGGCGCACGGGCTGACGGGCGAGCGGGCCGACCGGCTGCGGGAGGCGCTGGACCGCACCCACGAGGCCCCCCTCGCCGACTACCGGCGCCTGGACACGCTGCTGCATCTGACGATCGCCGAACTGTGCGGTTCGCCGTCGCTGACCGCGCAGTACGCCGCGGTCCGGGCCACCGTCAACGACCTGCTCGACTGCATTCCGCTGCTGGTGCGCAACCTCGAGCACTCCCAGCGGCAGCACACCGCGCTGGTGGAGGCGGTGCTGGACGGGGACGCTGACGGGGCGCGGGAGATGATGCGCGAGCACTGCGCGGGCACGGCGGCGCTGCTGCGGGGCTTCCTGGCGTAGCGCGGCCCCTGTAAAGGTATGGGAGTGTACCTTTGGTTTCCGTGGAGGGCGGCATGACCGTACGACCGCTGATCGGTGTGAGCACGTATCTGGAGGCCGGTGCGCGCTGGCGCGTGTGGGAGCTGGAGGCGGCGCTGCTGCCGGCCGCGTATCCCCGGCTGGTGCAGCGGGCCGGCGGGCTGGCGGCGCTGCTGCCGCCGGACGCACCGGAGCACGCGGAGGCCGCGGTCGCCCGGCTCGACGGACTGGTGATCGCGGGCGGGCCGGACGTCGATCCGGCGCGCTACGGCGCCGAGCGCTCTCCTCGTACGGGGCCGCCCGCGCCGCAGCGGGACGCCTGGGAACTCGCCCTGCTCGGCGCGGCCCTGGCCGCGGGTGTGCCGCTGCTGGGGATCTGCCGGGGCATGCAGCTGCTGAACGTGGCCCTCGGCGGGACCCTCGTCCAGCACCTGGACGGGCACGCGGAGGCGGTCGGCGTGTTCGGCGCGCATCCGGTGAAGCCGGTGCCGGGAACGCGGTACGCCGGGATCGTCCCGGAGGAACTGACGGTGCCGACGTATCACCATCAGGCGGTGGAGCGGCTCGGCGCGGGGCTCCTGCCGTCGGCCTACGCGGCGGACGGCACCGTGGAGGCGGTGGAGCTGCCGCCGGAGCGGGGCTGGGCGCTGGGCGTGCAGTGGCACCCGGAGATGGGCGAGGACCTGCGCGTGATGCGGGCGCTCATCGCTGCGGCGGGTTGAGCCGAGCGCTGCCGAGCGTTCGTCGTGCCGGGTGCCGGTTCGTCGTGCCTCGCGCAGGCTCGTGCCGAGCGTTCGTCGTGCCGGGTGCCGGTTCGTCGTGCCTCGCGCAGGCTCGTTGTGGCTGGTCGCCAGCTGCCGGGTGCGGGTTCGTCGTGCCGGGTGCCGGGTCCGTCGCGGCCGGTCGCCAGCTGCCGGGTGCGGGTTCGTCGTGCCGGGTGCCGGGTCCGTCGCGGCCGGTCGCCAGCTGCCGGGTGCGGGTTCGTCGTGCCGGGTGCCG